>NZ_CP085154.1:605974-908961 GCF_022788695.1 Pseudosulfitobacter sp. DSM 107133
ACGCTGCCCGGCACGATCACTGCTTTGCAGAATGGCTTGATCAGGCGCACAATCGTATCCGTCACCGCTCCGGGCCGGATATTCGGGTTCACTTCAAAAAGGGGTGTGACGCCTGAACCATTTGCCGTGACGGAAATTTCCTGAATGCGATGCAGCGCGTATCGAACCGGAGTGCGGTACTCGAAAGACAGATAATCGCCCCTGCTGAGAACATAGCCTGAAGGCAGACCTTTGAGGCTGAGCAGCCGCGTGTCGGTATCCAGTGTTGCGATCTGGGGCGTTGCGGCGCCCAATATCGCACCGGTCGGATCCATAAGCGGGTATGCAAAAGCCGCGTGATAAGCGCAGAAGGATCGCCCCGGCCCCCGCACGGCATCGACCAGTGCAAGGGCGTCACGGGCTTCGGCGCGGGTCAGGCGGCCCAGCGTGACTTCGCCTTGCCAGAGGTCATTCCCGATGCGGCCGGTCAGCAGATCGCCGCCTGCTGCCCGTGACATCTCGACGGTTTCGGGCAATTCGAAAGACACTCTTGCAATGGGCAATTCGTCCATGAAATCGCTGGTTGAAAGCGGGAATGTCAAAGGCATCAGCCAACCCTCCGTGGGCTATCTGATATCTCGCTCACGCGACCAGGCAGCACATTGCGATCGTATTCTTCGAGGCCCCGGCGAATACCTTCCCGGACCCCCTCCATGATTTCGGTATTGCCGCGCGCGCCGGTCACATCGACGTTGATGGTGACGGGACCATTGTTGCCGCCCATGGGCGCAACCTGCCCATTGGCGGGGTTTCCAATCATGCCGCCCTTCGCCAAACCCAGCATCGGAGTACCGGCATTGATCGCCTCTAAAAGGGCACGGTTGCGCGATGTCGCGCTGGCGTTGACGACGAATTCACCAGTGGATCCCCACAACGGCACTTTGTCATCGCGGCTGCCACCGGTGCCATAGATCATGCCGCCGTCTGCGCGTTTCTGGGTCGACGCACCAAGATTGATTGCTTCCAAAAGAATGCGGTTGGGCGTTACTGCACTACCTTGTTCGGTAGGCTCACTGGCAGACGCATGTTGTTGTGTCGACGTACCTGAGTTGATCGCCTCCAAAAGGGCACGGTTGCGCGACGTCGCGCTGGCGTTGACAACAAATTCACCGGCGGATCCCCACAACGGCACCTTGTCGTCGCGGCTGCCACCGGCGCCATAGATCATTCCGCCGTCGGCTTTCTTCTGTGTCGGGAAAATTGCGCTGAAAATACTGGTGCCGCCAAACAGCGATCCAAAGGGCCCTTCGCCAAAGAGAGCTGCCTGAATACCTGCATCAATCAGACTGCCCGCGATATTTGCCAGCACGTCATCGAGCTTTTCGCCTTTTACAATAAGGCTATCGAGTGCGTTGCTGGTGATGTCCCCGAACAGATCGGCCATCTCTGTCGCGCGCTCGATCGCTGCTTCTTCCTGGATGCGTGCCGCGATCAGCTGTTGCACAGTTTTGCGTTCGGCATCCGTGGCAACGGCCAGAACCTTGCGGTTCTGGATCATTTCCTTCTGCACCGGGTCGGTTTCCGCCAGAAGATCACGTTGTGCCTCCAGCGAGATGATCAGATCATCAATCGCTTGCTGTTCGCGTTTCGAGGCCCGCTCTGCCGCGCGGTCGTTGCCTCTCCCTTTGCGGTCCACAGCGGTTTTTTCTTTCCGCCACGCCTGAAGCTCTTGATTATAGCGCTCCGCCTCGATGCGCGCGGAGACAAAGGCATCGCGTTCCTGTTCGATGTATCGTGCCGCACCATCAGGCAGCGGTGCGCCGCTGGCCGGACGGGTACGACTATCGAACTCCGCACCGGCGAGCGCACCAGCGCGACCGAGCGGATCGTCGCGGAATTCGTAGTTGATCCGGGCACGCTCAACATCGCCGACCCCCTGGTTGGCGAGTGCGATCGCGTTGGAAACCGCGCGGCCGAGTTCATTGGCCATGCGGCTGGCTTGATCCGCAGCGGCCGCGATGGCCGTCGCCATATCGACGGACGCCATGCCGTTGGCCGCATCCCATGCCCGCATGATCTCGTCTTTCATGTTCTGTGACATGTCGGCGGTGAGCTTGGTGGCAGCGTAAACCCGGCGTTCCTCTGCGACGCGGGCCTCGGCCACCCGGCGGCTGTCTTCGCCGTACTGGGCGATCAGGCGTTGAATGTTGGCTTCTGTTTGCAATTCTTTGATGAGCTGCTGAGCGGAGCTGAGTGCCTTGTTAGATGCGATACGACTTTGCGCATAGAACGCTCGCGATTTCATCTCCGCCCGTGACATTCCGTCTTCTAGCTCTTTAACTTTCCCCCGTTGCTGCTCCATTTTTAGCAGTGTTTCGGCGATCTGCTTGAGTATAGCTTCTTCAGCCGCGCTGATACCGCCTCGGGCCTCAGCCAATTGCTGAGCCGTGGACAGCATTTGCCGCATGATTTCGATCTGGCGGCCCAAATCACCCGCCGCACCGGTCAGCGCTGTTTGTTGCTCGAGAAATTCGGCTGTCAGGGCTCTGGCTTCTGTGCGCATTTCTCGCTGCTGGTCAGTAAACGCCAAACCGATGTTCAAATCGAAGAAATCAGCAATACCGGTGCGGCGATCACCGTCACCAGCGATCCCCATCAACTCTCCCAGAGAACTGGCAACCTGATCGATCGAACGTTGCGCTTCATTTCTGGATATCTGTTCAAGCAGACTGATTGTGAGTTGCAGGTCCTCACTGGCGGAACCGAACCGCTCTTTCAGTTGATCCGTTGTCATCAAGGCCAGATCAGCAGACTTGGCGTAATCAGATATCGCAGCGTCGAGATCCTCAAGCTGCTCCTCAAATTGCCCAGCGTTGTCGTTGGCAGACGCGGCGCTTGTTGCCCACTGCACCAATGCGGCCCCACCCGCGATCGCACCGATTGTGATCAGGTTGAGCGGGTTGATCATGCTGACTAGCGCCTGCTTGAGCATCATGCCTGCCTGCGCAGCCCCGGCATTGCCAAACACCTGGGTGATCTGTGTGCCTTGCTGGATCGCCAGTTGCAGCGGGTTCTGACCCGCAGCGAGCATCACCCCGATATCATTGAACTGAGCCGTGAGGTTCGAAACAGACCCGGCGGCAAAGGTGGTTTGGTCACCTAGTTCTTTTGCGCCCTTACCGGCGCCGCGTCCTTTGCGGCCAAAGCCTTCGGCCTCGGCCCCGGCCTTCTTGGCTTCATCCCCGATCCCCTTCAGGGTGATCTTGGCCTCCTTGCCGTCGATCGTAACTGTGCCCTGAACCGTGAATGTCACTGCAACTTCCTCATCACTGCTTCAATTGCTCCGGCCTCAACACATTGGATCTGCGCCCAAAGCTCTGGCGTGATCGTCACACCGGACATTTCCAAGCCGTCCCGCACGCCGCCGTAGTCAAGTCCGCAAACCCCGCCAAATGCGCCTGGTGTGCGAAAGAGCGACGAGATCCGGGTGAAAGCCTGCACCGCAGGCAGACACAACTCCCAGATCCCGCGATGGGGGCGGCGAATGATCTCCGAAGGAATACCCCAGCGCTCTGCATCCGACAGCGCATCGTCACCGTTTGACTGCTGCGACTGGGCCAGTGTGCCATCTATCCAGGCAGCACCGGCCCATTTCAGTTTCCCAAAAGGCCCGGCACGATCCCGTCGGTGTAGCCCTTGAGCAGTGCATTGCGCGCCCAGGGCAGACCAAGGATGTGTTCCTTCATTGCGTCGTTGAACGGCAATGGTTGTCTTTCCTCATCGACCAGGTCCCCGATTTCGACCACGGCTTCACGCAGAAGGTTCTTCTGGCCGTTCAGCGTCCGGGTGTCGTGTCCGCCCATGGTGTCGTCATCAAGCAGACGGTACGTTACCTTCATGCTCTGCTTTTCGTGCCCGCCATTGACCGGAACATTGACAGGGACGGTGTGGGTGAATGTCGGCGATTTATCGATGGTGAACATGGGAGCTGCTCCTGACTTAGGTGAGGGTAAGTGTGAACTGGTCGTTGCCGCTTGCGGGCAGCGGGATGCCACGCAGGGGCCATTCCTTAATGCCCTGCGCTTCGGTCAGACCTGTCGGACGCTGCATTTGCATCGTGGGCACATCGAGCGTCACGACATTGCCGCTGCCAATGCCGTGCACGAGCTGGAGGTCGACGGCGGTCTGGGCCTTGGCGAGTTGGAAAGGGTTGAATGTTGTGAGTGGTGTCGCTTCGATCTGAAATTCCAGCGTTTCGCTGCGGTCCACGATGATGACCTGCTCTGCCCCGATCAGGAAACGCGGTTGGACATCGTTCCCGGCGGCGAGGCTCAGGTTGCGCAAAACAAAATCGGTGCCATCGATGCTGAATTCTGGCGTGTTTGCGTTGGTGACGGCTTCGGGTTTTTTGAAGGCGCTGTAATCCGGGGTAATCCGGGCCACTTCCGACGGCATGGTGAACAGGCCCGTGAATTCAAACTCCAGATAAGGCAGGTCGGAGGCATTGAAGCGCAGCGTCACATTCCCCCGTGCGCCGGACACCGCATAGCGGGTGCTGCCAATCCACAGATAAATGGTGACACTTTCGTGGCCATCCGAGACCGGGTTGTAGACCACCGACGTACTGGCCGTGACCGTTTCTGCAAACGCGCAAGCGCGCAACAACGCGCCCCAGCCCGGCGCCGTGCCGCTTGCCCCTGATCCGGCGATCTCGACCTTGAAGCTGAGCTTAGTGTGCAGATCGAGCGGGATTGTCGGTTGGCCGCCCAGGTATCCGCGATCGAGATCACGGCTTTTGTCCTGGCCTTCCATCGGGGTCAGGGCCACTTCAAGAGCCAGAATTGCATCGCCGCCCGTTGGCACCGGATCGACCCCGTAGATGCTTTCGATCTTGGCCACGAGGATCTTGTCACGCCAGCGCATGGTCATTGATCTGTCTCCTTATCAGACCCTTTGACGGGGTCTTTAACAGTGGTTGAAGCCGCTTTTTCGATGTCACGGCGGGTCAGCTCTTTCGTGGGTTCCGCGATCTGTTTGAGCTCGGAACCCTTGCGGAGGTAACTGCCGCCTGAAGCGGGCAGCACGGGGCGTTTCTTGGTCATTGGGAAATCCTCAGTTGATCGGTGATGGTCAGGTCGATCTGCCAGCGCATCACGCCTTTTTGGAATTGAACCATGCCGGAGCGCACGAGTTGGAATACGCCAGTCTCTTCGCTCGGAGCCCAGCCACAGAGCGCCGCCAAAATCGCCTTCTCCAGCTCTTCGACATCATCCAGGGCTTTTTGCCCGTCTGCACCGCTCGTGCGGATCGACAACATGATATTGATGCCGCTTGCGGTCTCCTGACGGTAGGCACCGGTGGCAAGTGCGGGGCGACCGACACCAACGATGCCGGCGTAGAGGACGTGGGCAAACGTTGGGGCTTGCGGCTCGGACCCGCTGCGCAGAAGAGCTGCAAAATCACCGGCACCGCGCACGCGGTCTTGCAGTGCCGGCACATTGGCTTTCAGCTGCGCGATGATCAGATCGATCTGCATCAGATGAAACTCTTCATGCTGGTTTCTGTGAAAGGGCGTTCGCGGTCGGTAAACTGGGCACCGGATGTGCCCGTGTTGGCAGGCTCCACGCCATCAATCGGGAGGCGGAACATGCCACGGGCGATCTCGCGCAATTTGCGCTGTACTTCGTCATAATCGGCTTTGATCTTGGAGGTCGGCTCGTAGGTGTGCAGCCGCCAGATGGCCAGAACACAGGCCAGATCAACAATGGTGGGGGGCACCTCTGACAGGGGCAACACGTAGCGATCGGCAAGGTAGCCGTTGATCTCGGCATCTGCATGACCCAGAGCTTGTGCCACGGCATCAGCATCGATCGTCAGCGATTGCTGCTCTTCACGATCTGTCAGGTCGATCAGCAGACGCTCACCGACGCGGTCAATCAGATCATCTTGCGTGGCATAGGTCATCGATCAATCCTTGAATTCAGCCCGGTGGCCCGCAGCAGGCCACCGGGAAGGCCCCTCGCTCCCAAGTGAAGGGCATAGCGGCGAGGCCGCTATTTCGCGTTCTTCTGCCGAATGACTGTGAGCTCGGGCTCGGCCTCGAGGGCGGCGATCTGGTCATCTGTCAGATCCCCGACGCCGAAGGCGGTCGGCTTGGCGTCAAAGCGCATTCCGCAGCGCCAGAAGCCATTGGCGGGCCCGAGCACCTTGATGAACGGCCCGGCGTCAGCTTTACGCTGGGGCTTTTGGGTTGCGTCCTTCGGAGGCACTGCGGCGTTCGAAGCTGGACCCTGTTCGCTCGGGGCGGTTCCCGCGCCCGACGCCTTTGCCTCGGCCGCATCAACCCGCTTTTGCAGCTTCGTGTCGCCAATGTTGGCCTGGAAGGTCACGCCCAGTTCTACCGCGCGCGCTTCCAGAGCAATCCGTTCTGCTGTTCGCTCAGTCATCGGTCAGCCCTCACGCCAACCACGGCACCACCAGCATTTCGACCTTGCCTTTTTGGGTGTTGGTCGCGCCAGCAGCGTTGCGGTCAGCCTTCAGGATTTCTTCGGCGGCACCTTCAAGAGAAGGCCCAACCACCAGCAGATCGGGCACAATGCCCAGAGGGCGGGCGTAATCGCCCTTGAGCGACATCATGCCCTGGCGTGCGGCTTTGAAGCTCGCGGTGTCCAGGGTTTGCTTGGATCCGAAGGCCATTTGCCAGAAGCCGAAGCCGACATTGCACCGCAGGTCGGTGCCATAGACGTATTCCTTGCGATCAAAGACATTGTCGTCGGTGGGTTTGTCTTTTGCGACAAACTGGGGCTTTTTGCGTTCCTGATAGATCAGGGGTTTGATCGCGCGCCGGGTGTTCATCAGGAACCATGGGTCACCGGAGCCGCCACCGGTGTTGGATGCGGTGGTGGGCTGGCCATTGGCATCCAGCACCGGGTGATCGGTGTCGAAGAAATACTGGCCGTCATAGCATTTGGTTGCAAAGCCCGCCTTCAGCAGATCCCAGATCAGTTGATCCGGGTGCGCGGCCACGCTTTCGCCCATCTCGACGAAGAGCGGGTCATAGACGCCCAGATTGTCATCTTCGATGTCGTCGCGGTCAACGCCGATTGTCAGCTCAAAAGGTTCGTTCTTGATGCTGTAGTCGTGTTCGGCGATGCCCTGGATAGCGCGCGGGCCAACCCATTTGCGGACGTTGGGCATTTTGCCCAGCCAGCCGTAGCGGTTTTCCTTCGTGCTCGACGGCACAGTGGTTGCGACACGGCCGTATTGTGTATCAGCCTGTTCCAGGCCACGGTTAAACGAGCCATTGAAGCCAACGCGCAGCGCGTTCAGACTTGTCGAATTGATAAGCATCAGGGGTTCTCCTGTTAAGCGGTTGCAGCGCGGGTGAGACTGGGGTCGAACAGGACCCACACACCTTGCGCGTCGACAAAATCGATTAGCCCAGCCGGGGAGCGGGCACCGGTGTCGTCGGTTTTGGCTACGGTCTGGTCATCCACCGCGTAGCAGGGCTTGCCGATATCGGCGGCGGTGATCTCGTCCGCACCGGCCGAATTGGCGTAGCGGAACGAACCGGACTTCCACGAGACGTCCAGATCGCCGTTGGCACCTTCGCTGTTGTCCACGGTTTCTTCCGAACGCCCCAGGCCGATAAGGCCCGTTGCGGTCTGGCCTTCGACAGCGAAACCCGTCGCGTTGACCATCACCATGGCCCCTGCATAGATCTTGGTGGATGCTGCCACAGCGGTTGAACGCATTTGCCCCAACGCTTCGGGTGTGTTGCGACCTTCAGTCAGTGCGGTCATCAGAGCGCCTCCTCTACCTGGCCAAGTGCATCGCGCAACTTGGCGTATTCAGCGGGGTCCTGCCCCATCATGGCGGCCACCTGCGCCTCCGTGGCTGTCAGCCCGGCCTTGCCGGCAGCGCTCGACGAGGGCGGCTTGCCACCGGTGTGGGTCTCGCGCAGATCGGGCAGAGCGGTGATGATGCTTTCGCAAGCGTCGGCGTGGCCCTCCATGTGCAGAGACACCAGGTGTTCGCTGACCTCAGGGCTGATACCGGCCTTCCGACGCTTGGCGTCTTCGACGAACTCGGTCGCTTCGCGGCGTTTGCCATCGCCTTCCAGCCCATCCAAGCGGGCCTGCATGGCAGCAATCTGCTCGCCGCTCGTGGCACTGGTTGCCTTCACGGCCTGTGTTGCAGCGAGAATGGCCGCAGGGGATGCACCCGCTTGAAGGCCGACGACACCCGCGATCTGGTCCAGGGCCGATTGCGCCTCGGCAACTTGCGGTGCGTCGTCGTCTTCGGGCTTGGCCATGGCTTTCGCCAGCGCTGCGAGAACTTCATCCTCGGTCGCGCCTTCGGCCAGTCCCAGTAGTTCAATGAGTTTTTCGTGGAGCATGTCGCTGCCTTCCTGGTTGAGCACGGCAAGGCCGCGCAAATTGGGTCGATTGACGAGGCTGACCTCGCGGATTTTGGAGATTTCACGGCTGACTTTGTCGAGGATGATCACCGGCGAGAGCCTGCGGTAAGCACGGGACGCCACCAGCTCGCGACCGGCCTTGGTCCAGTTTACACGCGCCCAGATACCGTCTTCACGAGACTGCATCTCGGTGATCCAACCACGCGCCAGGGCGGGTTGTCCGGTCTTGCCGGTTTTGCCGATGGCGTGATCCTGGTCGATCGCGATTTCACCTTCAGCCATCGAGGCGGCGATGATCGCAGCTTCGTCCCGCACGAAGTAGGGCCCGCGACCGTCATAGGTCTGCAAAGACCCGCTGGCGCGCGGCAAGACGTGGACCCACTCGGGCGCATCGTCACCTTCAGCGATCTCGGGGAGCGGGTTTGCCGCCATAAATGCGATGGATTGTGCTGCGTTTGTCATGGCCCAAATATCGGCGGGGCGCAGATACAAAAACACCCGCAACGGTGTGCGGGTGCGATGACTTCAAACGTTGGTTTAACGTGCCTTCAAGAGGCAGTTCGGTCAACCACCTTCATCGGCGCGCTCCAACCAATCGCTGACCGTTTCGGTAATTGCGACCAGATCGTCAGGCCCGACGCCGATGAACGGGCGTGGCGGAATATTCCCCCAAGGCGTTGAGACAAAGAACTCCCGCCCATTCTTGTCGCGCCCGATCGTTGCGCCAAACTCACCCGCCTGGGCGCCAAATTGCATGACGGCCGCATAGATCATATTGGATCCCCAGGAGACGCTGGTCGCATCGTGCTGGGCAAAGATGGTGGTTGAGAGTGATTTGGATGGGCCAATCAACGGTCGGACACTGACGCTCTCATTTCGCCCCGCGTAGGCATCCAGCGTGGCTTGCGATTTCGGCGCCCAGGCTTTGCCATCGGGATCAGTTCCGTCGACGAAGTTCTGTTTGGTGCTTTCGATCATCAGCTCGCCGATGTCTTGCATGACACCGGTAAAATCTGTGAGCCGCAGAGAGAGCTGTGCAAAAGCCGCGTCCATCTCCGCCGTATTGAGTTTTAGGTCCATGATCACTATATTCCTCGTTGCAGGCGTGACACGGTGATATTCTCCCGGCCGTTGCACGGTTTTCGAACCGGAGCGCTATGTGGGGTTGCCAGTTTCTGGAATGGGAGGCCCCACCGCCTGTATCAATCCCCTTTTCTGAGCAGACGGCGCAGCTCCTGATCCTTTTTGGCCTGCTGCTGGCTGAGACGCCTGAAACTGGTGATCAACAAACCCCGTCCTGTCTGGGTTGCTTTGATCACCAGAACGTAGCCGCGTGCATCCTCGACATCGCGCACGAAGATCAAATTGCGGGGGCCGTCCTGAATCTGATGCGTTGCCCCGTCAATTGTTGCCTGGGCCAGCCCGTATTCGGCAGGGCTCAACTCGGGATGATCGCGCAGCTGCTTTGTCAAGGTCTGGGGAGACAGGTGCGCCACCCGTGTCTGTGCGCCGATGGCTTTGGCGGCGCTGTCGGGGAGACGTGCGAGAGGCCAGTTTCCGATCGGGTCTTTAATCCATTCCGCAAAGCCCGACGACTTGAGCCATTCCTGTATCAGATCGATCGACGGGCGGGCGGGCAGATCATCCAGTTTGTCAGCCAGTCTCGTGACAGTTTCCGACACCGTATCACCTGGTGCATAGCCCCAGCCTTTGCCGATGCCGAGCGGCTCGCCCGTCTTCGGATCCAACTCCCGCCAATTGTCGGGAAGCCTCTTGTCAGGATCACCGCCCAACCGGCGCGCTGCGCGTGCCGAGCGCGCACCCAAGATGTAACAGCTGCACCCCCAATCGTTCACCGGCGTATGTGTGATCCAGAATGGGTGATCCGGGGGCAAGACCAGACCGTCCCACGACAGATGCGTCAGGCGCGGATTTTCGGAGCCGCCGTGCCGATACACCCAAAACGGATAATTGCCTGCGATGAGCTGGGCCCGACGACCGGCAGCATAGCTGGTTGCCATGTTGGTGCGGTAAATGACCTTTGTTCGCCAGGCCTCACCACCTTTCGTGCCTTCGCCCGTCCAGCCGTGCCAACCGCGCGTTTTTACGATCTCGCGAAACCGGGCCCGGAATTGTTCCAGGCTCTCGCCTTCGGTGATTGCTGCATCCACGGCTTTGCCGAGATCCGCCAGAAGATCCGCCTTGGCAGCCCCGGCGACCATAAAGGCGCGGTCATGTGCTGATTTCTGGATGTCATCCCATCTGGTGGTCGGGACCAGATCCCCGAGCCGCAACCGGAATGCCGCAACCTGCTCAGGAAAAGGTTGGCGGAAAATCGCGCTGAATGGTTCAGCCACTTTCGACCTCCAATGCCGCGCGCCCGCCAAGATCGGCCGCCGACATGCCTTCAGCCAGCGTGGCGATGAGGCGGTCGGCATCAAGGTGCGGGAACCCGGCCAACAGGCTTTCGCGCAACTCTTCAAGCGAACCTGCCGCTTCAACCATGCCCTCGATCTGATCCATCATCGACTGCATGGGGGCCTGCATCATATCAGCCAGTACATCAGCCAATTTGGCTTGAGGCGATATTAGCGCCTCTGAGGCCTGTTGGCTCTGTTCGGCGGCAACCACCCCAGATTGATCCGGAAGGGTATTAAAAGGGTATTCAAATTTAGTCTCAGGGGCTTTTGTCTGCATTGTGGCCGACGGCGACCCTGCGGGAGGGGTGTTTTGCCCCGTGGGATGCAAAATCTGCGCGCCCTGCTGCGGCGCAGGGATGCCAAACTTACCGTAGATCGTATCCGCGCTGACCCGCAGCCCACGGTCGATAAACGGTCCAAGTGCCTCTGCGAGGTTCTTGAGGTCTTCTTCCTCCGGCCGGGACAGCTTGATTGTCGGATACTTCGGGCGGGGCCCATAGTTCAGCTTAACCCAAGGGATAACCAGATCGCGGTTCAGGATTGCGGCAAGCTGTGTGGCATCGGCTGTTTCAATGTCTTCCTGAACCTGACGATGTTCTTTGCCCGACCCCAAGCCGCCGGTGACGGCATCAGTTGTTGCTGTCTGCCCCAGCACCGCCTTCGAAATCTGTTTGTCCAGCCAGTCGGAGCGCCGCTCATAGTGCTCAGTGCTGGCGCCGACATTCGACGCCTCGATGAACTCGATCATCATGCTTTCAGGAATGATCGCCGCAAGGTCGCCGCCGATATTGGTGACCGCGCGCAGAAGGGTGCTCTTGTCTTTCTCACTGGCACCCGGCCCGAACTTACCCAGTCGCAACGGCTGGCCGTAGGTTTGGGTGAAGATGGTCCAGTCGCGCTGGGTATAGGCTTTGAACAGCCAGTTCCACGTCGCAACCCGCGCCAGTCCCGATCGCAATGGCAAACCGGTCTTTGATTTCATCTGGGCATAGATGAATTTGTAGGCAGGGTAAGGCCTCTCCTGTCCGTTTTCGTCGAGCATGACGGGCGTCTCAAGATCGACCCGGTCAAACCGGAACCATGCCTGTTTTCGGTTCTTCAGCTTGGCAGGCCAATACTGACCACTGGAGTAATCCCAGATGATCTCTGTGTGCGAGTAACCTTTGCCGATGGCGTCCATGATGTCGAAGAGCTCATCCGCCAGCTCCTCTCGGGCAATCCAGGACCTCAGCTCTTTCGCAATGTCCAGATCAAGCTGATCTTCTCCGCCCTCTTTCACCGTGATTGGCAGCTGCGTCACACTTCTTTTGCGGGTGCCGAGCACGCCCAGATAGTGCGGGTCGCGTTCCTCGATGATTTCGGCCAGCTCCATGTAGCGGATCGGATCACCCTGATCGGCTTCACGCAGGATCGCGCCCAGGCGTTCCGGGTTCAACCCGTCTGAAGGGTATGCAGCGAGAGGCGAGCGGACGCCGCGCATTGTCGGAGCCGAAATCTCTTCGCGGAGCTCGGCGCGGCGCACTGGCATACCACGGTGATCGAGCAGTTGAGGTAGGCGGGCCATTATGCCGATCCTTTATTGTGTCTCAAGTTTGCCCCGAACTGGAGGGGTTGGGAAAAGAAGGCGGTGGAAACGATCAAAAAACGCTCCCCCGAATACGGGTTCCAAGGGGTGGGCGCGACCAGTCGCTGTCATCGTCGTCGGGGTAGTCGAAATCGTTGTCCTGCTGCCGGTTTCCAACACCTTGATAATCGTATTCGACGAAATCCTGGCGGCTGGCATAGTAACCGAGTGCCGCAGCCACCGCGCTGTCACCGTGGCGGAAAAACCCATCCGACCCTTTGAAGCGGAAATCTCGAGGCACGCGGATAATGCCGTCGACGAATTGCAATGCCTGGTGATCAGCCAGAACGTCGGCGTGTGAAGGCAACAGGACCGTCTTGTCGCCAAACGCCTCGATGTAGGGGGGCATTTCGCGCGCATACCATTCACGGCTGAAGCTGACCTCGATGATCCGTTCACCATATCGCTGGACTGCCTTTTCGGCGAGATAGGCACCGTTGCCGGTTTTATCCATCGCCCCTTTGGCGAAGCGCGGTATGCGATCAAGGATGTAGAACAAGATGTCGCGCTGCTGGTCGAAGGGAATGTTGCGCAGTTCCACGATGAATTTGGTCCTGCGCACGAGATCCGCGCCGAGCTCATAGATGACGATGTCGGTGACGTCGCCGTTGCGAGCAAAGTCTTCCCCCATGAAGTGCTGAAGGTTTTCGTCCAGAGCTTTCAGAACCGGGCCGAGAACCTTTTCACACCAAGCGAGTGCCTCGCCCTTACGCTTCTCGTCCGGGGCGTTCTTGAACTCGTCGCCTTGGGCCCAGTTCAACACTGGAATGCCTTGGGCCATGCAAGCCTCGATCTGGACGCGGGTGAGGGCAGCGCCTTCCATCTCGGCCGGCACGGCGTCCAGCTCCTGACGCATGGCGGCTGTGCGGGATCCGTAAGAGCCCCTGATGTTGGCCTCCCAGGCGTCCTGCGCCTTTTGCGACCAGTCCCATCCCCGCATCAGACAGACACGCCGGTAAAGCCCATTTTTGACTGCATCGCCGAAGGGGATGAAATGGACTTCAAACGGGTTCTTGCCCGCCCGCGCTTCCCGGATCAGCTCGTTGAAAGCGTTCAGATGGCCTTTATGGGTGGAAATGACCCGGACCTTGCCGCCCCAGATCAGCATCGCGTTCACAGCGTCGATAACTTCGCGGACATCCTTGTGATAGGCCGCCTCATCGATGACCACCACGCCCTGAAGGCCGCGAATGTTGGCCGGGTTGGAGGAAAGGGCCTCAACCCGAAAGCCGCTGTTGAACGTCACCCGATAGGCCGTGATGTCTCTGGAGGTGCCGTCCGGACGCTCGTCTTTGAAGATGTATTCTTCGACCGGATGCAATTCGCCCGCGATAACCTTGGCAAAGTGGGCGACATAGCCGATGAATTCACGGCCCTTTTCTTTGGTGTCACCGATGTAGAAGACGTTGTCACCACCCGCAGAGCGTTTGGATGCCGCGATCAGCGTATCGTCCAGCGCCTCCGCAAAGGTGATCCCGGTTCGACGGCCCTTTTCCGCAATCTTCAGGTTGGCCTTGTCAGCGAGCCAGTCTTTCTGGTGCTGCATCAAAATGCCGTCTTCCAACGGATCAAGATCGTCGGGGATATCCGCACCACGCAGCAGATCACTGGGCAGTTTCTCTGGATCCCGTGCCAGAACAGCCGTATTCTGATCGGCTTCTGGTTTTGCCTCGATTTCAGACATGGTGACCACCACCTGTCACCTCGCGGCGCGCGCGCGTTAATGAAACCCAGCAGCCATCTAGATAGGCGACCCGCTGAGAAAAGCAGACGAAGGATTCATCCTCGAACTCAATTATGTCCTGAAGAATGAGACGAGTTTGAACAGATCCATAGGAAGCATAATTGCCGTCGACCACCCTGTGTGGATGTTCATAAAAGATCACTTCGTTGATATAGCAGCAAAGTGGCTTCGCCGAGCCAGGCGCATCCGTCGGCAAAACATCTTTGATCGTGATGAACCAGGGGCTATCGACATCACGTTCAACCTCGGTGTCAGAAAGATCAACCGGATAGCCTTCTCGATAGGGGAAAAAGGCGTTCGAAATTGCTCGCAGACCTGCCATCGAAGGATGGTTGAACAGCCCTTCTTCCACATCTTTCCAATAGCTGCCGCAGATGTGACAATGGGGGTGCCAACTATCATCACTTGGCGCACCACATTGACAGAAATCACCCGCGCGATCTTCAGCCTCCAGCAGAGCCGCCGCTATTTGCTGATGCCCCATCAGCAGCTCTCCCAGTATCCGTCACGCAACCAGCCGTGCCAGCCGCAATTCAGGTTGTGAACCGAAGGCGACAGCGTCGGGCGAGACAGCTCCCCATTCCAATTCCATGTCGGCCGGTCACCGTTTGGCTTGAATTTGTGGCCCACGTCGATCATGGCAATATCCCCGCAGCCACAGGGGCAGTAGAACCAGAACTGCGCCAGTTCTGCACCATTCGGGTGATTGACGAAAATACTCCCCGGAGCCTCGGTTTTCCGGTGATCCTCACGATCGACAAAATGAATGGCCCGGATCATTTGCGAGATCCTTGCCAGGCAAAGGCATGACGCACGGCAAGACTGTCTTCGCTCGCGGTGCTGTCGATCCCGCTGAGGTCCGGGCAGAAGTCGCTCTCGCCCAGCCGCCAGAGGTGGCGAATTGAGGCGTGATTGATGATCTTGGCGTCGGCTGGATAAACCTCGATTGCGCGCGCATCTGGCCCCCAGGCGGCAGTTTTGATCGCGGCGAGCTGATCCCAGGTGATTGTGCCATCGTGTTTCACCATCAAATGACCGAGCCGGTCGTCACGCATGGTATCGAAACCGCAAAGATGCTCTTCAATGAAATCCGGATCAGTCACCTGGATACCCCCAGCACCTTTGCGCGCAAATCGCTGGCCAGCTCGGCGCTCAAACCGGCTTCCGCAATGGCACCATCCATGGCAACAGCAACCCGGTCGCGTTCGGCCTTCGTCGCTTCTTCAGCCACGCGCTTGCGCTCATCGGCGAGCAGCTTCTGACGAATGCCTGAGCTGGACATCACATCCTTCAGCATCCGGCCGAGAAAATGCAGTTCCTGCGGGCTGATGTTTTCGCCGGTCTGGGTCATCTGATGTTGCATCACCTTGAAGGCCAAGGTGGTGATCATCTGGAACAACACGTTGTGGCGTTGCGCTTCCTCTTCCAGGCCGTTGTCTTTCATCCAGTCAGCCGCCCATGCGCTGGCTTCTTCCTGGTAGCGGACGAATTCGCTATATTCCTTGCCGAACGTGTGCAGCGCCGACTTGCCAATGCGCAACGTGATCCCTGCATCCTCGAGACGAGCGTTCAAATCGTCGGCAAGCTGCTCATACCCGGCGAACCCGCCCGCTTTGAGCGCGTCTTTAAGCCAGGTCTTTTGCTCCTCTGGGAGCAGGTCAACTTTGCGCGGCGGGGGCATGTTCAGACCCCCCGAGGGCTTGGGCGTTGAATGTCCGGGTGGGTGGAGCGCCCCAAGGCAATCTCGACACCTGTCTGGGTGGCGCGCACGACAACAAAGGCAACATTGTCATCGTAAGTGACAAACCCGTTTTCCCGCAGCCACGTCAGTTCGGTGACGATTTGGTCGCGCGTTGACGCGATGCCGACGCCATCGAGCACGTCTGTCAGGATCGACGCATTGGACGTATAACCGGAACACGCCTCGAGATGGCGCAGAATGCCCAGGCGGCGGTGTTTGCGAACTGTTTCGGCATAAGACATCAGCGGTTCTCTCTCAGGTGGTCTTCGTGGCGGGTGACGATGCTTTCGGTACGTTTGAGACTCTCGGCCATCGCGGTCATCGTTGCTGCCATCGCCTTCATATCGCCGCGCACGTCAGACAGCGTCATCTGCAATGAATGGACATCGTCCTTGCCGGGCATGGCGTTGACTTCCTGCTCGATCGACGCCACCCGACCGTCCAGCCGATCCATGCGTCTGGAGCCATCTGTAAACCGTTGGTCAACATCTTTCCTGCGGTTGACCAGAAAGGAGTAGACCATCGCCCCGATCGAAACCACGAGCGCCAAGCCATCCATCAGCAGTTTGGGATCAAGCGTCATGGCGGAACGCCTCAGGGCAGGTTGTCAGTGTGCGTCGCAAGGCTTTACTCCGGGACAAGGTCCGTATGCTCCGGGCAAGCAGCCCCAAAGGCGGTGTAGGAAATTTCGATTTCGTCGGTGGTTTGAGCGGTGTCCTGATGTGAACGGGTGGGAAGGCTTTCGCCCCATGACTGGCACAAGGCGTCAACGACAGGACCGGCCTTAGCCCGCGTCTCCCTCGGGGCCGGGATCGTCGTTTCGCCACCCCGCCAACTCGAACTCTCGCACCCCGCCAAGGCGATCACGGCCAGCACGCTCAACGCGGCTCCGAATGGTCTGTGCATGTTCAAGCTCCTGAATTCTTGCGTCCCGATCCCGGTCTTTTGTTGCATCACGGCGCACCAGCCCAAAGACGACCGTCACGAAGGTCAGCAATGCGATCCAGAGGCTTTCACGTCCGAGAAAACGGCTCAGAAACCGCATCACCGATCCCCTTGCCGCCACTTGCGGATGCGCTCGATGTCAATGATCCCCGAGGCTGCCAGCGCGATTGCTGAGAAGATGCAGAGAACCAGAATGGTCTGCCAGGGAATGCCTGCGATCATGCCAACGAGAGGCGTCCCAACCTGAGCGACTTTGATGGCGGCGCTGGCCTTCAGCATGTCAGATTGCATAAGCGATGAGCGCGCGGGGGGAGCACCTTTCAGCCAGCGGTCGACTTTGAAGCCCGGACAGGCCTTGGCAGCAAAGTCGTTGTGCCCCGCGATTGCAAGATCGCCCAGCTGATCCTCGATGCGGGCAATCAAGCCGCGCAATGCGGCTTCCTGCTTTTCGGTGAAATTACTCTCGAAGGCATCCGTCGCCGAAGAGCCATGGCCACCGATAAGACAGATCCCGAGACTCTTGGAATTGTGACCCTTGGTGTGAGCACCGATTTCTTCGAATGTGTCGCCGTCGTGGTCACGATCACGTCCGATGGCCACGGTCCCATCGCGATCAATCACATAGTTGTACCCAATGTCGGCCCAACCGCGATCTTCGACATGCCAGCGGCGGATTTCGGCAACCTTCTCTGAAGTGCGTTTGCCAGCCATCCAGTTCGGATGTGTTGCGGAACAGTGGATGATGATCGTGGTGATGGTGCGCATGTCGCCTCCGATGCTGCGAGAATGCGGGCAAAGGAAGGGCGGTCCCGCCCGGTCAAACTGGCGGAACGACGGCACTGATTTCACCCGCAACGGTGTGCGGGGTGACCTCAGAGGTCCAGGTTGAGCTGATCGGGGTCTGGCGGATTGCGTTTGCCAGTATCGGCGAGATACCGGCGCACCGTTAAATCCGTGACGTGCAGTTTGCGGGCAATCTCGGCGCCGGTCAAACCTTTTGCGTTCAGAACTTTTGCGATCCATGGCTTTTGAATTGGCATCCGCTTGGGAAGCCTGTCTGCAACCTTGGCCAGCGCCTGAGCTTTTTGCATCCCGAGCCGTGCCACGATCATGCTTTTCGCCGTCGGGCGCTCGGCAATGTAGACTTCGGTACCGCCAAAGGCGAGCAAGAACTCGACGGCGTCGTCGACACCGAGCGCTTCCACGATCGCTTCAATCTGAGCTGGAACACGGGGACCGTCATTCATCGGGAAGTTCCGATGTCCTGGCGCGGCGCATCGTGCGTCGATCCGGGGTATTGTGCGGCGTGACTGTCGTTACAACGCCGTCGCGCAGCTTGTAGACAAATCCTTCAGAGACAACTCCGGACGCGCCTTGGTCCAGCCCGTCTTCGACCTTCCGCCCGATCAAAGTACGCAGCGCGATGATGTCCATGCCTTCGACACGCTCAAGGTAGCGGACAACGGCGTGGTCGGTGACTGAATGGCGCGTGCGTTTCATCGACGGCCTCGCTTCCAGTTGAAATCGATGTTGGCACGTTGCCCCCAGGCCTTCAAAGCGGCGACGACAGCTTCGATCTGCTCAACATCCCGAAGCATGTCGATATCCGCAGGCACGGATGCCCAGGTCTCGCCGAAGCGGGACCGAATGAAGGCATTGAGACCGGCCCGATCAGGGCGTTCCAACGCGCCAGCCTCGCCCAGCTTGCGCCACAGCACATGGATCAGCCGCAGATCGGCGCGGGGCGCGGCCGGGCGTCGCCCGGTTGAACTGGCCTTGAAACCGCTTTGTTTCAGGCGCTCCAGGACTTGGGTCAGCTCAGCTTCCGTCATGTCCGACATTGATGATTTGCCACAGATTGCAAGCTGAAGGTCATGGCGTGCGTCAGTGTCCAGCCCTAAATCCCGGCATGCAACGTGGATCAGCTTTTGTAGCGCACGGGTCATATCACGAGCTCCGGGATCGTTGTTGAACGGTTCGCTGGGCGGTGTGCCGGCGGATGAAAACGGGTGTGGGAGCCGCGCGCCGCGATTTGAACTGCCATCGCATCATCACGTCATGGGCGTGGCTGGTGCCGCGTGTCAGGTCGGCTGACAGACGGTCGAAGGCGATCTTGTGCTGAAGGTCCAACGGCTTTGCGATTGCGCGCAGCACGGAGGTATGATCCCGTCCGCCAAATTGTCGGCCGATCTGGAGATAGGGGACATCCGTCAGCTCGTTGCACAGGCGGTACGCCACCGCCCGGCGGGCGCAAATTGTCTGCGTCCGCTCCGGGCCAGTCAACTCAGCAGCAGTTGTGCCAAAATGTTCCGCGACCGCTGCAATGATCCGGGGAATGGATTTCTGGATCATTCTCGGCCCTGCCTTTTCAGCCTGACTGCATGTTCAAGCTTTGCTGTTGCCATGAGCGTCGGTTTGATCTCGGCGGGGGCGGCGTCATATCCGCGGCCAAAACGCCCATTCAGGCGCGGCAGCATTGCTTGGGGGATTGCCTCCCAATTCGAAGGGTCGGTGTTTGTCTTGTCACCGTCGAGGCATTTCAGGACCATACCCTTCGGCACCGGGCCGTTCTTTTGTTCCCAAAGCCACCGGTGCTTTTGAACCGGCCGCGTTTTCGCGCCGGTCCACGGGTTAGTCTCCGCCACAATCATCACGACATATCCGTCCTTGCTGTCGATCCGTTCGTGCCCTGGGCCACGATAGGTGTGGGGAACTTGCCCCTTCTTGAACTGCGTCTTCGCGTTGTTTGGATTGAACGGCATTTTTTTGCCCTTGTTGGGTGGCGTCTGACCTGGCTGGAAACATCCTGTCCGCCCCGTCAACCAACCCTTGCGCTTGCAGAGAGCGGTAAGGTTCGACTGGCTGACATCAGTCCGCCCAGACCAGGCCACAAACGCTTTGTGCAGATCGCGACGGGGCAGCTTGTGAAGTGCCTCGACGAAAACCAATTCGGCATCGCTGTATGTGATGCACTTGCCCTTCATCCCGATGTTCCACCGATCTGCGGAAGGTGGGGCAGGACTTTGTCGCCATGGTCGGCATAGAGCCTCGCGGCCTTCAAAGACAGTTCAGCGTTGCTGCTGATCTGATCAGCCACAGCCACCATGGCGCCGGCCCGTTTCACCTCTTGTTCGATTTGCTCGGCTGTCATGCCTTCTTCTGACAAACGCTCAAGTTGGGCAAACAGGTGATTGTTGAGATCGCTGAGCTTGTTCTTCATCGCATTCACGCCTTCGCCATATCGATGCTGACCGCCTGCCATGCGCCATCGAAGGTTTCACGGCGATAGCCGCGCACATATTGCTTGGTTCCGATCACGCGCTGCGCATCCCGGATTGCCATCATCCCCCGCTGCCAGCGAGGGTCATCGATGGGCAAGCGGGTCAACTTGATCAGCTCGCTGCGGTTTACCTTTCCGGCCTGCTCGGTGTGAAAGGCATTGGTGACGATAGCCCGGATTTCGGGGCGGGCATCGGATGACCATTCGTTGAGGCATTCGTCGACAAGATCCTTGGCGACCTGAAGCTCAGGCCCAAAATCGACAAAGTCGTTGATGCGCACCTCGATCTTGTAAAGGCCGTCATGCGAGTGAAAGGTCATGTTGCCTTTCTTGCCGCCTGGCTGGACTTCGTACTCTTGCTGGAGCATCGCCACGAAGCTGTCGATATCTTCGATCGTATGTGCCTTGAGGCGTCCGATTTGCTCGCTGGCGCCAACCAGAAAGCCCATCACTTTGCGGACCATTTCGTCTTCCAGAAGATGTTGCGGCTTGACCATCTCAATTGGCGACAGGCCCCCTTTGCCGTCGCCGATATAGATTTTCCCGTCGATCTCGCGCTTGCCGTCCGGGATGGGTGCGGGTGTGAACTCAGTCATGAGGTGTCTCCTATGTGAATTTCGAATTGAGTGCGGTGGCTATATCGGCGGCGATCTGATCGCCGTCCGGAAGCTTTGGATTGACCTCGGCAATGACGAGGTCCTGATGCGTAAACCCGGCCGCGCCCTTGCGGATAATCCGCCCGACCACCTCCCGATCGCGCCCGAAATACATCTCACTCCAAACTTGCGGTTGGCTCGGCTCCATCATGATGAAGCCTCCAACGCCGCAAATCTGGGTTGCCGCTCTGCGTCGGTCGGATAGCCCGGCAGCGCGCCCGCCAGTACGATCAGCGCGGCCATGGCTTCGATCTCGTCCATCGTGCAAAGCGTGGTACCGCGCGGGCCCATCAAATCGACCTTCGCAACGCCGCTGGCAGCGAGGCGTAGGATCTCCGCTTCAGTTAGCTGCTGGATGTCCTTCATGATTTCACCACGGTGCCCAGCAGGGCCTTTTCAAGCAGCCGCTGCGCGGCTTCGGTTGGCGTCTGCCCCCGCCGCTCAGCTTCGGCAGCAAGCAGGGAATGCAAACGGAGAGGCAGCACGATCTGCTTTGTTGGAAGAACGACATCCACGGCCTTCGGCTTTCGGGTCGTTTTGAATTGCGGGATGTCATGCCCGCGACGGCGCGCATCCCGGATCGCCTGGTAAACCGTGTTCGGGTGGATGCGCAGCGTTGAAGCAATCTGCCTGGGCGGTGTGCGCTTTTTGGCCATGGCGACGATTTCGTTGGTAAGGCTGGTCACAATTGTTCCTCCTCGAGGTAACGTGGGCAGCTCCGGCAAGCGCGATACATGCGAACGCGGTGGGTGTTGTGCGTCTGCAAATGCTGCGCCCGTTGCCGCCACATCTGGCACCTGTCGGTCGGCAGTTCGCCCAGTACGGGGCAAGAGATCACAACTGACATGAAGACACCGCGCACGCGCTCTTCGATGGCTGCCATGTTCCCAGGGTACTTGCGCCGCAGAACGTTGCTCACCAGCGAGGCCGAGCGGCCCAGGTCTTCGGCAACGCGGTTCTGGCTTGTCCGCGCACAGGCTTCGGCCAACGCCAGAACCCAATCGGGCAAATCTTCGCCCCATGCTGTTTTTGCGATTTCGACGGGCCCGCTCATGACTGCCCCCCAACCGGATAGGCTTTCTGGGTATTCGGGTCGAACACCTGCTTGGTGCGCTGGATCATTGGCGGGTTCGGGCCCGTGTTGCGGATCAACCGATAGACGGCCTGTTTCTTGGGCGGTTGCGCTTTGCTGACCACCTTCAAGAACCCTGCCTGTAGCAACAAGCTGCAATAGGATTTCGCTGTCGTATCGCTGACGTTGACAATATCGGTGGTGGCATGGGCGGCGAGGTCGCGGGGAGAGAATTGGCCCAGCATCCGCATCGTGCGCCACATGTTCTCGACGCCACCACCTTGAACAACCGGCTTGCCCTCGCGGCTCAGTCGCGGTGCATGATAGGGAACGGGATCTGCGATGATCTTGAACCGGATTGCAGCCTCTTCACGTATAGCGCCTTCCGGGGGTTCGATCCGTTCGACATATTCAGCCAGAACCAGCGATTTCAGGTAACTGCGAATGGTGTGCCGGCTCACATAGGTCTGGTCATGAATGTCCGTTATGGTGAACGGCTCTCCATTGAACTTGACCATCTCTTCCCAGAGCGGTTGACGGCCCTGCGGTTCTCGCGAGGCGGCAGCTTCTGTGGCGGAAATCCGGCTCATTTCG
The DNA here is from genome assembly GCF_022788695.1 of Pseudosulfitobacter sp. DSM 107133. Lineage (NCBI taxonomy): Bacteria > Pseudomonadati > Pseudomonadota > Alphaproteobacteria > Rhodobacterales > Roseobacteraceae > Pseudosulfitobacter > Pseudosulfitobacter sp. DSM 107133. The sequence continues at coordinate 628,449 of NZ_CP085154.1, forward strand.
GTGCCCTCCGAGGGGTTGGTGCTTCACCGGTGAAGAGGGGCTGATTGCCCCAGTCTGCCCGGCTGATGGACTTCAGGCCGCGTGTCAGCGCGAATTCCTTGATCCGCTCAAGGTTGATCGAAATCCGCCGGATCGAACGATGAGACTCTTCGAGCACCTGAAGCTTCAGATCCTCGGCCAGGCTGACGTTTGGGCAATAAATTGCGGCCAGGTATCCGACATCGTCGATCTGCCCTTCTTCTGCCGCGACCCAATCAAGGATGCGCCCGTGAACCCGCTCCCAAGCCATCAACTTGCGTGGCAGTTTCTCTTCGCCGATCAGGATGATCGTGGCTCCGGAACTTTCGTGGATGTCGCGCACGATTTCGATCATGTTGCGGTCGACCAGGTGGTCGATCTCATCGATGATGAGCGGGCGGCTGTTGCGCGCAAGCTCTTGGGCGATCTGATCCACCATGTCCGAGATCGTCTTTGCAGGCAGGACGCCCATATCGCGCAGGATTTCTGTGCAAAGCTTTTTCTTGGTCCAGACCGATTTGACTTCGACCTGATAGGCGCGAAACCGGTTCGCAGCGTAGACCGCTGCCGTTGTCTTTCCATACCCGGACCATCCGTAGAATACCCCCAGTCCCGGAAGCCCTGGACCGCGTTGATTGACCCGCTCGATCAGCTCCACCAGCGCGACGACGTTGCGCAGCGGTGCAACAGAGTTGTTATGCCTCACTTCTTCTGTCATTCTTCCCTCACCTTCACTATCGTCACCGGTCGGCCTGCAACGCCGCCGGTGACACCTAAATCAGCCGAACATGCCCCAGCTGAAATCTTCAAAAATCTTCATGTGCCCGATGTATTCGGGCAGGCGCTGATAGGCCTCGAGCGCCTTGTGCTCTTCCGGCAGCACGGGCTCACCGGCCTTGATGCGCTGTTCCAACACGAGGAAGCGGCGGAACCGTTCCTTTGGTGTTTCGGGTTTGACCAGCACCTCGGCGGTGCGCTTGTGCTCCGCTCGGATCGCGGCCAAAGCGTCGTCTGAAACGCGGCTCTGTTGCGCCTCAGCGGGCCGCGGCTGCGAGGCGTCCCGAGCCGCCTCCAGCGCGGGCGTCGTGTAGATCTCACGGGCTTTTGGAAAGGCGACCATGACACCGGCTTTCTCGGCGGCATCGCGGCGCATTGCGTCGGCGACATCCCGTTTGCCAATCTTGCGGCTGGCACGGCGGATGTCCGTAAGCTTTTCATCCTCAAAGGCGCGCTGCATAGCCTTGGCTTTGGCGATGACTTCGGCAGGGTTCAGCCCCGCGAGATCAGCATTCAACGCTTCGCCCAGATAGCTTTCGGTCTCCGGATCAAAGAGCATGATCCGCCCCATGTCGGCGGGGTCCATACGCACCAGAACCTCGTCGCCAGGCATGGCCGACATCGGCAGGTAATAGGCACCATCGACACGCACACCCTGTTTGGTCACATGGCGCAGGCCACCGTTCGACGCGATCGGGGCCAGCAGAACGTCAAGCGCGGCCTCATGCTCGATCTTGCGAACCGGACCTGCGTAGGACGCCGCAACTTCGAATGGTGTACGTTTCTTGAGGGCCGAGTGCTGATCCCGACCGTACATGTCAGCAGCCCAAATATCGCTCCATTCCTGGAACTCCGCAAAGTCCATATCGACATCGTAGAGGGTCTCATCCGTCGCCCCGAGACGCTTGTCGAAGGCCTTGCGCTGCTCGATGATCTTGCGATCGGCAACCGAGTGACCGATGAAGCCGGGGCAGACCGCGATGTCGCGTTGATAAGTGCCGATGGTCCGCTCTACGATACCCTTGTCGGTTGGCTCGTATGCGTCGCTGAGTTCGACCGTGATCTGCAACGCTGCAAACAATCGTTTGGTCTGTTTGGCCACAAAATCCGACCCGTTGTCGGTGTGGATTTTCTCGGGCACACCCCACGCCATGATGCATTTACGGATCAGGAGACCGACGGCGGACGCACGCGGTGTCTTGCTGACCAGAACGATGGCACGGCGGGAATAGACATCGACCGCCATGTAGATCGAATACCGGCCACCTTTCAGCATGACATCCGCCGGTGACGCATCGACCTGCCAGATTTCATTGAGACGCTGAGCCGTCTGGCTGCCCGTCGCAGAGAACCGGATATGCGACCGGTAACCGTCCGGGTTGGTCAGCCGCATCAACTCGTTGCGGAACTCGGCCTTCCAACGGGTGATCACTGTCTGGAATACCCGAATGGTGGGCAGAGCGACGGTCTTCTCATCCCCTGTCTTCGCGCAAACGGTGGTCAGGGATTTCCCGAACTTGTCCTTCACAAGGATCCGCACATGTTTGGCTGACAGGAAAGGTTGCTTTGCAATTGCGGCAAGGATCATGGCCCGTACTTCGCCGTCATGGGCAACGTCCAATATGCCCGATCCCTTCGGGCGCCCTCGGCGCGATGTTGACCCCCCCTCGATCGAAGCTTTGCGCCAGCGCGCAATTGATCGGGCGGACACGCTGGGCACGGCCTCTTTAATCCATGTTGGAAGTGCGATTGAACCGCTCGTGAACAGCTCTGCAAACATCGCATCGGCTGCGGTCTGCGGCAGCGCATTTTCGAGTTGGAACTTCTGAACCAAGCTCAAGAGTACAGCGCGGGCATCGGCCGTCTGATCAATCGCGGTATCTGTAACAACAGGGCGCAAATCCTGCGCGGCGACGGACAGGTGACTGGCAAGCCAAGCTGCCCGTGCGGGTGCCGGCAGCACATCAATGTGGTATTCCAGCCCCCCGCCGCCTTCGCGACCTTCCCGCACCCGGCTAAGCCCGGTTTCAGCCCAGCGTTCGCGCACGGCAAGTTCATTCACCCGCCGCTTGGCAGTCGGCAGGCCGGGCATCAGGCCCGCCGCCGCCGCATCTGCGATTTGCTGTGCCGAAACCCAAAGCATCAGAGGCTCCAACCTTGCGCACGGGCGTGCTCGAGGATTTCGCGCTTGTGCTCGTCGATGAAGGCACGGCGGCTTTTGGTCGACAGGCGCGTCACGCGGTGGTAATGCTTGTCGTCGTTCTTTGGCAGCGCGCGACCCTGTGCCATCAGCAAGGCATCCGCAACCGAGCTAGCCTGCGGTGGATCGGCGAGCAGCGCATCGCAAGCCCGCTCCTGGACATCTGCGGGCACCTTGGCCAAGGCTTGCAGCCCGGCTTGATGATCGGCGATCCATGTCTCGCGGATGCGGTCTTTAATCGACGGGAAGAGGCCGTTGGCAATTTCGATGGCGCGGAAGAATGCCGTTCTTGAGAGCCCAGTCTTTTCGGCAATCCCAGACCAAAGTCCCAAAATGGGACTTTGGTTTTCATCCGCATTCTCAGCCTCTTTGACCAAGCGCACATTTGCACTGCGCCGGTCGCCACCATGCCGGGCAGCCGGGTTCATTTCTTCCCACGTCGCCTTCAGCGCAGCCAGATGCTCAGCCCGCTCAAGCTTGGTCAGCTCTTCGCGGTTGATGTTCTCCATGATCTCGGCAAACCGCAGATCGGCAGCTGGGGTGTCTTCGGGCAATACAGTCACCGGCACCTCGGCCCAGCGCAGCGCCCGGATGGCCTCAAGGCGCTGCAAGCCAGCCACCAAGCGATACTTCTGCCCTTTGCGCACAACCAACAGTGGATGCGTCAAACCGTTGCAGTCGATATCTTGCTTCAGCACTTCGACACGGTCGGCGCGTGCCGGGCGCATCCGGCCCTCGACCTCAATCAGGGCGACAGTGATGCTGCGCAGGTCGTGAGATTGGGAAGCTGCTGGAGGGGTGGGCGTGTCAGTCATACATCATCCGTGAAGTTAAGAGGTTGGTCTGTTTCGGAGGCGTCATCCGGCGGTGTCAGCATCGTGTAGTAGAAGATGAACCGGCCATTGACGTGCTTGCGCTCGCACTTGATGTCGGCCCCGAGCTGGCGCAGCTCTGACACGCAGGTGTTGATGGCGCAGACATGGGTGCGCCGCATGATGTCGCGTGTCGAATGCGGCTTGCGATCGGACAACAACCGATTGACCCGGCTCAGACGATCAGAGGAAAGCTTGGCTGCATGCATCAGTCGGGCTCCCCACCATAGGTGGTGGCGATCAGCGCCTCGATGTCGCGCAGGGCATCCTCCTGAAGCATCAGTTCCGAGAATGCGGCCATCGCCCGGTTCGCCTGATCATCCCATTCGTTGACCAGACCAACCTCTTGGTTCAGCTTGTCGTCTTCCATCTGGCTGTCGAGCGACACCATCTGGGTAAGCGCGTCTTTGAGATCGGCAAAGGACTGTACGGGAGAGCGGCTCATGACAGCACCCCCGCGCAAACGACGAGCACATAGCCGATCACGAAAAGAGCGAGGCAGGCGGTGATGTCGCTGACACGTCCCTCGAGCTTTTTGATCCGCCGTTCAAGCCCAGCGACACACTTATCATCCTTTGGCTGACGGCGAGCGGGTTGGTAGGGATAGGTCTTCTCTGCTACAGACATCTCTTCGTCTCCTCGTCCATGAATTTGCTGCGGGTCAATTGCTCCACGACTGAGGCAGCCGTTCGCTCAAGGCGGATCAGATGGAAAACAGAGTTCGTCTCGACCGCGCCATTTACGATCTCGATGGCCAACGCGAGGCGCTGCGCCTCGCTCAATTGACCGAGGGCTCCCCGCACTGCGTCGGCGGGATGCTGTGCCTGATAGGAATAATCCTGCATCATGCCGCGTCCTTCTTCTTGCGGGGACGGGGGATGTCGCTGGGCCATGTCAGATCGGCGGGCCAGTGGTCTGAGAACCATTGGTGGACCTTCTGGGCGGTTTTGACTGTGCACCCGCCTCCTTTGCGCAAACGCTCAAAGAACTGCCCGTCGCCTCGGACGAGGAACGAAACACGCCAATGTGTTACATTCGCATGCAGTGCATAGGCATCGGCCAGGTCGAGGAGATATTTATACGGCTCTGTGTTCATGAGACCGAGCATACGGATAATCTTATCTCAATCAAGATAATAATATCCATTCCCGAATCATCCAGATAACTTTATCTTGTCTGAATGCGACTTGACCTAACAGACAAAGCTGCCAGCGTTTCCAGCCTTCTTCAGAAGATGGAAAAGCATGTCAGCTTGTCAGGAAAGAGCGAGGCTGAGTTCGCAAATGCCGTGGGAAGTAGTAACGCTCTCTTCAAGAATTTGCGCAAAGGAAGCATGCCTTCGGTTGAACGTCTGAACGCCATTCTCGCTGAGATTGGTGAAACACTTGTTCTCGGAAACCCGGATGGACCAAGCGAATTAGATGCAGTTGACACTACACTCATCGATGGTCGGAAATTTGCGACTGTGGCACGCCACGAAGCGCAGGCTGCCGCAGGTGGAGGCTATGTCAACTTGGATCTTCCACCAATCGATCATCTGGCCTTTTCAAAAGCCTGGCTCCTTCAGAATGGCATCCAGCCTAGCGCCTGCGTTCTCATCAATGCGCGCGGCCAGAGCATGGAGCCCAGCATTTATGATGGCGATCTCGTGATGATCGATCGTCGCAAACGCGATATCCGATCTGGTCGCATTTATGTCTATAACCACCCTGGCGATGGCACTCGGATCAAACGTCTTGAACTTGTTCCAAATGCAGCAATCATTATCCGCTCCGACAACCCCAACCAGAAAGAGTTCGCGCCCGAATACATCACGGCCGAGTCCATGAATGACATCTCGCAGAACATTGTCGGGGAAGTTATTTGGTCAGGCCACAAGTGGGGGTGAGCAGCCCGCCTGGCCCCCGAGCACAATCGCTGATAAATCTATCTAAGAGGCGACCTCGCCAACAAATGAACCAATCCGCTTCACTGGAGACCTGATATGCTTTCTCTTCGCCTCTTCGCTTGGGCCGCTTTTGCAGTTGCCGCACTCTGCATTGTTGTAGCTATCGCTGCGGAAGCATTGATCCTTATTTCACCGGCTATTGCAGCTTTGATCTCTGGCGTTCTGTTTCTCGCTGCCGACCGCGCGATCTTTCTACTGACTGAGATAAAGGATGCGTTGAAAGGCACTCAGCCTGCGATCGAACCGAGTTTGGACACCACACCCTCAGCAGCGCGGGAAACACGGTCGATCGAAGAAATCTCACGTGACATCGAGAACTTGAAGACCCGGGCGGCGACATAGATCTTGCCCGCCATCATGTCTTCCCCTTGGATCGGCGCATCCTGCGGATTGCGCGCATCATAATTTTCCGCCGCTCGGCTATGCTGTCAGCCAGAATGCGTTTCTGACGTTCTATGCGTACATCAAGAACCATAAGCCGTTGTTCTTCTTCACTATCTGTGAATTTCTGCCATTCTGGGTGCAGCTTTTCCCGCTGTACATCTGTTAGCGACATGAACACAATTCCCTTACTTTGTTGAACTTAGCATACAGCGAATAACACTGCACCCGCTATTGCGTTGGATCGAAATTTGCTGACCCCGTGCAAACATCCGCAAAATTGCAAGCATCATAAAGAATCACTTTGCAAGCATATTGCAAGCATGTAAGTTGCCATAAGATGCAAGCATGGAGAGCGATTTGACAAAGGACATTGGATCGGCGGGTGGCAATGCTCGTGCTGCGAAGCTCACGTCAGAGCAGAGAAGCAATATTGCCAAAGCTGCTGCCCGCGCGCGTTGGGCAAAGCTAAAGGACCCGGATCGAATGCCGGAAGCCATGAGCGACGGGGTGCTGAAAATTGGAGATATTCCACTGGATGTATATCGGCTCAACGACGAACGACGACTAATCAGCAAGAAAGGTATGGCTGCGGCGCTTGGCCTGAAATCCGAGGGCGGCAATGCGTTCATGCGCACCATGACCCGCAAAGGTATACGATCCGGTTTGCCCGAAAAACTGGTGGAAAGGATCGAAAATCCAATACATTTTAAAGGCTTGACCCACGATTTCGTTGATGGGTACAGCGTTGAAGATCTTATAGAAGTTTGCGACGCACTTATCGTCGCAAAAAACGAAGGACGGCTGCACACTTCACAGGTTTTCCTTGCTTTGCAAGCCGAGCTTATAGTCCGTTCCTGCGCAAAGCTGGGGATAATTGCGCTCGTCGATGAGGCCGTAGGCTACGTCGACAAAAGAAAAGATGAATACAGGCAGCTCTTCCAAAGCTTCATTGCGGAAGAGGTTCAGCAGTGGAGTGATGAGTATCCAAGCAAATTTTTCGACATGATCTATGCCCTCTACGGCCTGCGACGGAAGGACCCTAAATCTTCTCGACATCCGCAATTCTTCGGCCACTTCATTAGAAAGTTCGTGTACTTCCCTCTCGCCCATAGTCGTGGCGGGATATTGGAACTGCTGGATGAAAAGAACCCAGTGATTTACGCTGGTGGTTCGCGGCGTTACAAACTTTATCAGTTCTTGACAGATGAAGTTGGCATTGACGCGCTAAGACAACATCTATGGCAGGTGATCGGCATCGGGTCCGCAGCCAGAGACCGCGTGCAGTTCGAGCGGGCGTTCTATCGAGCTTTTCCGGAAGCAGTTCCGTTCGGACATCAATGGGACATGTTGAATGACTTGGGAGACGGCACCTAGGCTAAAGGTAGCATTTCACGAGCCACGATATTATCGTTCAAATCCGATTTCAACGCAGTTTAAAGCGCCCACCTTGGCGATTGCCCAATTTCCCCAAAATCGCCTCATGCCTATATTTTAAAGGTGTTTGGCCAAGGTGGGCGCTTTTTGGAGAAATGTCTGATTTCCCGCCCACCTTAAAATCTCAAACCCCTTATTTTTATGGCGTGCCGATTTGCAGCCCTGATGTTTTCCTTTGGGGGTGCGAAGTTTATTTGGCAGTGCCGATTTGCCACAGTCAGGCCCTGCGCCACGCACATCGCCATATTTTTAAGGCTGATCGTCCATCCGGCATCTTCCGGGCTTATCTTGGGTCTTCCGGCTTTAAACCCCAGTTTCTGCCAGCATTTCCTTCGCTCTACACCAGTCCACACCGTTCGCCTGCCTCTCCCGCTCATCAATCAGGTTATCCCGCCGGTCCCCAATGTCGAGATGGTCAGGGTTGATACAGCGCCGGTTATGACAGCGGTGGCGAACGACTTGATGGCGGTTGGTGGCTACTTGACTTCGCAGTCTGTCCTAGACTACAAGCCCTGTGAGATTTTCGTCAGAGAGAAACATGACACTTAGTTGAGCAAATTATCAGTGTATGTTGGTGAGGTCCCTTAGGGCCTTTCTTCTCTGAGATTGCTCAAATCTCGCATTACCATTCAAAAATGAAACCCACTCCTCTTAGTGAGGGGTCATTTTCCGTTTCTGAATCCTTACTCAAAAATTAGCCTTCCGCGTTCGAAATCTTTGGCGCGGAACAAATAGTCATCCGCGCATTTGCAACTCTAAATGCATGATGGCCAAGAAACGGTAAGCGTTGCCTGGACAACACCTTCCCAGTTTTCGCCTGAGCTGCGACTCCGTTTCTGACGGATATTGGGCGGGAGTTTCGCGATGGCGACTACGGTAGAGTTTCTCATGGACTACGGGGTGGAGATACGGGCCAATGGCCAGAAGCGGTGGCCCAATGAGGTCAAAGCACGGATCGTGGCTGAGAGTTTGCAGCCGGGCGTGAGCGTGAATGCAGTTGCGGCGCGGTATGGGCTTCGGGCGAACCATTTGTCGGAATGGCGGAGTCAAGCACGCGATGGCCGGTTGGTTTTGCCTGCGGGCGATGACGACGCCTTTAGTTTTGCGCCACTCGTAGTCTCGGATGGTGGCGGCTGTGCGCATATGTCGGCCGTTGCGGGGCGGTCCGCGAAGCCTGACGAGTCATCCCATACCTCCATCGAGATTGCGATTGGTCGTGTGACAGTCCGGCTCGATGGCACGACCAGTTCGACCCGGGTTGCCGAGATCGTGCGGGCAATCGAGGGTCAGCCATGATGTTCCCATCAAACCGTGTGCGGGTTCTGGTCTCGACGCAGCCTGTGGACTTCAGGAAAGGTCATGATGGGCTGGCGTCGATCGTGTCGTCGGTGCTGCGCAAGGATCCGTTCACCGGCACGGTTTTTGTGTTCCGCTCGCGCCGGGCGGATCGGCTGAAGCTTTTGTATTGGGACGGCACCGGATTGGTGATGGCTTATAAGCGGCTGGAAGAAGCGACCTTCACCTGGCCGGCGATCAAGGACGGGATGATGGCGCTGAACCACGCCCAGTTCGAGGCCCTGTTTGCCGGTCTGGACTGGCGCAAGGTCAAGGCTCTGGAGATGCGCCCACCTGCTGCGGCAGAGTGAATCAACCGCTGTCTTTTGTGTGTTTTAATGGGGTTTTATCGTATCCTGATGGCATGATCACGACACCCGCCATTGACCTATCCACCATCCCTGCTGCGCAGCGTGCGGCGGTTTTGGCGTTGATGGAAAAGGTAGCGGCGCTTACGGAAATCACCCAACGGCAAGAGCACCTGATTGCGGAGCTGAACCATGCCCTACATGGCAAACGGTCGGAAAAGCTGACCGAGGATGAGCGGCAGCTGGCGTTCGAGGATCTGTCCATCGCCCTGGCTGAGGTCGAGGTGCAGAAGGACCAACTGGCCGCTCAGACAGGTGACAAGACGACAACCAAATCTGCGCCAAAGCGCACCATCGGCAATCTACCGGCCGCACTGCCGCGCATCGAAGAAGTCATCGAACCTGACAGCCTGAGCTGCCCTTGCGGCTGCGGCGTCATGCACAAGATCGGGGAAGACCGCAGTGAGCGGCTGGACATCGTGCCGGCGCAGTTGCGCGTCATTGTCACCGTGCGCCCGAAATACGCCTGCCGGACCTGCACCGACGGCGTGACCCAGGCTCCCGCACCATCGCATCTGATCATGGGTGCCCTGCCGACCGAGGCCACCATCGCCAATGTGCTGGTCAGCAAGTATGCGGATCATCTGCCATTATACCGCCAAAGCCAGATCCTGGCGCGTGCGGGTCTTGATCTGCACCGCGCTGTGCTGGCGGACTGGGTCGGCAAGGCGGCCTTCCACCTCAAGCCCGTCGTCGACCGGCTGGCCGAACACCTGAAACGATCCAACAAACTGTTCATGGACGAAACCACGGCCCCGGTGCTGGATCCGGGGCGCGGTAAAACCAAAACTGGCTATCTCTGGGCACTGGCCCGCGATGACCGACCATGGGGCGGTGAAGATCCGCCCGGTGTGGTTTACTTCTATGCCCCCGGTCGGGCGGGCGCGAATGCCGAAACCTTCCTGACAGGCTTCGACGGCATCCTGCAGATCGACGGCTATCAGGGCTATAACCGGCTGACCAAACCCACGCGCAAGGGCGGTGCCCCCATTCGGGTGGCCCATTGCTGGGCGCATGCGCGCCGCAAGCTGAAGGAAGTCTTTGACCGCGATGGCTCAGAGATCGCCGCCGAAGGCCTGCGCCGCATCGCTGAAATCTATATCGTCGAAGCTGACATTCGTGGCATCTCCCCCGGCCAGCGATTGTCTGCCCGTCAGGCCCGCAGTGCCCCGCTGGTCGCAGCATTCGGTGAATGGCTGGAGGCTGAGCGCCGCAAGATCTCCGCCAAATCCCGGCTGGGTGAAAAGCTGACTTACATCCACAATCACTGGGACGGACTGCAGACCTTCTTGGCCGATGGGCGCGTCGAGATCGACAACAACCGCGTCGAAAACCTGATCCGCCCCATCACCCTCAATCGGAAAAACGCCCTCTTCGCTGGGCATGACGAGGGTGGTATCGCCTGGGGCCGCATCGCCTCACTGATCGAAACCTGCAAGATCAACGGCGTCGAGCCCTTCGCCTATCTCAAGGCAACCCTCACAGCGATCGCCAATGGTCACCCACAGAGCGCCATCGACGATCTGCTCCCGTGGAACTCCAAGACGTCAAGCTGAACCGACAGTGCCCTCCTGGGAACGCTTACAAGAAACGAGGATTACTATGAACAATAACGATAACTTTTCGAACCCTGCTAAACGCCGTCGTCCGCAAAGACGTCAAGTTGCTCACGAAACCTTGGAGTCATCTGTTGAAGAAATAACGTTCATTCCAGAACCTGAAGAGGACTTTCATGATCCAGAATCTACAAAGTCTGAACTCGCACGTTTCATAGCCAAACGTTTCGTGCGGCGAGACGGTAAGTACTATAGGTTAGCAAACCCAAATGTCAGTATGTCCGCGACTGACCTGAAAAGAGTCTGCTTCCATCAAGTTACGGCGGCTTATCCTGACCTTGATCTCACGGATGAGCTCTGGTCAGCGGTTTGCGCGCACGCAATCAACGATACGCACACAGCTCAGGGTGAGTCTGTTTCGGTATGGGACGGAACTCAACGTTGCGCACCTGGAAAGACCGATGATTTGATCTGGAACGACGGCATGGCCTCACTTAACACGTGGCGGCTTCCGTCCTATCGCCAGATCGAAACAGAGGCGCAGGACGCTAGGTCACCGACTCATAAGTTTCTCCCAAAAGTACGAACCTAACCTGTCGAACAGTCAACCGCCCCGCGTAATTTCGAAGCGCCCCAAATGAGACCCATAGTCTGTAGAATGAAAGTCTGCAATCAAGCCTAGGTCGGGCATGACCATTCAGCGGCTCGTGGGCCGAAACCTCAAACACTATCGTGAAGCTGCGGGGCTCTCTCAAGAGGTTCTGGCCTTTGAGTGCGGCCTGCACCGAACCTACATCAGCGGAGTCGAGCGAGGCATCAGGAATCCCACGATCGCTGTGTTGGCGAAGCTGGCTGAACCATTGGAAATTGAGCCGTGGAGGTTGCTGGTGGGCGAGGACTAAAGGGACGAGTTCGTCACCTCCGCTTTGCTCGCCTGTCCAATAGAAATAACTTCTCCATCCTTGCATGGGGCCGTCGATAAAAAAAGTGAAGTAGTCCCCCCCCGGCCAGCGTCAGCCAGCCGAGGTGTCCTACTCAGGGGCAGTATGCCCACGATAGAATTCTTGCAGCATGCGAATGTTGTAGTCCAAACCAAGCTTCATCGTAGCGCCCGTGTCCTTAGTTGCCGTCCAAAGAAACTCTCCACCGTCCTTGGCTTTTTCCCATCCGCCAGAGATATCTGGAAGGTGCAGTTCTCCAAGATTAGGCATGTATTCCTTAGTCGTCGCCCATGCTGTTGATGGCGAGTTGGACACGGTGGACCATACCTCCGCTTTAGATGGCACCTGCAAACCACAGACCTCCGTCACACCTTCAGGCGATGCCAGCGACGGGTTGATCGAAAGCTCGAGTTCGCGAAGGTCTTTGAGGTTATCGCAGTTGTCCTTGAGTTCATAACCCGTGACCGCAACCGCGACACCAACTCCGACCACAGGTAACCCCTCACCGAATATTGCTGCTACGTTCCTCTTCGCCCCGAACGCGGTCCGCTTCGTTATCCGGCCTACCGTGTCCTCAACAGCTTGATTGAGAGGGCGACGCTGGCTCCGATAAGTCACTTGCGGATTATTGATGGTAGCTGATAGCTGGGCGATACGTCGATCCCTCACCGCGAGATCATCGGTTAGCGCGGAAACCTGCTTTCGCTTAGCCGACATATCTTCGGTCAGCGCCTTCCGCTTTGTCTCAGAAACAGCAAGGTCATTGGAGAGTGAGGAAGCACGCTGCTTTACTTGAGCCAACTCCCCAGTAAGTTTCGCGGACCTCCGCTCTTTTGCATCCAGATCGACTTTAAGGTCTTTGATTTGCCGCTCGTTCATTGTGCTGCGACGTCGGAGCTCAGAGGCGACGGCTGATGTTCCCGTAACTGCCTCAAACACCGCTGAAACCGCCAAGGCGAATGAGCTGAATGCCACCGTCGCGACGTTCATCACCAAGGAGGACGTCAAAGCCAGAATGAGGGCCAAATACTTTAACTTCTTCAAGCTCAAACACCTTTGTTCCGGGTCAACGTGAGCCTCCAGACCGGAAGACGACCTCCGCGTTTCTTCTACGATAGCGGGCATCTTTTCGAAAAAGCCAGCATATTTCTCAACGGCAAAAAAAAGCAAAGTGGGTCACCCCCGGCCAGCACGAAGCCAGCCGAAGGTTTTCTCATGTACAGCGGCCAGCGATGTAGTCAGCCAGCCACCGCCAGTAGTAGTCAGCGTCGATGAACCCTTGGTCACGGGCGGCGATGTCTTCAGCCTCCCGCCGGGTCTGAACGGAGTACCAATTTCACGGAAGACCCAAGTCCGTAGGGTTGGCAAGACACATCCAGCGCCTGCTGAAAGAGATAAGCTCCTGAATATTTCCGATGCATCTGTTTCGTTTCATCCGCATCCAACAGTTTGGATTTTTGAGAGTGCCCGCGGAAGACTATCTTGACTAAGCCTGTGCAGGTGGTGAGTGGCGTACCATGTGAGTTTCGGTCTTCCAGGGTATGGATGGTCGCTTTTGTCTGTCTGGCACGGAATCTTTGCAGACGCAGCTAACGGAAACTCCCCGCCCATCATTACGCTTTTGAGTTGCGGGCACGAAGCTAGAGGTTCAGGAAAGTACACTCGATTAAAGTTCAATGTCCTCACGAGGTGCTGAACTCGATATGTTCCGTTGCGCTGGAATGCCGCCGGTAGCCTATATAATCATGCCTTTAGGGCGGCTAACGCTAAGGTTGGAGATGATGCGATGGAACCAAATAACCACCCAGACAGCCATGAACTGCACGATTGGCCCATATATGGACCGAAGGATCCTGAGATTGCGAATCTTGTTGATCAGCTCGCTTATGTCCACGGGCTGCGGGTGCGCGAGATCGAGACAATTATCTTGCGGGCATTGAACGAACGCTTGGCTTCAGAGAAGGCAAAAAGCTCTTCATAACTAGTCAAATCATGACGAAAGGCAGTTAGTCTGAGACGTACCGGTCAAAATAATCCGCCGAACCAGCTGAGTTCGCGACTTTGTACCCAAGCGTTTCATCTTCAAGAAAATGGAAAACCACTTTCGAAAATGGAACATCTATGCGTCCCATTTCAAGAGATGGCCAGAAGTCGGAAACTATCTGGCACGCCTCAGGAAGTAGAAAATGCCGTGTCTTGAGAGAGACAGGTAGGAACTGAGATGCACGGTAGTGTTCCCCTTGTGGGGCACACCGCTCTCAGGCTTCTATAAGTCGCTGGAAAAAAAGTGGGAAGGGGCACATAGTTTTGCCTCTCAGCGTCAGAACTTCCTTTTGAATTCAGTGCCCCGAAATCTCGATGCTGAACTGAAGCTGCCTTTTTCGTCAAATAAGGTTGCCTCTCTGACGACATGAAAAAAGCCGACGCAGTGGTCGGCTTTCTCAAGACTTATCGTGTCAGAAGGTCCTGGGGATGGACTGCACAGGCTGCGGCCCCATCAGGCAGCAAGTCCCACCATCATTCCTGACCTCATCTCTCGTTCACATCGCGGCGGCGGAAGATGATCCGGTTTTCGCCGTTGAAAATGAGTGGTTCAACGCCGTTCTTGTAGAGCTCGCGGCAGAGATTGGCGGGATCGCGTCGCAACTCGCGGGCAAGATCGGTAGCCGAGATGTATTGTTCGCCGAACGCTTCGACGGAGGCCTCATCGACCACCCGCCAGCGTTCTGAGGACCTTTTGGGCTTCGGAGCAGCACGCAAGTATCCTGCTTTCACCAGGTTGCGGATTGTTGCGGTATCGACCCCGAGCTTAGTCTTGTATACGAGTTGGGCGTGCGCGGTTCGTCTAACCATCGGACTTTGCTATTGCACTGCCCGGGCAGCCGCCAACAGGCCAGCCTGTGGCTGAACGAGCGCTTTGCCTTCGATGATGACAGCGATCAGGATGTATTTGAAACCTGTATCGACTATCTGAATTCGGAGAGTGTTAGCTCGCCGCCCGGCTTCTCGCCGCTAATAGTCCCTGGCAGTTGGCCGCTGCGTGACAGCTCGCCGCCACAAATCGCGCTTCCGTCGACTGTACTTGCATACACCACCGGCGACTTGCGTCCCTGGCGTTCGGTTTGGAGCCGAAATCAGCGTGCTGACGGATTACTGGAAGGTGGCGACGACTCGCAATACGACGAACGACCTGCAGGTTGGACTGCAACCCAAGAAAATGCCATTCAAGCGGCGAGACAGGCTGGCGATAACCTTCCTCAACTAGCCGTGGACACGGGCAGCGCAGAGACTGATCTTTTCCGACGCCCAGTGCTGTTGGACGCAACACTGCTAAAATGCTCATTGTTGGCAGTGGCCTTGCAGCAGTCCTTTGTTGAAGCGTCAGATGTTGAAGCGTCAGAAAATTCAGTTCGTATTGAAGCAGAAGCCAAAACCGCACTACCGCGTCGAAGTGACAACAACCAGGAGGCGCTTCAAGGACTGCTGGAGCGTGGCGGTTGGCATCACCTAGTTTCGGTCGCGTTCCGCTCACGTCTCCAATTACCTCAATGGGATCAGAAACTCTCTGAAACAGCCCATGATTGGTGGATGTGCGCGAGCGAGGTCATTGCGGAACCGCACCCAGTGAACGTGCGCCGAATGTTGCTGTTCGATTTGAAACAGCCGTTCGATTCGCAGAAATTGAGCTTTGCCTCGGTTGCTGGCGACGAACTTCAGTCTTGCAACTCGCAGGGCGAAGCTTTGTGGACATTGTTGGGCGGTGCCAGTGACGCTAGCGCCTTTGACTTATTTGCCCGCCTGCTTGAACTGAATCAGGAGGGCTTGTTTGAAGACGTTTTATTGCGCTTACGTCGAGCTCCAGTGCCAGATCGCGAAGATGAAGAGAGCGTAAATGATGTTGGTGTTTTGCGATACGAAGAACTATCTGACGGCGAGCAAATGGTATTGGGGCGTATGGCGCTGTTCCATTTACTGCAGGGACAGAAGGACGCCTTGCTGCTGCTCGATGAGCCGGAAACCCATTTTAATGACAAATGGAAGCGAGAAATTGTCGATATCATCGATGACGCCATTGGTCACACAGCCAACGATGTCTTGATCTCCACCCATTCGGCCATCGTGCTTTCGGATGTTTTTAACAACGAGATCGTGATGGTGCAAAAAACGGATGAAGGTTCCACTGCGCGCAACGTGGACGAACTCACTTTCGCCACCGACCCGAGTGCACTGATGATGACGGTGTTCGGTGCCGATGACAGCATTGGCAAACGCGCCCAGGAATTCATTGAGGGCAGGCTGCGTAAAACAACCGGTACAAGTGCCGAAATAGCCGATCTGGAGCGCCTGATTGCTCGAATGGGATCGGGCTTCTATCGCAGCGAGTTGCGCACATTGCTGAATGTCTGGCGGGGTGACGATGCTTAAACCCATCCATCGAGTTGAGTGTTCTCCAGCGCTAGCTGCATGCCAGCGGTTGATGCAGCGTTTTGCGCTGTGGTTGTGTGATCCTGACACCGCTGATGCACAAATCAACCAACAAGGCTTGCAGCCCCCAGTTCTGGCAAGTGAGATCGAAGTGGATTGGTTGTGGAGTTTTCTTCAGCGTGTCGATGCAAGGCAAACGTTGCTACATCGTGCGCAAATTGTCGCCGCCCTGCCGCCCCCCCAGAAGGCCGTCTTAGTTACTTGGATACAAGCAGTCTCCACGCTTTCGGCACAGTTTCGGCCAGAGCCAATTCAATGGCCGGTCGAGTGCCCGATTCCAAGCCACACTGATTGGAAAGCATTTAAGGAGCTGATGGAGGCGTTTTACAAAGTCGGGTTTCGCAATGGCTTGCCATTCCTGCCGGATGGCACTCCAACGACCGTAGGTGGCGTGACTTATGCCCGTTATGTGAGCGAGTTCCGCGAAGCACACCGTCAGAGCACTAATCTCGAGGCCCGCGAGGTTTGTGTGCTGTGTGGTGGCCCGCTAGGACAGACTCCGGAAGTCGATCATTGGATTGCAAAGAGCGCATTCCCTTTGCTTAGTATTTGTGCTGAAAACTTGCTGCCGATTTGTGGGGATTGCAATTCACTGGCGAATAAAGGGCAAAAGCCTGTGCATTCAGATGGCAGCTTTACTGATTGGTTTCACCCCTATCTGAATCCAGGCAATGAGGCTATGCAAATTACCTACGAGCTGCACCCTAGGAGCTCCGTCCGCTGCGATGCTGCGACACTTGTCGATCAACGCAAAGTCGCCAATATAGACGGCCTACTAAACCTGTCTTTGCGTTGGACGCGCGAATTCAAGGCGGAGTATAGCAAGCAGAAGGACGTTCTGCTCAACAGGGCTAGACGTCGATTTGAGGCCGCCAAGCCCGGCTACTCACAAAACGAAATTCTTTTGTTCGTTGAGGAATGGGAGGCAGACTTGTTGCCTAGTGAACCGCACTACGAAGTGCGTAAAGTTCTGGCAGCGGCCTTAAAAGAACAAGCTCGACTCGCTGCTTGGCAGATCGAACTGAGTTTAGTGCGGTAGCAGTAGAGAAGCTACCGAGTTGCCGTCAATTAGTTGAATTAGACCGGTCAACGATAGGTCCACCGGTGTAAGACTTCATTCTCCATTGTAGCCCTGTCAGGCTCTAGTGTCGCCCCAAGTGCATGTTCAGCGAATGATGTCGGGAGAAATTGCCGCGGTCTAGATTGCTGGCCCTGAGAGCGCCTGTGCGGTGCTGTAGGCGTGCAGGTCCCACTTCAGCACCGCACAGGCATAGGCCGTGGGATCAGTCTACGTGCGATGCCGGGACTGCACAGGAAGGCCCCGGAGTTGGTTCCAGCGCCCCATTCGTGGTCACGCCTGCTTCGACTTTGCGAAGAGAACTTCGTCAACCTCGACCTCGAGCCAACCGCGCTCGCAATAGTAGTCAACATTGATCAAGAAGTTCTTGAGAAGCTTCGGACGCACCGAGTGCGGCAGCTCGTGCCACTCGCCGCCACGCAGGACATCCAGAGTGAAGCCCTTAGTCTGATCGAAGCCATGCAGCTTTTGAAGAAGGCGGAAGAGATGGCCATAAAGCAGATCCTCGGCTTCAGGCCGACCATTATTAGGCAGGTTGATCCGCAGCCTGACCTCGTGAAGCGGATGCTTTGCAATCTGGAAGACCTCGCCGCTGAGGCGCTTAAGGCGGCGGATGGCGGGGAAGTTGATGATGTTCGACATGATGCCGTCTCCATTCTGATATGAGGACCTGCATCCGTGGCCCTAGATCTCGTGAATGAGCCAACATCCCGCTAAAGCGAGAATGCAGGCCCGGCTTAGATCCAGGTTCCTTACCGAGGACGGATCCCCGGGGACATTTATCGTTGGTGGCATGAGGCCACCGCCCGTACCCCTAATATATGTGCTGTCACTGTCTCCGACAAGGAGGCAAGGAGGACGCGGTTCATGTCCTCTGGGAGTGAAGACCATCTGTTTCGCAAATTGGTCGGATTAGCTGGAGGTGTTCGAAGAGAAGCCCTACGCGACGAAATCTTCCGTAGTCGGCGTCCGAAATGCGATCGAGTATTTGGACAAGGTTTAGGCGGAAGCGCAATCTGGCCATAAAGCTCTTCAAACTCAGTCGGCAGGCAGATCAATCGGGTTTGGGTTTTCTCTAGCTCATAACGCCCAATCTTCAACAAAATGGAAAAACCATTGTCGTAAATGGAAGAGCTATGCGGCGCTTTTCATAACCAACGACATGTTAGGGCTGCGAGGCGATCAACACGCAATGGGCGTGGATCAAAGCAGCATAGATTTTCGCAAGGAAAACAGCACCTCTCCGCACAGGAGAGGCATTTGCTCTGACGAGAAAGGCAGAACTATCTGCTCCTTTTCAAAAAGGGATGGTGGAGCATAGCGGGATCGAACCGCTGACCTCCTGCATGCCATGCAGGCGCTCTCCCAGCTGAGCTAATGCCCCATCCTTGGCGACCCTCTTGGGTCCGTGCGCCGCTGATTAGGCGGTTTGGCGGGCGGGATCAAGCGAAAAGATCACGCCTGCCAAAAGCTTTACAAATCGTCGTCGTCCGACGCCACGTCGGCGATTTCTTCCAGCGGAACTGTATCGTCGTCGTCATCGTCTTCGAGGATGTCATCATCCAGATCGACATCAACATCGCTGTCGTCATCGTCCAGTACCACGTCATCGTCGTCGTTATCCGCTGCTTTTGCCTTGGCCGTGACGGCGTCTTCGGCGTCGGCGGCAATCATGCGGGATTTGCTGGCGTCCAGCTCAACCACTTCGCCCGTGTAGGGGCTGACGATCGGGTTCTTGTTCAGGTCGTAAAACCGCTTGCCGGTGGTCGGGCAAAGGCGTTTCGTACCCCATTCTTCGTTGGGCATGGTGTCCCCTTTGAAATCTCTGTTGCATCTAGGCGATTCAGGGCAAGTGCCATATGGTGTGCCCGGAGTCAAAGCCTTCGTGATAAGTGGGTAAAGGAGCAGATAGGATGGCCATGCATCTGTTGCAAGAAGGACCGCCTGTCGAGGTGGTTTTACGCCGGTCGGCGCGGGCGCGGCGGATTTCGTTGCGGGTGTCGTCCCTGGACGGGCGGGTGACCCTGACGCTGCCCAAAGGCGTGGCCGAACGCGAAGCGATGGCCTTTGCCCGTTCCAAGGAAGACTGGATTCGCGGCCATCTGCAGAGCCGTCTTGAGAACGTTGTCATCACCCACGGGGTCGAAGTGCCGCTTTTGGGTCAGTCGCGGCTGATTGTGCCGGGAGCCGGGCGGCGCGTCGTTGTGGGTGACAGTTCGATCACTGTGCCCGGCGCGCCTGAGCAAGTGGGCGCGCGCTTGCAGGCGCATCTGAAGGCGCTGGCGCGGACGCGACTGGCGGCGGCCTCTGATTTTTATGCTGCACGTTTGGGGCGGCCCTATCAGCGGATCAGCATTCGCGACACCCGTTCGCGGTGGGGGTCCTGTTCGACACGCGGCACGCTGATGTATTCGTGGCGGCTGGTCATGATGCCCCAAACGGTGCTGGATTATGTCGCAGCGCACGAGGTGGCCCATCTGCAAGAGATGAACCACGCACAGGCGTTCTGGGACGCTGTGACACGCATCCACGGCCCCTACGGCGAAGCGCGTGCGTGGCTGCGTCAGCACGGGTCCGAATATCACCGCTTTCGTTTTGATGATTGACCGTTTCGAATTTTGTGATCACAAGGCGGCATGACAACACCAGCACGCGCCACAGAAGTTACGCCAGCCGCCCATGATCGGGTCTATCGCCAGTTGCGCAGCCGAATCATGCATGGCGATATTCCCCCCGGTCAGGCGTTGACCCTGCGCGGGGTCGCAAAAGATTACGAGGTCAGCATGACGCCTGTACGCGAGGCGGTGCGCCGTCTGGTGGCCGAAGGGGCGCTGACGATGTCATCGTCGGGGCGCATGGGCACGCCAGAGCTGTCCGCCGAGCGGATCGAGGAGCTGGCCGCCCTGCGCGCCCTGATCGAGGTCGAGCTGGCCAGCCGCGCCCTGCCGCGCGCGCATATGGCGCTGATCGAGCGGTTGCAGACCATCAACGGTGCCGTGTCCGAGGCTGTGGCCCACCGCGATGCGGTTGGCTATATTCGCACCAATCTGGAGTTTCACCGCACGCTGTATCTGCGCGCCCAGGCGCCTGCGATGCTGGCGATGGCCGAAACCGTGTGGCTGCAAATGGGGCCGACAATGCGGGCGCTGTACGGGCGGCTGCGCCGGACCGAGCCGCCGCATTACCACAAGCTGATTATCGCGGCCTTGCGGGCGGGCGACGAGCCGGGATTGCGGCTGGCCGTTCGCACGGATGTGACGCAGGGCTTGCGGATGCTGGCGCGCTGAGCTGACAGGCGCGCCGCCAGCCAGTCCGTTGCGGTGGTGGCTGACGCCTTACGCCGCCAGCCCCTTGCTGCCCAAATCCAGAAACTTGCGACGGCGGTCGTTAATCAGCGCCTTGGCATCCATGCCTTTCAGGTCTTTCAGCATCTCTGCAATCGCCTTGCCGACCGAATCAATCGCCTGGTGTGCGTGGCGGTGTGCGCCGCCCATCGGCTCGGGGATGATCTTGTCGATGACGCCCAGCTGCTTGAGATCCTGCGCCGTCAGCCGCAGGGCTTCGGCCGCTTCGCGCATCTTTTCGGCGTCTTTCCAAAGGATCGACGCGCAGCCTTCGGGGCTGATCACCGAATAGACCGCATGTTCCAGCATCGCGACACGGTTCGCCGTGGCAAAGGCCACAGCCCCGCCCGATCCGCCTTCACCAATCACCACAGAGACAACCGGCGTGCCGATTTGCAGCGATTTCTCGGTGGCCCGAGCAATCGCTTCGGACTGGCCGCGTTCTTCCGCACCCTTGCCGGGATAGGCGCCGGGCGTGTCCACCAGCGTAACGACAGGAAGGCCAAAGCGGCCCGCCAGATCCATCAGGCGGATTGCCTTGCGGTAACCCTCGGGGCGGGCCATTCCGAAATTGCGTTCGATGCGTGATTTGGTGTCGTTGCCTTTTTCATGGCCGATCACCATCACCGGCGTGTCGTTGAACCGAGCAAGCCCACCCATCACCGCATGATCGTCGGCAAAGTTGCGATCACCTGCCAGCGGCGTGTAATCGGTGAACAGGCGTTTGACATAGTCGATGCAATGGGGCCGCTCGGGGTGGCGCGCCACCAGACATTTGCGCCACGGCGTCAGCGACCCGTACAGATCCTGCATCATCGCCTTGCCCTTGGCGTCCAGTGCTGCGGCCTCGGCGCTGGTGTCGGTGTCGGGATTGTTGCGGGCCATGGCGCGCAATTCTTCGGCTTTGCCTTCGATTTCAGCCAGTGGCTTCTCGAAATCCATATATTGAGTCATCTGCTCGCTCCGCTTCGGCTTTGTCCGATATATGGCGGGGGTGGGCGGCGAATGCAATCTTAGGGAAACAGGACCGGGTAAAGCGATGCGATCAGCAAGGCGGCCATGGTCCAGTTGAACGCCCTCAGCCGGGTGGGGTTCGTCAGGACGCGCGCCATCTGTTGGCCCATTACCGTCCACAGGCTGACCGAGGGCAGGTTGACCGCGCCAAAGACCACCGCCACCAGTGCGATGGCCGCAAATGTGGTGTCCGGCGTATAGGCGGATATGGCCGTCAGGGCCATCGCCCACGCCTTTGGATTGACCCACTGGAAGGCAGCGGCTTGCAGGAAGGTCATCGGCGTGCCCGTCGCCTCGCCCCGTTTGATCGGTGCGGCATTGGCAATTTTCCACGCCAGATAGCCAAGATAGAGGATCGAGGCGACCTTGAGCACCGTGTAGCTGACAGGGTAGGCGTCAAACACCTGCGCCAGTCCCATGCCCACGACGACCACCATCAGGACAAAGCCCAGCCCCACACCCAGCATGTGCGGCACCGTGCGTGCAAAGCCAAAATTCGCGCCCGACGCCATCAGCATCAGGTTGTTCGGCCCCGGCGTGATCGAACTCACCAGAGCAAAGGCCGCAAGGGCAAGGAGAATATCAACTGTCATGCGCAATGAATGACGTTGTATTGGCGGTTTGAAATTGCAAACTTGGTGCATAGTCACGGAGTTTTGCAATTTATGGCCAAGCTGGATTCAAAAAACGAACAGATATTGCAAGAGCTGAGCCGCAATGGTCGGATCAGCAATCTGGAACTGGCCGACCGCGTGGGGCTGTCCCCCTCGGCCTGTTTGCGGCGGGTGCAGGAAATGGAGCGCAACGGCTTGATCAAAGGCTATCGCGCGGTGCTGGACCGCACGGCGCTGGGGACAGGTTTTGTCGCCTATATCGGTGTCGGCCTGCGCGATCACACCAAGGCGGCGCAAGAGGCGTTCGAGCGTGCCATCGCCCGCGCGCCCGAGGTGCGTGAATGTCATAACACCACGGGCACCTACGAATATCTGTTGCGTGTCGAATGTGCCGATCTTCAGAGCTACAAGGCGTTTCACACCGACATGCTGGGCGACTTGCCGCAGGTGAATGCGATCACGTCATATGTGGTCATCGGCTCGCCCAAGGATGAACGGGCGTAGTGTGCGTCAGTTGCTGGCCTGCGCCGCGATGGCGGCAAATGTCGCGTCCAGCTCTGTCGCGACGGGCTTGAGGTTGCTGCTGTAGGGCGCATAGATCGCAGAGGGCAGTTTATAGCTGAGCGTGGCCGTGCCGTCCGCATTCTCGGTGACATAGACGCGAATCGGCGCTTCGATCATCGCGTGGGAGTCGATGTTCAGGATCTGCACGGCCAGCGCATTGTTGAACAGGCCGATCACACGGTTGCCAGGGATGGTGATGCCTCGGGCGGCGGCGGCACCGGTGGGGCCGGCCTCGGTGACGACACCCATCTGATGCGCCTTGGCGGCTGTTTTCACGTCCGCAACCAGTTGGTCATAGGGTTTGGCGGTGCGGATTACGGTCCAGCCGTCACGCGGGGTGATGTCCGCGACCTCGGCGAAGGCGGGCAGGGACAGCATCAGCAGGGCAATCAGAAAACGCATGGGGCCTCTCACGATAGGTGGAGGCCCCATTGAGGCACGAATGCGCCCCGCAAATCCAGTCACGAGCGCGTCAGCCGGTGATCATCTCGTATTGTTTGACGACAACCTCGGCCTGTTTGATCGACGCGATGTCGACCAGACGGCCCTTGTAGACGGTGGCACCCTCGCCGTTGGCCTTGGCCTGTTCCATCGCGGCCAGAATCTCGCGGGCTTCGGCGACGGCCTCTTCCGAGGGGGTGAACACCTCGTTGGCCAGTGCGATCTGCTTGGGGTGGATGGCCCATTTGCCGACCATGCCCAGCGTGGCCGACCGCAGCGCCTGCGCACGGAAACCTTCGTCGTCGGAAAAGTCGCCAAAGGGGCCATCGACCGGCAGCACACCGTGGGTGCGGCAGGCGGCAACAATCGCAGCCTGTGCCCAGTGCCACGGATCGGACCAGTGTTTTGCCCCGTCGCGCAGCATGTAATAGTTTTCCTGCGTCCCGCCGATGCCGGTGGTCTGCATCCCCATCGAGGCGGCAAAATCAGCGGCGCCCAAGCTCATCGCGACCAGACGCGGCGAAGATGCGGCGATTTCTTCCACATGGGCGATGCCTGCGGCCGATTCGATGATGACCTCGAAGTTGATCTTCTTGGTGCGCCCCTTGGCAGTCTCAATCGCGGTGACCAGTGCATCGACCGCATAGATGTCGGCGGCGCAGCCCACTTTGGGGATCATGATCTGGTCCAGACGCTCGCCTGCCTGCTCCAGCAGATCGACGACGTCACGATACCAGTAAGGGGTGTCCAGACCGTTGATCCGTACCGACAGCGTCTTGGTGCCCCAGTCGTATTCGGAAATTGCCTGAATGATGTTGGCGCGCGCGCTGTCCTTGTCCGAAGGGGCAACGCTGTCTTCGAGATCCAGGTTGATTAC
Organism: Pseudosulfitobacter sp. DSM 107133; assembly: GCF_022788695.1. Lineage (NCBI taxonomy): Bacteria > Pseudomonadati > Pseudomonadota > Alphaproteobacteria > Rhodobacterales > Roseobacteraceae > Pseudosulfitobacter > Pseudosulfitobacter sp. DSM 107133. The sequence continues at coordinate 652,699 of NZ_CP085154.1, forward strand.
GTCAGCGGCCGAGGCAGCCATCTTGGCGAACAGCTTGGTGTTCGAGCCGGGGCCGAAAAGCTGGCAGCGGTTGGGGCGTGCGGGGGGCGTGGGCTGAAGGCGGAAGCTCATCTGCGAACCTTTCGGGTAATATTGTTGCGTCACATCTGGGTTTAGCTGGTATTAAATTACGCTGCGCTTCGCAAGCTTGATTTCGCAAGTGCAGCAATTGCGGTGTGTTCAAGTGAGAGACGGCGGGAGTTTCTTCTAATTTTGCAGCATTTATTCGAAGAAATATGTTCATTTCCCGCATTCTGCGCTGGACTTCGTATGAAGTTGCAGCGGTTTTTGCGCAGTATCCGTTCAAAGCGGCTTGGGCCGACGAAACGCAAGACCAAAGGACTGCCACAATGATCAAGACCCCCTATTTGCTCTTCCTGGGCGATGCGCCTGACCAACTGGCTGCCAAAGTGGCACAAGGCATCAAGGACTGGCGCCCCGACAACGCGGTTGGCCAATATCGCATGGACGGCTGCGGCGCAGACCTGAAACTGACCGATATGACGCTGGATGAGGGTTTGGCCGCCGGCGCCAAAACGCTGGTCATTGGCGTGGCGAACCGTGGCGGGATCATCTCCAAGGCGTGGAAAGAAGTCCTGCTGGCCGCACTGGAAGCGGGTTATGATCTGGCCAGCGGTTTGCACAACCTGCTGGAGGACGAACCCGAACTGGTTGCTGCTGCCACAAAATTCGGGCGCGAAATGCACGACGTTCGCGTCGCATCCGTGGATTATCCCATCGCCAACGGTGAAAAGCGCACCGGCAAGCGGGTGCTGGCCGTGGGGACCGACTGTTCCGTCGGCAAGATGTACACCGCACTGGCGCTGGACGAGGCGCTGCGAGCCAAGGGTGTGAAAAGCACCTTCCGCGCCACGGGGCAGACCGGTATCCTGATCACGGGTGAAGGCGTGCCGCTGGACGCGGTCGTGGCCGACTTTATGGCCGGTTCGATCGAATACCTGACGCCCGACAACGATGCCGACCATTGGGACATCATCGAGGGGCAGGGCAGCCTGTTCCACGTCAGCTATTCCGGCGTGACCTTGGCGCTGATCCATGGGGGCCAGCCCGACGCGCTGATCATCTGCCACGAGCCGACCCGCAAACACATGCGCGGCCTGCCCAGCTATACGCCGCCCAGCATCGGTCAGGTCAGCGAACTGGCTCTGGCGCTGGCCAAGGTGGCGAATGCGGACTGCAAGGTCGTGGGCATTTCGGTGAACACGCAGCACATGGGCGACGACGAAGCGCGCGCCTATCTGGCCGAGGTTGAGGCGGAATACGGTCTGCCCGCAGTCGATCCCTATCGTCACGGCGCCGAACGGCTGGCCGATGCGATTGCAGCTTTGTAAGCTGCGCCTGTTGCCGGGGGCAGGAGCCTCCGGCGGGAGTTTTTCTGGCAAGATGAAGGTGATGTATGCGCATTGATGTGACGCGGGATGTGTTCCAGTTGGCACAGGTTTTCACCATTGCGCGGGGGTCGCGGACCGAGGCGCAAGTGCTGACCGTGCGGGTGTCCGACGGTGATGTGACGGGTGTGGGCGAATGTGTGCCCTATGCCCGCTATGGCGAAACGCTGGACAGCGTGACGGAGCAGATTAACGGATTGCCTGCGGATATTTCGCGGATGGGGCTTTATGATCTGCTGCCCGCCGGTGCGGCGCGCAACGCGGTGGATTGCGCATTGTGGGATCTGGAAGCCAAGCGCGCAGGCAAGCGGGTGTGGGAACTGGCCGGGCTGGTGAAGCCGGGACCGGAAATCACCGCCTATACCCTGTCATTGGACAGCCCCGAGGCGATGCAGGCGCAGGCGGCCAAGAACGCCTTTCGTCCACTGCTGAAGATCAAGCTTGGCACACCGGACGACATGCCACGGCTTGAGGCTGTGCGCGCAGGTGCGCCCGACGCGCGCATTATCGTGGACGCCAACGAAGGCTGGTCCGCTGATGTTTATGCCGATTTGGCACCGCATCTGGTGCGGCTGGGCGTGCAGTTGGTCGAACAGCCGCTGCCCGCAGGCGAGGACGATGCCCTGATCGGTATGGACCGTCCGGTGCCCGTGTGCGCCGACGAAAGCTGCCATGACCGCGCCTCGCTGCCGCATCTGAAGGGCAAATATGATGTGGTCAACATCAAGCTGGACAAGACCGGCGGGCTGACCGAAGCCCTTGCCCTGCGCGACGAGGCGCTGGCGCAAGGCTATCGCGTGATGGTTGGCTGCATGGTCGGATCGTCCTTGGCGATGGCCCCGGCAACCCTGGTTGCACAGGGTGCGGAGGTTGTAGACCTTGACGGGCCGCTTCTGTTGGCCGAAGACCGCGACGAACCTTTGATTTTTGACGCCGCTGGGGTGCATCCCCCCAGTGCGAAACTATGGGGATGATGCACATGCGTACTGTTTATGTGAACGGCGACTACCTGCCCGAGACCGAAGCGAAAGTGTCGATTTTTGATCGCGGTTTCCTGATGGCCGACGGCGTTTATGAGGTGACCAGCGTGCTGGACGGCAAGCTGATCGACTTTGACGGCCACGCGGTGCGCCTGCAACGCTCGCTGGACGAGTTGGACATGAAGAACCCGATCACCAAGGACGACCTGCTGGAAGTGCACCGCGAACTGGTGCGTCTGAACGGGATCGAAGAGGGTATGATCTATCTCCAGATCACCCGTGGTGCGCCCGATGACCGCGACTTTGCCTTTCCTGACCCTGAAGCCGTGCCCTGCACCGTGGTTCTGTTCACCCAGAACAAGCCGGGGCTTGCCGCCAATCCGGTGGCGCAAAAGGGCATCAAGGTCATCAGCATCGAAGACATCCGCTGGGGCCGCCGCGACATCAAGACGGTGCAGCTGTTGTACCCCTCTATGGGCAAGATGATGGCCAAGGCTGCGGGTGTCGATGACGCTTGGATGGTGCAGGACGGTTTCGTGACCGAAGGCACCAGCAACAATGCCTATATCGTCAAGGGCGGCAAGATCATCACCCGCCCCAAGACCAACGACATCCTGCACGGCATCACCCGCGCCGCCGTGCTGCGCTTTGCCCAAGAGGCGCAGATGACCGTGGAAGAGCGCAACTTTACCATCGAGGAAGCGCAGGACGCGGACGAGGCATTCATCACCTCGGCCAGCACCTTCGTGATGCCCGTGGTCGAGATCGACGGCGCGCAGATCGGTGACGGCACGCCCGGCACCGTCGCGCCGCGTCTGCGCGAGATCTATCTGGAAGAAAGCCGCAAGGTCGCGGTGTAACCCGCGACCTTCGCTCCTGTTTCAGAGCGACCCTTCGGGGAGAGTTTGCTTGGCAAGATGAAGGCAGGTCCATGCCTTTTCGGGGCAAAAACCTCTCCGAAGGGCAGGCGGGACCCTGTCCTGTCACAGCGCTTTGCGTGCCTCGGTGCGGCGCTCTGCGATGTGGCGGATCAGGGCGCGCGCTTCGGGCGGGGGGCGTTGTTCGATCCTGCGGTAATCGGACCCGTCGCGGTTGCGGGTCAGCAGGCCCATGCTCAGAAGGCCGCGGCGCAGCTGCGCGGGGTCGTCAAAGCTGTGGCCGTGGTTCAGCACACCGTTCACGTCGCGTTCGTGCAGCGTGGCATGGGCCGGCACGTTGGCCCACAGCACCCAGAGACACAGATCCTGAATGGCCCTGCGTGCGGGCCACTGGCGCAGGCGGCCGGTGGCATCGAATTGCGCGAGTGCGCGTTCGACGCGGCGAAAGTCGCATGTTTCGGCCGGGGTAGGGTGCAGGCGTGCCTGTGCGGCTTTGGCGGCATTCAGGTGCTGGAAGTTGCGAAAGCCCGCTGCACGCGCCAGCATATTGAGCAAAGTCAGATGGGACGGCGGCGCATCGGTGCCGGTCAGTTGCTGCGACAGGCTGCGCGCAAATTTCGAGATGTCCGCTGTGACCAGCGGGATAGGAGTTTTCGACATGGCAATTCCTAGCGTGCCGCGAAGCTGTCCGTGGGTCGCAGGCTTGACGAACGCGGCACTGGACGGAATGTCATATGCGTGTCGTGGCGGTGCGGCAGCTTTAGCACCCCTTGCGGGGCTGCGACGCCTTGGTGGCTGCCAACCATGTCGCCAGATTAATCCAGCGGCGCGGATATCGCAACAGGGGGCGCAAGGTTGAGCACCCCCAACGCGTCCAGCCCGCCCATGATCGAATCCACAGCGATTGTGGCCAGAATGATGCCCATGACACGGCTGATGACGCTGGCGCCGGTATTGCCGATCAGTTTGTGGATGTAGGTTGCAGCCAACAGCAGGGCCAGCGTGATTGCCAGCACCAAAAGCAGAACGCTGGCAGTAATGGCCTGTTCGGCCAGCGTCTGGCTGTGGTTGTCGGTCAGGACAACGATGGCCAGCATCGCGCCGGGCGAGGCGATCGAGGGCATCGCCAGCGGGAACACGGCCCCTGCCATCGGGTCGCGTCCGGCGGCGGTAATTTCGTTGTCGGATTTGGAATCGCCAAAGATCATCGAGAGCGCGAACAGGAACAGCACAATGCCGCCCGCAATCTGGAAAGAGCCGAACCGCAGGCCCAGACCTTCCAGCAGGAACTGACCACCGACCAGAAAGGCCAGCAACACCAGCCCCGCGATCAGCGTGGCACGCAGGGCAATCCGGCGGTGCAGGTGGCGTGGTGCGCGGGCCGCAGCATAGAGGAACACCGGAATGGTGCCGACGGGGTCAATAACCACGAACAGGGTGACAAATTCACGAGCGAGGCTGGTAAAGTCCAAGAGGCGGGCCTTTGGTTGGCGGTTAAAGGGGCCGCTTGGATATAGCTGTGATTTGCGTGCAATAGAAGGTCGGCAGACAGTTAGGCTCTGGACCCATTAATTCTATATACTCAGCGGCGATTTCGCGAAATTTCAAAGGTTTGGGGCGTGCAGCCAATAGTGGTTCTATTTGCAAGCGACCCAAGACGTTGAAATGAAGCGAAATCGCCGCCCTTCGGGTTTGACGGATTTTGCCGCAGCCTGCGGCGCATCTGCTTAGAATAGAACCACTATTCTTGCGCAAATGCTTCTTGTCTGCGAAAAAATCTGTCAAACTGAGTATATAGAATTAATGGGTCCAGAGCCTAGCCGCCCAGAAACGGGCGGTCTGCTGCCTGTCCGGGCAAAAGGCCTAGGTGCGGGCGCTGGGGCGGGTCTTGATCGCCTCGTACCAGCGCAGCAGGTTCGGCGTTTCATCCGTCACGCCCATCTTGATCACGCGGGCAAAGTCGCTGAACACAAAGGCCGAGATGTCGGCAAAAGTGAAGGTGTCACCGGCCAGATAGGCGCACTCGCCCAGACGTTTTTCCAGCATTTCCTTGAACAGGGTGACCCGGACCCGACCGCGTTCAGCCAGCTGCGGGATCTGTTCAAAGTTTGCAGGCCCCGGAATCGCGCGGTCCTTCATATGGGGGTTCGAATTGCGCAGCACTTCGGCCACGGCCGCCGCCCCCTGGCTTTCGCAGATTGCATTCCATTGCAGGATTTCCGCGCGTTCATCCGGTGAGGTGCCGATCAGCGGCGGTTCAGGGTGCGTGTCCTCAAGATACATGGCAATGGCCAGGTTCTCGGTCAGCGTGGTGCCTGCATCGGTGATCAGCACCGGCAGGGTAGCGCGGGGATTCACCGCGCGAAAGGCCTCGCCCAGCTGTTCGCCCTTGGCGATGGAGATGTCGTGGGTCTCGGGCGTCAGCCCCTTCTCTGCAAGAAACATGCGTGCCCGGCGCGGGCTGGGGGCGGTAGAGCAGTCGTAAAAGATCATGGGTTACCCTTTGCGGTTTATGGTTTCGGTGCCGTTGTGAACCAGCCGGGTCGACCACGGGATCGGGTTGCGCAGGGCAAAGTGGGCCATGCAGGCACTTTCCGCTTCGTCCAGCAGTTCCTGGATGCGCTCATGCGGCTCGGGGCTGTCGATCAGCACATGGGTTTCCACCATCTCGGTTTCGCCCTCGGTCGTGTGGCCCATGTCGCGCATGGTGCTGAGGTTGGTTTTGAAACGCACCCTTTGTTCCAGCCGCAACGAGGTGATTTCGATTTTGCGGGCGGTGTAAATGTCGGTCAGGTGGGTCATCAGGCAAAAGCCGATGCCCGCACAGAAATACGCCAGCGGGGGCGGGGCCGTGTCATCGCCCACCGGTGTCTGTTCGTCGCAGTACAGGCGCAGCGGTGAAAAGCCCGGAATGTTGACCTGTACCGTGCCGGTTTTCTTCTGGCGGCCCGTGGCCTCGGCCACGAGGTTTACCTCGAAGTGCAGTGGCTCGGGAGGGCGGCCCTTTTTGAACGGGCTGGGGGTGTATTGGGTGGGCGCGGGCGGCGCGTCGGCGCGGGTGCCCACGTGGTAACGGCGTGTTTCGGTCATTGATGTCCTCCCTGACGTGCGGGGAGGGTGTCGCGGCGCACGGCCCTTGTCCAGTCACGAAGGCGCGGGCCGCCGCCACGGAAGTTGCATCAGGATTTGCCGGTGACGTTCTCGGCAAAGGCTTGCTTGAACTCGGACTGCTGGGCGCTGGAGGCATCGGTTTGATAGTTGGCTTTCCACTCGTCCATGGTCATGCCGTAGAACGCCTCGCGGCCTTCGTCCTTCGTCATGTCGATGCCGCGCTCGTTGGCGGCCTCCTGGTACCAGCGCGACAGGCAGTTGCGGCAGAAGCCTGCCAGATTCATCATGTCGATATTCTGGACGTCGGTGCGGTCTTGCATCAGGTGTTGCCGCAAACGGCGAAAGGCAGCGGCTTCAAGCTCGATCTGGGTTTGTGCGTCCATGGTATGTATCCTTTGTGGTCTGCTGCTGTGTGCCGTGGCTTTGGGTCAAAGACTGGCCTCTTTGTGCGCGGCTTCAAGGTGTGGCGCAAGCAACTGTGCCGGTTGAATGGGCCGCAGGACGTTCTGATGGCTTTCGCTTCATCGCTCAGGCGTTCACGGGCGCGTCATTTTTTGCTTCTAGGTCTTGGTCAGTTGTTATTGCGCCCGAACTGGGCAATAACGGTTGAAACGGCTTGCGGTTGACGCACAGATGCACTGAGAGAAAAGGTTAGCGCTAAAATGAGACGTAATCGGAATGTTAAGATTGTCGCCACACTTGGGCCTGCCTCGGACAGCTATGACATGATCCGTGCCCTGCACGAAGCCGGTGCAGATGTATTTCGTCTGAACATGAGCCACGGCAGCCACGAAGAGATTGCGGTAAAGCACAAGATTATCCGCCAGGTCGAAGAAGACTTGGGCAGCACCATCGGCATTCTGGCCGACCTTCAGGGCCCCAAGCTGCGTGTCGGCGTGTTTGCGGGCGACAGCGAGATGCTGGAAGAGGGTGCATCCTTTCGTCTGGATCTGGACAAGGCCGAGGGCGATGCCGCGCGCGTCTGCCTGCCGCACCCCGAGATTTTTGCAGCTTTGAAGCCCGGCGCTTCGCTGCTGGTCAATGATGGCAAGATCCGTCTGAAGGTCGAAGATTGCGGCGCGGACTTTGCCAATTGCACAGTCGTTGCAGGTGGTGTGATTTCCAACCGCAAGGGTGTGAACGTGCCCGATGTGGAACTGCCCCTTGCCGCGCTCAGTGACAAGGACCGCGCCGATCTTGAGTTTGTGTGCGATCTGGGTGTTGACTGGCTTGCGCTCAGCTTTGTGCAACGCGCAGGCGATGTGGAAGAGGCGCGCGGGCTGGCCAAGGGCCGTGCCGCGATCCTGTCCAAGATCGAAAAGCCCAGTGCCGTCGAGCGGTTCGATGAAATCCTGGCCGTCAGCGACGGTATCATGGTGGCCCGTGGCGATCTGGGGGTCGAACTGCCGGTGCAGAACGTGCCGCCGATCCAGAAACGTCTGGTGCGCAAGTGCCGCAGTGCTGCCAAGCCGGTGATCGTGGCCACGCAGATGCTGGAAAGCATGATTGAAAGCCCGATGCCGACCCGCGCCGAAGTGTCGGACGTGGCCACCGCCATTTACGAGGGGGCCGATGCGGTCATGCTCAGTGCCGAAAGCGCCGCAGGCAGCTATCCGGTCGAAGCCGTGCGTACAATGGACAATGTCGCCACCGAGGTCGAACGCGACCCGACCTATACCCAGATCATCGAAAGCAGCCGCGTCGCCAAGCGCAACAGCGTTGCCGACGGGATCGTTGCTGCCGCCCGCGAGATTGCCGAGACAACCAATATCAAGGCGATCTGCTGTTTTACCCACAGTGGCACGACCGCCCTGCTGACCGCGCGCGAACGGCCCCGCGTGCCGATCATCGCGCTGACCCCGTTGGTGGGCACCGCGCGGCGGCTGGCGCTGAGCTGGGGGTGCAATTGCGTGATCACCGAAACGATGGAGCGGTTCAAGATGGCCGTGGTCGGCGCGGCCAAGGCGGCGCGGTCCGAAGGCTTTGCCGACGAGAACGACCAGATCGTCGTGACCGCCGGTGTGCCGTTCAATGTGCCGGGAACCACAAACATCCTGCGGGTTGCCCCCTGCGATGAACGTTTGATTTTTAGCACCGATCCGGAATAGCGTTGCCCCATATGGGGCAACTTTCAAAATATCTGGATTCGGAACTGGCATTGGTTCTTGGGGTTGTCTTTGCCTTGCTGTCGATTCCGTCGATCCTGTCGGCAGTGACAGACGGCCGCTCGCCACGCGCCTCGGCGCTGACGATCCTGATTGCAGGGGGGTTGATCCTGTACGCAATTCAAACCAATCCCGGCGGCTATAGCATTGGTGACGTGCCCCACGCCTTTGTGTCTGTCGTCGCGCGCTTTATGCCCTGAGCGCCGGTGCAACCGGCTGCGGGCACGGGCGTGGCAATTAGCGCTTGCCTCGTGGGCTGATGCCTCCTATATGCACCTCTCGTTCTGCGCGTCCGGCCCACAGTGGCATGCCGAGTCGCGCGTCTACCGAACTCAAGAAGGAGACGGAAATGCCCAAGATGAAGACCAAGTCGAGCGCCAAAAAGCGCTTCAAGGTGAGTGCCACAGGCAAAGTCATCGGCAGCCAGGCTGGCAAACAGCACGGCATGATCAAGCGGACCAACAAATTCCTGCGTAACGCACGCGGCACGACAGCATTGTCGGCGCCCGATGCCAAGATCATCAAGGGCTTCATGCCCTACGACCGATAAGAAGGAGCCTGAAACATGTCACGCACCAAAGGCGGAACAGTCACCCACGCACGTCACCGTAAGATCGTCAAAGCCGCAAAAGGCTATTACGGACGTCGCAAAGCGGTATTCAAAGTTGCAACGCAGGCCGTCGACAAGGCCAACCAATACGCAACCCGCGACCGCAAGAATCGCAAGCGCAACTTCCGCGCACTGTGGATCCAACGCATCAACGCCGGCGTTCGCGCCCATGATGAATCGCTGACATACAGCCGTTTCATCAATGGTCTGAACCTGGCAGGCATCGAAGTTGACCGTAAGGTTCTGGCCGATCTGGCCGTGAACGAACCGGCGGCTTTCGCAGCCATCGTCGATCAGGCCAAAGGCGCGCTGCCCGCGTAACCTTTGACGTTTGAACCGATTTGAAAGGCCCTGCCATCCGGCGGGGCCTTTTGCGTTGCGGGGGGCATATGGCGTTGCCTCTCTTGTAATCAGCGGCTTTTCTGATAGCACGGCTGCGACATTTGAAGGACGGTTGACGATGGATGATCTCAAGCAAAAATACCTTGGCCAGATTGCCAATGCGGCCGATGAATCCGCGTTGGAAGACATCCGCGTAACGGCGGTCGGCAAAAAGGGTGAAGTGGCGCTGAAAATGCGCGAGCTGGGCAAGATGACCCCCGAGGAACGGCAAGTGGCCGGTCCTGCGCTGAACGCGCTCAAGGACGAGATCAACAGCGCGCTGGCCGCCAAAAAGGCCGCGCTGGGCGATGCTGCTCTGGACGAACGTCTGCGCTCGGAATGGCTGGACGTGTCGCTGCCGGGGCGTGGCCGCCGTGTTGGTACGATCCACCCGATCAGCCAGGTCACCGAAGAGGTCACCGCAATTTTTGGCGAGTTGGGCTTTGCGAGCGCCGAAGGGCCGCGCATCGACACCGACTGGTACAACTTCGACGCGCTGAACATCCCCGGCCACCACCCCGCGCGCGCCGAGATGGACACGTTCTATATGCACCGCGCCGAGGGCGATGACCGTGCGCCCAACGTGCTGCGCACCCACACCAGCCCCGTGCAGATCCGCACGATGGAGGCCCAGGGCGCGCCGCTGCGCATCATCTGTCCCGGCGGTGTGTACCGCGCCGATTACGACCAGACGCACACGCCGATGTTCCACCAGATCGAAGGTCTGGCGATCGACAAGGACATCTCGATGGCCAACCTGAAATGGGTGCTTGAGGAATTCTTTGCCGCTTTCTTCGAGGTCGACACGATCAAGACCCGCTTCCGCGCGTCGCACTTCCCCTTCACCGAGCCGTCGGCCGAAGTGGACATTCAATGTTCGTGGGAAAACGGCACCGTCAAAGTGGGCGAAGGCGACGACTGGCTCGAAGTGCTGGGCAGCGGCATGGTGCATCCCAAGGTCTTGCAAGCGGGCGGGATCGACCCGAACGAATGGCAGGGCTTTGCCTTTGGCATGGGGATCGACCGGATCGCGATGCTGAAATACGGCATCCCCGATTTGCGCGCGTTCTTTGATTCAGACCTGCGCTGGCTGCGGCATTACGGCTTTGCTTCGTTGGATGTGCCGACGTTGCATGGTGGGTTGAGCCGCTAAACGCCTGATGGACTGGATGTACAGCCTTAGCGGTTGGGGCGCTGACTATTATCATTGGTGGCAGCGTCGCACTCGGAAGTACCCATTTCGTTGGGAAGTCGGGCTTGGTTTTGGCGGTTTTATCCTGACCTTTTTGCCGGTTCTTGTCGGCAATTGGGGCTTTGCGATTTGGCCGTTTGGCTGGCTTTGCCTTCCCGGTCTACTCGCCGCGGATCAGCACCGCAGGCATGCAGCAAAAATCAAGGCAGATCAGATATCTGGCGCGTTTCGAACGAAGAAGCTCGTATCGTTAGGGCGCACGGAGACAAGAAAATAATACGCACGCGGAGGCCCCATGCTCTTCAGACCCGACCAGCACACCTATAGCGAAGACGACCTGCGCCGGTATGCGGCGTTTGAAATCATCTATACGCTGATCGACTTTGCGGCGGCGGGCCTGTTTCTGATCGGGTCGGTCATGTTCCTGTCCGAGGCGTGGCAGACTCCCGGCACATGGCTGTTCATCGTGGGATCGGTGCTGTTTGCCACCAAGCCCACGCTGCGCCTGATCCGTGAATTGCGGCTGGCGGCGGCAGGGGATGCGAAAGATCTGGGCAAGCGGTTCGAAAAAGACTGACATGCAAACTGTTCGGTGGTCCTTTGCGTCAGCCACGCGCCCACGCAGGTGTTGCACCCAGCCGGATTTCTTGTCATTGCAGGGCGGCATATTCCGCAGGGGTAAAAGACCATGAAATTCACGCTGTCCTGGCTCAAGTCGCATCTGGAAACCGATGCCACACTGGATGAGATCACATATGCGCTGACCGACCTCGGGCTTGAGGTTGAAGGCGTCGAAGATCGCGGGGCGGCGCTGGCGGCGTTTACCATCGGTTACGTGGAAAGCGCGGAAAAACATCCTGATGCGGACCGTTTGCGCGTCTGTCAGGTGCAGACCGACGAGGGCGTCAAACAGATCATTTGTGGCGCCCCCAACGCGCGTCAGGGCATCACCGTGGTTGTGGCCAAGCCGGGTGTTTACGTGCCGGGCATCGACACCACCATCGGTGTCGGCACGATCCGTGGCATCGAAAGCTATGGCATGATGGCGTCCGAGCGCGAGCTTGAGCTGTCGGAAGAGCATGACGGTATTATCGAGCTGGCATCGGGCGAGGTCGGGCAAACCTTCACCGACTGGTTGGCCGCGAATGATCCCGCCAAGGTCGATCCTGTGATCGAGATTGCGATTACCCCCAACCGCCCCGACGCCTTGGGCGTGCGCGGCATCGCCCGCGATCTGGCGGCGCGTGGACTTGGCACGTTGAAACCCAGCGCGGTCGATGTGGTCGAGGGCACGTTTGCCAGTGACATCAAGGTCAGCATTGACGACGACACGCTGGACGGCTGCCCGCTGTTCTGTGGCCGTGTGATCAAGGGTGTGAAAAACGGCCCCAGCCCGCAGTGGTTGCAAGACCGTCTGCGTGCCATCGGCCTGCGTCCGATCAGCTTTCTGGTCGATGTGACCAACTTCTTCACCTACGATCTGAACCGCCCCTTGCACGTCTTTGACGCGGACAAGGTTGCCGGTGACCTGCGCGTGCACCGTGCGGCGGGTGGTGAAACCATCACTGCGCTGGATGACAAGGACTATACCCTGCAAGCGGGCCAGATGGTGATTTCCGACGACAATGGCGTCGAAAGCATCGCGGGCATCATGGGCGGCGCGGCCTCGGGCTGTACTGACGAGACGGTCAATGTTTTCGTCGAAAGCGCCTATTGGGACACGGTGCAGATCGCCTATGCGGGCCGTGCGCTGAAAATCAACTCGGACGCGCGCTATCGCTTTGAACGGGGCGTTGACCCAGCGTTCACACCCGAAGGGTTGGAACATGCCGTACGGATGATCGTGGAGCATGCAGGCGGCGAAGCCTCCGAGCCGGTCTATGCCGGTGCTGTCCCCGACACCGCGCGTGCCTACAAACTGGACGCGGCGCGGGTGCAGTCGCTGGTGGGCATGGAAATCCACGAAAGCCAGCAGCGCCAGACTCTGACGGCGCTGGGCTTCCGGCTTGACGGTGACATGGCCCATGTGCCCAGCTGGCGCCCAGATGTTCAGGGCGAGGCCGATCTGGTTGAAGAGGTTGCGCGCATCGCGTCCCTGACCAAGCTGGAAGGCAAGCCGCTGCCGCGCCTGACACCCGGCGTGCCGCGTCCCGTCATGACCCCCGGCCAGCGCCGCGAGCAGATCGCACGGCGCACCACGGCGGCACTGGGCTATAATGAGCTGGTCACCTACAGCTTTATCGATCAGGCCAGTGCGGCTCTGTTCGGCGGCGGCGATGACCTGACGCGGCTGGAAAACCCGATTTCCACCGACATGAGCCATATGCGCCCCGCGCTGCTGCCCGGCCTACTGGCCGCCGCGGCCCGCAATCAGGCGCGCGGGTTTTCCAATCTGGCGTTCTTCGAGGTCGGGCCTGCCTTCCACGGTGGCGAGCCGGGCGAGCAGCACACGCTGGTCAGCGGCCTGCTGGTCGGACGCACCGGCCCCAAGGACGTGCACGGCGCTTCGCGCCTTGTAGATGTCTATGATGTCAAAGCCGACGCCGAGGCCATTCTGGCCGCCATGGGCGCGCCTGCCAAGGTGCAGATTCTGCGCGGCGCGGCCGATTGGTGGCACCCGGGCCGTCACGGCAAGATCTGCCTGGGTCCGAAAAAGGTGCTGGGCATCTTTGGCGAGGTGCATCCGCGCGTTCTGGCAGCCATGGACGTCAAAGGCCCCGCAATGGCCTTTACCCTGTGGCCGGACGAAGTTCCGATGCCGCGCAAATCCGGTGCCAGCAAGGGCGCGCTGACCATCAGCGACCTGCAGGCGGTCGAGCGTGACTTTGCCTTTGTGGTCGATGCCGAAGTCGAGGCGCTGACGCTGGTCAACGCCGCCCAGGGCGCTGACAAGGCGTTGATCGAAGACGTGCGCGTGTTCGACGAGTTCATCGGCGGCAGCCTGGGCGAGGGCAAGAAATCGCTGGCCATCACCGTGCGCCTGCAACCCACCGACAAGACGTTGAAAGAGGCCGACATCGAGGCGGTCAGCGCCAAGGTGGTCGAGAAGGTGACAAAGGCGACTGGCGGGATTCTGCGGGGGTGATGCGTCAGCTGGCCGCCCTGCTGTTTGCAACTCTTCTGACCGGAGGGGGTGCAAACGCGGGGGGCTACTGCCTGAAGCCGGTGTCTTACGACCCGCCCCGTTCAGGTCTTGAAATAAGGCAACCCCATCGGCTGGCCTCTGACCCACTGATCTATCCAGGGTATCCGTGGTTGGTGATTCATCCCACCAACCGGGGCGGTCTTTATACGATCCGGGATGAGCGCTATGAGCGGTTGCAGGCGGACTGGCCGCGCTCAGACCTGTGGAGTTACGGACACTATTTTGTCCGCCCCAATGGGCAGGTTTTCGGGATCGGGAGCCGTCCGGGCGAGCTGTTTGTGCTGCCCGAAGGCGGCGCTGCGTTCGAAAAGCTGGATTTGCCGGATTTTGACGACATCCACTATGATTTGGCCAGCGACCGGATATTGGTGTGGAAACAAGCGGATCAGTCCTTTTCCGAGGTCACTGACGATGGGCTTGTCCCCGCAAATTTTGGCAAGCTGCCAGATATACGCAACGGCGCGATGCCACGTTTTGTGCCCGAACTGGACAGTTGGGTGGCAGCGACACCGGGGCAGCTTTATATAGCGAAGTCTGGGGAGGACTGGCGCCCCTTTCGAAAGGGCTGGAGAACCCGCGCGGCGCTTTATCAACTTGAGTTCGCACCTCTTCACTTTGAGCGCGACACCGCGACCTTGACCATCAAACTTGGCAGGTACGTTCTGGTCTACCTGATGGATGATACCGGGCTGCCACGGTTCTTGTACCGGGTCGATGAGGTGGGCACGATCTGGCTGGATGGCGTCGTTTTGCCTATGATCGAAGCCGATGGGACAAGCAGAACCCTTTGGGGGCGTGTTCGCGGGTTGTCGCGGTTTGGCAAGGTCATGCAGGTAATCACGCCGTCCGGTCCGATGGAGGTTTTCGATCTGCCACTGTCAGACCGGCCCGCTGACGGGGCACATCTCACGAACTGGACATTAGGCTACGGGTCGTTTCGCCAAAGTGTCTATCATGTCCCGCCGATTTTTCACATCGGAACAGAAGCCTTCTTTTTCGACGGTAGGTCCCGTATTCCGTCCCCGCAACTCTCGATGCAGGCGTTGGGCAAATTTGCCCGGTGGGTGAACTGGCGAAGCCGTGTTTTCGTGGTTAAAGAGACGGGATGGGCCGAACTGATGCCTGATCTCAGCTTGCGTGACATCCCGTTTCCCGTGCCACTTGGTCGCTCGCCGGTCGATATGCGGATCACGGCAAGTGACTCTCTTGGCTTGGTCTTCGTATCACAGGGACAAATCTGGCACAGCTCTGATGGCGAAACCTTCAAGCAACTGACGGACGGGACGGCCGTAAAAGTGCAAGAGTTCGTCAGCGACCTGCCCAACCGCACCGACATCTTGGTGCGCGGCGCTGATGGGCTATATCTACTCAAACCAAATTGTCTCTAGGGAGTTTCTTATGTTGAAGGTCTACTTATCCGGCGAAATCCACACGGACTGGCGCGACCAGATCATTCAGGGTGCGCAAGGTCTGGACGTGTCCTTTGACAGCCCAGTCACCGATCATGCCGCCAGTGACGATTGCGGTGTGGAAATCCTTGGGGCCGAGCCGGACAAGTTCTGGCACGACCGCAAGGGGGCTTTGGTCAACGCCATCCGCACCCGCAAGGGCATTGCCGATGCCGACGTTGTGGTGGTGCGTTTCGGTGACCAATACAAACAGTGGAACGCGGCATTTGACGCGGGGCAGGCGGCGGCCTTGGGCAAATCGCTGATCGTCCTGCACGGTCCTGACCACGCCCATGCGCTGAAAGAGGTCGACGCTGCGGCTTTGGCCGTTGCCCAAGAGCCACGCCAGGTGGTCGACATCCTGCGCTATGTCCTTACCGGCAAACTGCCGGGCTGAGCCTGACCGGCTGTTTCCAATTTCGGCTAACGCCCTGCGTTCCCCGTAAAAAATGACTGCCGCGCACAAAAAGCTGTGGTAACAGGTTAACGTCGGTGTGTGGAAAACGAAAAAGCGCGCCATCATTAACGAGGGATCAGTCATGCTGAACGAATTCAAAGCTTTCATCGCCAAGGGCAATGTCATGGACATGGCCGTTGGTATTATCGTGGGCGCTGCCTTTACCGCCATCGTAAGCTCGATGGTGGCGGATCTGATCAACCCGATCATCGGCCTGTTCACCGGTGGTGTCGATTTCACCAACAACTACGCGGTTCTGTCCGGCGACGTGCCCACAGGCGCATCGCTGGAAGCGGCGCGCGAGGCTGGCGCTTCGGTCTTTGCCTATGGTTCGTTCCTGATGGCGGTCATTAACTTTCTGATCATCGCCTTCGTGGTGTTCATGCTGGTCAGGACGGTCAATCGTATCAAATCTGCCGCGGAAAAACCCGCAGAGGTGGCCCCCGATGTGCCCGCAGGCCCGTCCGAGCTGGACGTGCTGCTGGAAATCCGCGACCAGTTGGCCAAGCGTTAAGCAGGCAAAGGCCCGCGCAGATCGCTCCGCGCGGGCCTTTTCGCTTCATCTTGCCAGATAAACTCCGGGGAAGGCGCGTATGCGCCGAGGGGCAGAGCCCCTTCTGCCGCTTACAGTTTCAGCGCATCCCCGGGCGTAATTACATCCAGCCCCAAAGCCTCGCCCACGGCGGCATAGGTCAGCTTGCCCGCGTGGACGTTCAGCCCCGCCAGCAAGTGCGGATCGTCGGCACAGGCCTGTTTCCACCCCTTGTCCGCAAGCGCCAGCATGAAGGGCATCGTCGCATTGCCCAAGGCAAGGGTCGAAGTCCGCGCCACGGCCCCCGGCATATTGGCCACGCAGTAATGCATGATCCCGTCCACGTCATAGATCGGGTCCTGATGAGTGGTGGCTTTCGAGGTCTCGAAGCACCCGCCCTGGTCAATCGCCACGTCCACCAGCGCCGCACCGGGCTTCAGCTCGGACAGTTGCGCGCGGGACAGAAGTTTGGGCGCGGCGGCACCTGGGACCAGCACCGCGCCGATGATCATATCGGCGGATCGCGCCAACTCGATGGTGTTGCCTGCGCTGGCATAGCTGGTCTTGAACACACCGGCAAAGGCATCGTCCAGATAGCGCATGCGCGGCAGCGAACGGTCGAGCACGGTCACATCCGCACCCATGCCTGCGGCGACACGTGCCGCATGGGTGCCGACCACACCGCCGCCGATCACGACCACACGGGCGGGGCTGACACCCGGCACACCGCCCAGCAGCACGCCGCGCCCGCCGTTGGCCTTTTGCAGCGTCCACGCGCCCACTTGCGGGGCCAGCCGACCGGCCACCTCGGACATCGGCGCCAGCAGTGGCAGGCCGCCCGAGCGGTCGGTGACGGTTTCGTAGGCGATGCAGGTCGCGCCCGAGGCCATAAGGTCGCGGGTCTGGTCCGGGTCCGGTGCCAGATGCAGATAGGTGAACAGAATTTGCCCCTCGCGCAGCATCTTGCGCTCGATGGCTTGGGGCTCCTTGACCTTGACGATCATGTCAGCGGCGGCAAAGACCTCTTCCGCCGTACCAACGATCTGCGCGCCCGCAGCCGTGTAAGCCGTGTCTTCAAACCCCGCGCCTACGCCTGCGCCCGCCTGAATCAGGACGGTGTGGCCGTGCGCCACGGCTTCTTGTGCGGCGTTGGGTGTGATCCCGACGCGGAATTCCTGTGGTTTGATCTCTGTTGGACATCCGATTTTCATCTGCCATTCCCTGTATTGCAGTATGACGCACAGTTTATTGCCTTTCGTCCGCAAGAACCCACGAAAGGCCCCTCGCCATTTGCCCCTTTCGTCGAATAGTCTGGCGTGGAAACGCTATTATTTCGAAGGAATGTGCGCAAATGTCAGTTGACGCGACCGATCGGCGTATTCTCGAAGCGCTGCAACGCAAGGGGCGGATGTCGAATGCAGACCTGTCCGAACAGGTCAATCTCAGCGCTTCGGCTTGCCATCGGCGTGTGCAACGTCTTGAGGCCGAAGGGTACATCAAAGACTATGTTGCTCTGCTGGATGCACGCAAGATGGGCGTGTCGACCACTGTCTTTGTCGAAATCACCTTGCAAGGGCAGGCCGACGAGGTGCTGGACGCATTCGAGAAGGCCGTGCGGCGTATTCCTGATGTGCTGGAATGTCACCTGATGGCGGGCACCGCCGATTACATCCTGAAAGTCGTGGCCGAGAACACCGAGGATTTTGCACGCATCCATCGTCAGCATCTGGCGCGTCTGCCCGGTGTGGCGCAGATGCAGTCCAGTTTTGCCCTGCGCACGGTGTTCAAGACGACGGCGTTGCCGGTCTGGGGGGAAAAATGAGCGATTGGGATTACATTGTCGTCGGTGCAGGCAGCGCCGGCTGTGTGGTGTCCAAACGGCTGAGCGATGCGGGGCACCGCGTGCTGCTGCTGGAGGCAGGCGGCAAGGACAATTACCATTGGGTGCACATCCCGATGGGCTATCTCTATTGCATCGGCAATCCGCGCACCGACTGGATGTACCGCACGGCTCCGGTAGACGGTCTGAACGGGCGGTCGCTGCTCTATCCGCGCGGCAAGGTTCTGGGCGGCTGTTCATCGATCAACGGCATGTTGTACCTGCGCGGGCAGGCGGCGGATTATGACGGCTGGCGGCAGATGGGGCTGACCGGCTGGGGCTGGGATGACGTGCTGCCCTATTTCAAGAAATCCGAGGATTACGTTGATGGACCGTCGGACATGCACGGGGCAGGCGGCGAATGGCGGGTGGAAAACCAGCGCCTGCACTGGGACCTGCTGGACGACTGGATGGAGGCGGCGGCGGCTTGGGGGCTGCCCAAGGTCAGCGACTTTAACACCGGCGACAACGAGGGTGTGGGATATTTCCGCGTCAACCAGCGGGGCGGCTGGCGGATGAACACGGCCAAGGCCTTCCTGCGCACCGCGACAGGCAAGACGCTAAAAGTCGAAACGCAGGCCCACACCCGCCGAATCCTGATCGAGGACGGGCGCGCCGTGGGCGTGGAATACGACCGTGCCGGTGTGACCCGTCAGGCGCGGGCCGGGGCCGAGGTGATCCTGTGCGCTGGTGCGGTCAACAGCCCGCAAATCCTGCAACTGTCGGGCATCGGACCGGGCGATCTGCTGCAAGATCATGGCATTGCCGTCCAGCAGGACGCGCCGCAAGTGGGGGCCAATTTGCAAGACCACCTGCAATTGCGCTGCGCGTGGCGCCTGTCAGGAGCAAAGACGCTGAACACCATGGCCAACAGCCTGTGGGGCAAGGCGATGATCGGCATGGAATACGCCCTGCGCCGCAGCGGGCCGATGTCGATGGCGCCCAGCCAGTTGGGGGCCTTCAGCAAGTCGCGCCCGGATCTGGCAACGGCGGATCTGGAATATCACGTGCAGCCGCTGTCGCTCGAGGCGTTTGGCCAGCCCTTGCACAATTTCCCCGCCATCACCGCCAGCGTCTGCAACCTGCGCCCCGAAAGCCGTGGAACGGTGCAGATTACCTCGGCGGACCCACACGAGGCACCGGAGATCGCGCCCAACTACCTGTCGACCGAAGGCGACCGGCAGGTGGCGCGGGATGCCATCCGGCAGGTGCGGGCGATCATGGCCCAGACGCCGATGCAGCGCTATGCGCCCAAGGAGATGAAGCCGGGCGCGCAGGCGCAGACCGATGCGGAACTGGCACAGGCAGCGGGCGATGTGGGCACGACGATCTTTCATCCCACCTGTACCGTGCGCATGGGTGGCGATGATGCACCGCTGGACGCCGAGTTGCGCCTGCGCGGGGTGGGCGGCCTGCGCGTGGTGGATGCCAGCGCTATGCCAGCGATCCCCAGCGGCAACACCAATGCACCGACGATCATGATGGCGGAAAAGGCCAGCGACATGATCCTGGCCGCAGCGCGGGGCTGAGGGCGATTCGCCAGCCCTTGAAAACAACAAACCCCCGCAGGCGCTGCCATGCGGGGGTCCGTAATCTTAAAGCAGCTTACGCCGGGGATGACTTACATCATACCTTCGCGTTGAGCCTTTTTGCGTGCCAGCTTGCGGGCACGGCGGATCGCTTCGGCTTTCTCGCGTGCTTTTTTCTCGGAGGGTTTCTCGAAATGCTGCTTGAGCTTCATTTCACGGAACACACCTTCGCGCTGAAGTTTTTTCTTCAGGGCGCGCAGCGCTTGATCGACGTTGTTGTCGCGAACACTAACCTGCATGTGGTTTTCACCACCTTTCTAAGTTGAGTTGCAAGGATTTGCAGGAAGTGGGCATATAGCAACTGTGCCCTAGTTTGTCCAGTACCCGGACGCACCCGCCACAAGGAGGTATCGAGATGAACGCCAACTATGCCGAAACCAAAGAGGCGCTGTTGCAAGCCGCCTTGCCGCATGTCGCATTCGACGGCTGGACCGATGTGACGTTTCAGGCCGCCATCCGCGACGCGGACGTGGCTCCGGCGGTTGCACGCGCTGTGTGCCCGCGTGGTGCGGTCGATCTGGCGCTGGCCTATCACGCGGCGGGCGATCAGGCGATGGTCGCGCGGTTGCAGTCCGAAGACCTGAGCGCCCTGCGCTTTCGTGACCGTATCGCTGCGGCTGTCCGTTACCGGCTTGAGGCGGTCGAGGACAAGGAAGCCGTGCGCCGTGGCACCACGCTGTTTGCGCTGCCGAACCATGCCGCCGACGGGGCCAAGGCGATCTGGGGCACCGCCGATGCCATCTGGACCGCGCTGGGGGACACCTCGGACGATGTGAACTGGTACACCAAGCGGGCCACGCTGTCGGGTGTCTATGGTTCGACCGTTCTGTATTGGCTGGGCGATGACAGTGTCGACCATCAGGCGACATGGGCGTTTCTGGACAGGCGCATCGACAACGTCATGCAGATCGAAAAGGTCAAGGCGCAGGTGCGTGACAATCCGGTGCTGTCCAGGCTGATGGCAGGGCCGAACAAGTTGATGGAGACGATCAGGCGCCCCTCCGACACAGGCGGTTTTCCCGGTCGCTGGAGCAAGCCGCGCAACTGACGCGACGTGCCATGTCTGGCGCGCCATACGGTATCGGTTCCGTCGTCGGCTGCGGCCTGTTAGGCATGTGCAAATGACATTCAGGAGGCCCTATGACACAGACCATGCGCGCGATTGAGATCACCAGGCCCGGCGGACCCGAGGTGCTGCAACCCACAGACCGCCCCGTGCCGCAGGCCGGCCATGGTCAGGTTGTGATCAAAGTGGCCTTTGCTGGTGTGAACCGCCCCGATGCCCTGCAACGCGCAGGCATGTACGCCCCGCCCAAAACCGCCAGCGACCTGCCCGGACTGGAAGCTTCGGGCGTGATTTCCGCCGTTGGCGCCGGTGTCAGCGACTGGGCCGTGGGCGACAAGGTTTGCGCCCTGCTGCCCGGCGGTGGCTATGCCGAATATGTGGCGACACCTGCCGCACATTGCCTGCCGGTGCCCGACGGCATGGATATGAAACAGGCGGCCTGCCTGCCCGAAACCTTTTTTACCGTCTGGTCCAACGTGTTCACGCGCGGCGGGCTGAAAGGCGGCGAACGTTTCCTGATCCATGGCGGGTCCAGCGGGATCGGCACGACAGCGATCCAGCTTGCGCAACATTTTGGGGCACGGGTCTTTGTCACCGCCGGTTCGGCCGAAAAATGCACCGCCTGCGTCGATCTGGGCGCCGAGCGGGCGATCAACTACAAGGACGAGGATTTCGTCACAGTGATGAAAGAGGCGGGCGGTGCCGATCTGATCCTGGATATGGTGGGCGGCGATTACATCCCGCGCAACCTGTCGGCGCTGGCCGATGACGGGCGGCTGGTGCAAATCGCCTTTCTGCAAGGGCCCAAGGTCGAGATGAACTTTGCGCAGCTGATGACACGCCGCCTGACGATGACAGGCAGCACCCTGCGCCCGCAAAGCGATCTGGCCAAGGCGCGCATCGCACAAGACCTGCGCGAGGCGGTCTGGCCGCTGTTGGCTGCGGGCAAGATTGCACCGGTGATGGACAGCACCTTTGCCTTTGAACAGGCCAGCGATGCCCATGCGCGCATGGAAACCAGCACGCATATCGGCAAGATCGTCCTTGAAATCGGCAGCGCATAAGAGGGAGCGGAACATGGCACTGACAGCACTGATCAAGGAACACGGCGGCCCCGAGAACTTTCTCCTCGAAGACCGTCCTGTCGGCAATCCCGGCCCGGGCGAGGTGCGTATCGCACACAAGGCCATCGGCCTGAACTTTATCGACGTATACCAGCGCAGCGGTCTTTATCCGATGGAACTGCCGCACGCCTTGGGGATGGAGGCTGCGGGCATCGTCGAAGCGGTTGGCGAGGGGGTGACCCACCTTAGGGCGGGGGATCGTGCCGCCTATGCCGCGCAGCCGCCCGGTGCCTATTGCGAGGCACGGGTGATGCCGGCCGCGCAGGTTTGCCCGCTGCCCGACGATATCAGCTTTGAACAGGGCGCCGCGATGATGCTGAAAGGGCTGACGGCGCAATATCTGCTGAACCGCACAACGCCTTTGCAGATGAACGACACGGTGTTGTTTCACGCTGCTGCCGGTGGTGTCGGGCTGATCGCCTGCCAATGGGCGCGCTCGGAAGGGATCAAGCTGATCGGCACCGCTGGAACAGATGAAAAATGTGCGCTGGCAGTGGAACATGGCGCCACCCATTGCATCAACTACCGCACGCAAGACTGGGTCGCGGAAGTGCGGGCGCTGACCGATGGTCAGGGGGTTGATGCCGTGATGGACGCAGTTGGCAAAGACACGTTTGATGGGTCACTCGACAGCCTGAAACCCCTGGGCATGATGATCTCTTTCGGCAATGCCTCTGGCCCCGTGCCGCCCTTTAATCTGGGTATTCTGGGGCCCAAAGGATCACTGAAAATCACACGCCCCACGATCTTTACCCACATCGCGGACCACGCCAGCTGTCAGCAGATGGCGCAGCATCTGTATGACAAGGTACTGTCGGGCGACGTGGATATTCGCATCGACCAGCGCTTTGCCCTTGCCGACGTGGCCGACGCCCACCGCGCGCTTGAGGCGCGCAAGACGACAGGCAGCACCATACTCACGCTCTAGCGCGTGCCGCCCCTGCGGGAGCCTCCGGCGGGGATTTATGAGAACCAGAGAAGGGGCGGACGTTACGGTGATCCGCCCCTTCTTCGTGCTCGCGTGATGTCTCTTTTGGCCCTAAATATCCCCGCCGGAGGCATCCGCAATCGCCACTATCGCACTGGATCGAAAATGGCGTCTTTCATCCGGCAATCGCGCACTACGTCCTGCCCGCAAGGCACCGGTTTCAGGTCGCGAGACAGGCAAATGCGCGCTTCCTGGATCATGCCGTCCCGGCATGTGATGGTGATGCCGTCGCGCTCGAAACCGGGGTTGGCTTGCAGGAAGGCCGCTTCGATGACCGAGGCGGGCAGCTTCATGCGTTTGGTGATTTTGCGAAAGACCGGCGGGCGCACCACGGTGGCAAAGGCCGCGCGGGACAGAGCATAGTAGTCGGCAGCGCTCAGCCCCGAACAGGTCCCGTGTTTCTTCCATTGGTGCCAGGCCAGACCGGATGTGCCCATGATATCCGCCATTTGCGCGGTCATGCCCTGCGACGGCGGGCGTTCTGCCGTGTTGCAATAAGAAGGGTAGCCGCGATGGTATTGTGGCCACAGTCCGTGCAAGATCCACCCGTGGTCCTTGCTGGTATCGCATTGCGGCGAGTGGCGCGCGTCGCCTTCCAGCGCGCACCAGTTGGGCGACCAGGACAGCGCCATAACGTAATAGTCGAAGGTGCCAGCGCGGTCATTTCCGGCCCATACGGGCAGGGCCAACAATAGCCAGATCAGTGCTGCGCGCATTCGCCTCTTTCCTTATGGACTGCAGGGCATTATATAGCGCCCAAGTTCCCCGACAATGGAAACCGTTCTGCCCCGCAGGACAGCCTCTTTCAGGCGACGGGAAAGTTATGCTTAAAGGAGCGAGACAATGGCAAAACCGATTATGGCCAAGGCGACAGCCGTCTGGCTGGTAGACAATACGACAATCAGCTTCAAGCAGATTGCCGACTTTGTTGAAATGCACGAGCTGGAAGTGCAGGGCATCGCAGATGGCGACGTTGCCACAGGCGTCAAAGGTTTTGACCCCGTAGCGAACAACCAGCTGACACAGGACGAAATCGACGCGGCGGAAAAGAACCCGCTGCACAAGCTGAAGCTGAAATTCAACGCGGCTGCCCAAGGCGAAGAAAAACGCCGCGGTCCGCGTTACACGCCCCTGTCGAAACGTCAGGACCGCCCTGCGGCGATCTATTGGCTGGTCAAGTTCCACCCCGAGTTGGCTGACAGCCAGATTTCGAAGCTGGTGGGGACAACCAAACCGACCATTCAGGCGATTCGCGAGCGCACGCACTGGAACATTGCCAACATCCAGCCGGTCGATCCGGTGGCGCTGGGCCTGACCAAACAATCCGAGCTGGACGCCGCCGTGCAAAAGGCCGCTGCCAAAAAGGCAGCCGAGGGTGCTGTGATGACCGACGACGAACGTCGCAAGCTGGTCAGCACGGAGCAAAGCCTGGGTATGGATGCCGAGCCCAAGATCCCGACGGCAATCGAAGGTCTGGAGACATTCAGCCTGTCGGGTCATGACGATGATGATGACGACGATGACCACAAGAAAAGCGCGCACCTGGACGCGGACAACCTGTTCAACCTGCCCGAAAGCGGCGAGGACGACGAACAGCCGTAAGCTTCTGGTAAATTTTGGCTTTTGGGCGGCAGGAGTGATCCTGCCGCCCTTTTTTACTGTCTTGCCCTGATGCGAAAATGCGAGGGAAACAACAAAATGACTCGTATCGCATTTTCTGTATTGCACGAATCCGCAATGCGTATACACGCGCCTTCACAGACGCCAACGCACGCGCCTCTGGCCGGTCAGTCCAACTGACTGACCCGCGTTTATGTAGCGACGGTAACGTCTCTGAGACTCAACCCCGCCCTTAGATGGGCGGTTGCCATTGGAGATGACCATGAACGTTACATACCGCGGCATTGCCCGCGCATCTGATGCTATTTCACATGACCGAGCGGCTGATTACATTGCCAGCCGCCGATTTGATCGCCCGACACTGGTGCTGGACCCTATGCGGGTGGCAGCACAGTATGATGCGCTGGCCGAGGGCCTGTCCGGTGCCCGCATCCACTATGCCGTGAAGGCAAACCCGCAACCCGAAATTATTGGCACACTCGTGGCCCGTGGATCGCGCTTTGACGCTGCGAGCCGGGCGGAAATCGAACTGTGCCTGAGCCAGGGCGCCGAAGCCTGTGACATTTCGTTCGGCAACACCATCAAGAAAGTGTCGGACATTGCGTTCGCCTATGGCGTGGGCATTGACCTGTTTGCCGCCGATGCGGAAGAAGAACTGCTGAAACTGGCCGAATATGCCCCCGGCGCGCGTGTCTACATCCGCGTGATCGTCGAGCATTCGCAAGCCGACTGGCCGCTCAGCCGTAAATTCGGCTGCTCTGCGGCGAAGGTCGTGCCGTTGATGGATATGGCTGTGCAACTGGGCCTGCGCCCTGTTGGCATCTCGTTCCACGTTGGCAGCCAGACTCGCCGTGCGGCGTTCTGGAACCCTGTTCTGGATGAAATGGCCAAAGTCTGGACCATGGCGAAAGAAGCAGGCCATGACCTGACCGTCCTGAACCTGGGCGGCGGATTCCCTGCGTTCTATGGTGAAACCATTGACGCACCGCGCAGCTACGCGTCCGAGGTGATGCACGCAGTGCGCGCCCGTTTTGGCGCGGTTGATTATGTCATGGCAGAACCGGGTCGCGGTCTGGTGGCCGAAGCGGGTCACATCGCAGCCGAAGTGCTGCTGGTGTCGCGCAAGTCGGATGACGACATGCACCGCTGGGTCTATCTGGATATCGGCAAGTTCTCGGGTCTGGCCGAAACCATGGACGAAGCCATTCGTTACCAGTTTGAAACCGGACGCGACAGCGACGAAATGGGTCCCTGTGTTCTGGCCGGCCCGTCCTGCGACAGTGCAGATGTGCTTTACGAAAAGCGCCCAATGATGTTGCCTGTCAGTCTGAGTGCCGGAGACAAGGTGATGATTCGCAACTGTGGGGCCTATACCACCACCTATGCGTCCATCGGGTTCAACGGATTTCCGCCGCTGGATGTGATCGTTCTCTGAACGATAGATCGCGCGGAATAGGGTCGTCTGCTTTGGGAGGAGCAGGCGGCCTTTTTCGTTTTATTACAGCGGGTTCAAACCGGTTTGCGGGCGTTTAGTGCGGCGGTGATTGTGCCGTCGTCCAGGTAGTCCAGCTCGCCGCCGATGGGCACGCCCTGGGCCAATGTGGTCAGCGTGACACTGCCCTCAAGCTGGTCTGCGATATAGTGTGCGGTGGTCTGGCCGTCGATCGTGGCGTTCAGCGCAAGGATGACTTCGCGCACGTCTTCGGCGCCGATCCGGTCGATCAGACGGGGAATCCGCAATTCTTCGGGGCCTATGGCATCCAGCGCCGACAGGGTCCCGCCCAGCACATGATAGCGCCCCTTGAACACGCCCGAGCGTTCCATGGCCCACAGGTCGGCCACGTCCTCGACCACGCAAAGTTCACCGTTCTGGCGTTTGTTCGAGGTGCAGATATCGCAGACATCTGATGTGCCGACATTGCCGCAGTTCAGACATTCGCGTGCGGTGGCGGCAACGGTCTGCATCACGTCGGCCAGCGGTGTCAGCAGCAATGCGCGCTTGCGGATCAGATGCAACACCGCACGCCGTGCCGACCGGGGGCCGAGGCCGGGCAGTTTCGCCATCATCTCGATCAGGGCGTCAATGTCGTCGGTCGAGCTCACGCGGGGTCCTTGGGTTGCATTCCTGCCCGGTGGGGGCCTTTGGCAGGCCGACCCTCCGGGGGGAGTTTAAGGGGCAAGATGAAGCCTGTTCAGAATGGCAGTTTCATGCCTGCGGGCAGGCCGAGGCCTTCGGTCATTTTCGAAAGTTCTTCCTGCGATTTTGCTGCGGCCTTGGCCTGGGCATCCTTGACGGCTGCGAGGATCAGGTCTTCGACCACTTCCTTGTCGTCGCTGTTGAAGATGCTGGGGTCGATGTCCAGAGCGGTCAGCTCGCCCTTGGCGGTGGCGGTCGCCTTGACCAGACCCGCGCCGGATTCGCCGGTGACGGTGACATTTTGCAGGTCGTCCTGCATTTGTGCCATCTTGTCCTGCATTTCCTTGGCTTTTTTCATCATGCCGGCCATGTCGCCCAGCCCGCCCAGTCCTTTAAGCATTGGTGTCTCCTTGGGTGTGTCGTTGATCTGTTATGTGATGTCGCGTGCCCTTAGGGGCAAGAGTCAGTCTTCCTCGAAAGGGTCCCATTCGTCTTCGACTTCGGGCAAGGCTTCGCCCTGGGCCTCGGCTGCGATGTCTTCGGGGGTGCGGATCGCGGTGATCCGTGCCTTGGGGAACTGGGCCATGACAGCTTGTACCAGCGGGTGTGCTTCGGCCTCGGCGCGTTGTTCCAGTTCGGCGGCATCGCGGACTTCGGCGATGGTCTTGCCGCCGCCGTCGTTGACGATGCTGACGGCCCAGCGGTTGCCGGTCCATGTTTGCAGGCGCGCGCCCAGCCGTTGCGCCAGATCGCGCGGCGCGTCGTTTGTGGGGACGAATTCGATGCGGCCCGGTTGATAGGCGTCCAGTCGCAGTGTGGTTTCCACCTCGACAAGCAGTTTCACGTCGCGGTTGGTGCGGATCAGTTCGATCACATGTTCAAAGCTGGGAAACCGGGCCAGTGCGCTGTCGGCGTCGATTGCCAATGCCGCTGTCGGGCCGCCACTGCTTTGGGCGGCAGGTCGGGCGGCATGGGCATAGGCCTGCGTGGCACCGCCCGACGCGCTGCCCCCGACAGACCCGCTGTTTCCGCCCGGTGCGGGCGGTGGCTTGCTGTTCAACTTGCGTACCAGTTCCTCGGGCGTGGGCAGGTCGGCCACATGGGTCAGGCGAATGATCGCCATTTCGGCGGCCATCATCGCGTTGGGGGCGGCGGCGACCTCGTCCAGTGCCTTGAGCAGCATCTGCCACAGGCGCGTCAGTACCCGCATCGGCAGGTTCTCGGCCATGGTCTGCCCGCGCTGCCGCTCATCGGGGGCAACGGTGGGATCTTCGGCGGCCTCGGGCGTGATCTTGACCACGCTGACCCAATGGGTGATCTCGGCCAGATCGCGCAGCACGGCCATCGGGTCGGCCCCGTCGGCATATTGCGCGCCCAATTCGGTCAGGGCCGCTGCCGCGTCGCCGCGCAGGATCATGTCCAGCAGGTCCAGCACACGGCCCCGGTCGGCCAGCCCCAGCATGGCGCGGACCTGTTCGGCGGTGGTCTCGCCCGCACCGTGGGAAATGGCCTGATCCAGCAACGAGGTCGCATCGCGGGCCGATCCTTCGGCGGCACGGGTGATCAGGGCCAGCGCGTCATCGGCAATCTCGGCGCTTTCGGCGCTGGCAATCTTGCGCATCAGGGCGATCATCACCTCGGGTTCGATCCGGCGCAAATCAAACCGCTGGCAGCGCGACAGCACCGTTACGGGCACCTTACGGATCTCGGTGGTGGCGAAGATGAACTTGACGTGGGCTGGCGGCTCTTCCAGCGTCTTCAGCAGCGCGTTGAACGCGCTGGTTGACAGCATGTGCACTTCGTCGATGATGTAGATCTTGTAGCGGGCCGAGGCCGCGCGATAGTGGACCGAGTCAATGATTTCCCGGATGTCGCCCACGCCGGTGCGCGAAGCGGCGTCCATTTCCATCACATCCACGTGGCGGCCTTCCATGATCGCCATGCAATGTTCGCATGTGCCGCAGGGTTCGGTCGTCGGCGTGCCGTTGCCATCGGGGCCGATGCAGTTCATGCCCTTGGCGATGATACGCGCCGTGGTGGTTTTGCCGGTGCCGCGAATGCCGGTCATGATGAACGCCTGGGCGATGCGATCGGCATCGAATGCGTTTTTCAGCGTGCGCACCATCGCATCCTGACCGACAAGATCGGCAAAGGTTTCGGGCCGGTATTTGCGGGCCAGTACCTGATATTGGGCGGGAGCTGTGTCGGTCATGGCAACCTTGCTGGATTCGAGTGACCGGGTAAACCTATGTGCTGGCGGGGGCAACGTCTACCGCCCAAGCCGACAATGACCAAAGGATAGCGCCGATCACGCCCATGCCGGCGCAATCTTGCGTCCGGTTGGTGCGATATTCAGCCAATTCATTTCTGTTTGGCATTGAACTAATCTGGGGCAGGAACGTTCGCCTGAAGATCAGCCGGATGCCAAAAGGGAGAGACATCATGCGTTTGCGGGGAATCAAGGGCAGCCGGAACGTCGAGGTGCGCGGGCGTGGACGCGCGGGGGCTGCGGGTGGCATCGGTATTGTGGGTTTGCTGGTGGTTCTGGCCATCGGGTATTTTACCGGCATTGACGTGACGCCACTGTTGGAGGGGACGAACCAGCCCCGGTCGCAACAAACCACGCAGGCGCAGCCCGCCGATCCCGAAGCCACGCAATTTGCAGGGCAGGTGCTTGCCACAACCGAGCAGGTCTGGACCCGTATCTTTGCCGAACAGTTGGGCCGCACCTATACACCGCCGGTTATGGTGGTCTTTGACGGTGTCACGCAAAGCCCCTGTGGCGGCGCGTCAGGTGCGACGGGGCCGTTTTACTGCCCTGTGGATCAAAAGGCCTATCTGGACACGGCCTTTTTCACGATGTTGTCGCAGCAGCTTGGTGCCGAGGGTGATTTTGCGGCCGCCTATGTCATCGCGCACGAGGTTGCGCACCATGTGCAGAACCAGTTGGGCATTCTGGGGCAGGTGAACGCGGCCCGCCAAAAGGCCAACACCGCCGAGGCAAATGCGCTGACGGTGCGTCTGGAGCTGATGGCGGATTGTTTGTCAGGTGTCTGGGCGCAATCGGTGCAGGGATTGATGGAGCGGGGCGATCTGCAAGAGGCGTTGAATGCGGCGCGCAAGATCGGGGATGATTACCTGCAACGTCAGGCCGGGCAAGTGCCGCAGCCGCACACGTTTACCCATGGCACGTCTGAACAGCGCGCGGGGTGGTTCCGGCGCGGATACGACAGCGGGCTGGTGGATCAATGCGATACCTTCGCCGCGCGATAATTGTGAGGGGGAAAGCCGCTTTGCCACGCAAGGGCTGAGGTGAGAGATTGGACAACGACCCAAGCGGGACTCGTTACGGCTGCTTCCTTCCGGATCTGACCGGGTTGGCGAGGCGCTCGCCCGCGCCAACCTCTCGATTCCCCATATAGGGGGCGTGTCGCGCCATGGCAACCATTTGGCTACAGGGTCAGGCGCAGATTCAGAAATCCGCGGTCCGTCAGGCCGATGGGTATGGGGGCAAGTTCGGCGATATGCTCCAGATGGCGTTCCGCTTGCGGTGCGGTTTCAAGCCGTGCAGTGACGCCAAGTCCCGGTTTGAAACGCCACGCATCGGGATTCTTTGCGGGTATCGGGTCGTGGGCCAGGGCGTTTATTGCGGCGGTGATAACCGAAACCTCGGTGCGCACTGCGACCTTGTCGGGTGACAGGCCGGGAAAGGCGCTGCCACCGGACAGCCGGAAGCTGTTGGCCGCGACCAGAAACTGTTGCTTCGGGTCAAGCGGTGTACCGTTCCAATGGGCACTGGCAACGCGGCGTGCCCGCGGGGCGATCAGCTGGCCTGTTGGCGAATAACGGGCGGGCTGTGTGGGGTCGAAGGTAACATTCAGGCCGCATATGACATCGAATTGGAACCCTGGCACATCCGGGCGTATCAACGCCTGATCGGGCCTGTCCGGGGTGAGGTGGGTAAAGGCGACAGCGCTGCGTTCAAGCCATTCCAGTATCTGTGCACCGGTTGCGCAAATCGCCCAGACCCTGTCGGAATAGGGAAATATCCGTGACATATCACGACGCAAAATCGCGCCGGGTGGTACGTCCAGATAGTTTTGTGGTCCGGGCATCCCCCCTTTGGCGACTGTGCTGGAGGCCGCCAGGATCGGCAGATGCCCCAAGCCAGTGCCACGCGCGGCTGTGCGAATGGCGTGCTGCATGCCAAGTGCCAGCATTTGCGTCGCGTGATCTGCGCGCGCATGTGCGAAAAAACTGTGCAGGTACATGTTTGTGTGGCCCACAGGTTCGGCCATATGGGATTGGGTCAGTTTGTTGGCGTCAGAGACAGTGCGCAGGATGGCAGGGTGTTCAGGGACGGCTGCACCGGCGGTACGCAGGCTACTGCGGCTGTCGCGTATCTGCCAGCCTGCGGGCGCGCGCTCTAGCTTGATGTCAATCAATCCTAGAGCGTTGGCAGCGAAACCGGGCATCACAGCAGGCACATTGTGCAACAGCCCGACGTCGGCGTCGACGCCTGGAATGCCCCGATGATCCGGGCCTGGCAGTTTCAGGTGGGTGTGGCCACAGACAATTGCCGACACTTCGGGCAGACGTGCAGCGGCAAGTGCAAAGTTCTCTTTCCGGTCCGGCGCGTTGGCTGCCGTTGCTCCTGCGTGGGCCAGAACAACGATCAGATCTGCTCCTTCGGCTTTCATTCGTGGGATCAGTTCCGCCAGTCGCGGGACCGGGCTGACAAAGCGCGATGATTGCCCCAGTTGTCTATAATTCCAAAGTTTTGTCTGTTCAGGAAGCGCAGAGGTGACACCAATGCACAAAGGATACAAAACGCCGTCACTGCCGCGCACCTCGCGATGCAGCAAGGTGTAGGGGCGCACGAATGGCAGCGCGCTGGATTCGAAGTTGGCGCTAAGAACAGGACAGGAAATGCCCCTTAGCAAGCGGTGCGCAACAGACAGGCCGTGGTCCAGATCGTGATTGCCCAGACCGATGGCATCGTAGCCTGCCAAGGTCAGGCACTCTGCAATGGGGTGCTGTGCAATATGGGCGGGGGACGCCATTACCTCGGCCATTGCAGACCCTTGCAGCAGATCGCCGTTGTCAAAGGTCAGTACAAGTGCATCGCCTGCTTCGGTACGGGCCCGTTCCATCAGCGTGACCACCCGCGCAAGCCCGCCGGTGGGGCGGGTCACGGCCTGAATGTGGTCGTGCGCGGTCAACTGCATATGCATGTCGGTGGTGGCCAGAATACGCAGACCGGCGGTGATAGGGGGTGTGATAAACGGGTCTGCGTCGGACGGGGAACTGGAGACCATTGGGGGCAATCATTAAGGGAGGAACAAATTCACAAGTCACACCTTAGGTTGCAATTCCTGTGGCCCGCAAGATTTTTCGCGGGATTGAACACTTTAGTTGTGCATGCCAAAGGTGAGCACATACGAGGGAGACAGCAGATATGCGACATGCGGAACAGGTGACTTTCGGAGGTTCGGCACTGGACCGTGCGGGCGAAATACGGGCCGACCCGGCTGCCATTGCCGCCGCGCGTGCCCATCCCGATGCCCGCGCTATCGTGCTGTGGCGGGGCAAGCCCCTGATTGTGCGTATCCGGCCCGCCATCTTGATGCGTTTGCCTATGGATCACCCGATTTTGCAAGATGCAGTGAGTGAACCGGTTTTTCTGGGCCGCGAGGACGGCGCGCCGCGCTTTGCCTTTGATCTGTCGAACTGGGAGCCGGACCCGGCCGAAATGGCCGCGCTTGGCAGTTTTCTGGACCCCAGCGAACAGCACCACCCGACGTTGGAAGGCATCGAGGTCTTTGCCGAGTTGCGCCGCATCATGACCTGGCTCAGCCCGCGTGATGCCGAACTGGCTGCCACCGCCAAGGCGATCATCGGGTGGCATGACAGTCACGGGTTCTGTTCCCAATGCGGCGTCGCCAGCCAAATTGCAGACGGTGGATGGAAACGCGACTGTCCGGCCTGCCACACCAGCCACTTTCCGCGCACCGATCCGGTTGTTATCATGTTGATTACCCATGGAAATGCGGTTCTTATGGGGCGCTCTCCGGGCTGGCCCGAGGGCATGTATTCCCTGCTGGCCGGTTTTGTCGAACCGGGCGAGACACTGGAAGCCGCCGTGCGCCGCGAGGTGTTTGAGGAAAGCGGCGTGCGGGTGGGGCAGGTGGACTATCTTGCCAGCCAGCCCTGGCCCTTTCCGGCATCGCTGATGTTCGGGTGTCACGGAGAGGCGCTGAGCGCGGAAATCCAGATTGATCCGGTCGAGATCGAGGATGCGATGTGGGTCAGTCGTGAAGACATGGTTCAGGTCTTTGCCGGTGAACATCCGCACATTTTGCCCGCCCGCAAAGGTGCAATTGCACATTTTTTGCTAGAGAACTGGCTTGCGGATACGCTGGATTAAGAAGAAACTGCTGAAAAAAGCAAAAGAGCACAGGCCGCACCATGAAATTCTCGACCCGCGAAGATATCGAGGCTCCTATCGAAGCCGTGTTTGACATGCTCTGCGATTTCGAGGGGTTCGAACGGTCTGCCATGCGTCGCGGCGCAGAGGTGCAGCGGGTGGACCGGCTGAAAAGCCCCGGCATCGGTATGATGTGGGACGTAGTGTTTTCAATGCGTGGCAAGATGCGCAAGGTGCAGCTGGAAATGACCCGGTTCGAGCGGCCGCAGGATATGCTGCTGGCCTATCGCTCTCCTGGTCTTGAGGGGACGTTTCAGGTTGAACTTATGTCCTTGTCGCGCAGTCGCACGCGCGTCGCCATTTCACTTGAGGTCACGCCGTTGAACCTGTCTTCGCGGCTGCTGGTCCAGTCGCTGAAACTGGCCAAAACCTCACTGACCAAACGATTCAAGCTGCGTGTGGCGGAATATGCAAAAACGATGGAAGAGCGTTACAAACGCCTGGCCTGACAGGATCAGGCGCTGCTATGTTCCGCTTCGGTCGTGCGCGGCATTGTGAAAACAAAGCTGGTGCCGGTCTCATCCGATGTGGCGTGCATAGACCCGTTGTGCGCGCGCGCAATCTGGTCTGCGATGTACAATCCCAAACCCAGCCCGCGCTGTTCTGCGTCCGGTTCCGAGCCCGAAAACGGTTCGAAAATTCCGCTTAACCGTTCGGGGGGGATCGGCGCGCCGCTGTTTTGCACGGAAATAACCAGGTTCCCGTTTTCATCGCGGGCCTGCAAACGCACGGGATTCAGGTTGTCGCCGTGGGTTGCGGCATTGGACAGCAGGTTCGACACCAGCTGTGAAATGCGCTGGCCATCAACCTGTACAGGGTCGGAAAAATCGAAATCAGCTTCAAATTCTGTTTCGCGGTGGGCCAGACGGATTTCATCCAGAGTTTGATCCAGAACCGCGTGCAGCTCTGTGTCTGACCGGGTCGCAAGATTGATGCCGTTGCCCAGTCGGGCGCGGGCAAAGTCCATCATGTCGTTGATCAGCGCCGACATGCGTCCGACTGAATCCTGAACCGAGCTCATTAGTTGAAGTTTTTCGGGGTCGTCTTCGCGCCGCTGCAACATGCGGGTGGCGG
This sequence comes from Pseudosulfitobacter sp. DSM 107133, assembly GCF_022788695.1. NCBI lineage: Bacteria > Pseudomonadati > Pseudomonadota > Alphaproteobacteria > Rhodobacterales > Roseobacteraceae > Pseudosulfitobacter > Pseudosulfitobacter sp. DSM 107133. Next base: position 687,010 of record NZ_CP085154.1, read on the forward strand.
CATTGATTGCCGCCAGCGGGTTGCGCAGGTCGTGGCCAAGGATTGCGATGAATTGCTCGCGAAAGCGTGCTTCTTCTTCGCGGTTTTTCAAATTGGCCCGATTCAGTTTTTCTTCGGTGACATCGCGGGCCGAGCAAAAGAAACGGCCACCTTCCGGCACGCAGTTCCATGACAACCAACGATAACTGCCGTCACGGTGTCGATAGCGGTTTTCGAACCCCATGATCGGCTTGCCCTTTTGGACAAGTTCAAAGGCGCGTTCGGTTTTTGCGAAATCATCGGGGTGGATAAAATCAAAGAACTGTCTTGTCTCGACATCAGCTGCACGCCAGCCCAGAATTTTGTACCAGGCCGGATTGGTATTTTCAAATTTTCCACTGGCACTGAGCACGCCCAAAAGCTCGGGGGTGACATGCCAAGTCAGGCTGTATTTCTCGAAAGAATCCGGCATTGGACGCGCTCAGTTTTTAGAAGGTTCAGCAGCGTAAAATCTTACGAAATGCTGCAAAAGCAAATTCCCGTGAATTGACATACGATGTACCGTTATGGGTGGCAATTGGATACGGACGCTAGTCGCGTCCGGGGGCTGCGGGATAGACGCCAAGAATATCAATCATGTTGGTGAAATAATCGAGCTCTTCCAACGCGCGGGCCACACCCGGATCTTCCGGGTGGCCTTCGATATCTGCATAAAACTGGGTGGCGGTAAACGCGCCGCCCACCATGTAGCTTTCCAGTTTGGTCATGTTGACGCCGTTGGTGGCAAAGCCGCCCATCGCCTTGTACAGCGCGGCGGGAATGTTGCGCACCTCGAACACAAAGGTGGTGATCATGTGATCGGCGCGGCGGCTGTAATCAGCTTGCGGCGCCATCAGCAGGAACCGCGTTGTGTTGTGGCCCTGATCCTCGATGCCATTGGCCAGAACGGTCAGCCCGTGAATTTCCGCCGCGACAGCCGAGGCCAGCGCCCCCACGCCCATTTCGCCGGAGGCCGCGATATCGGCGGCGGCACCGGCGCTGTCGGCTGCGGTTTCGGCGGTCATTCCGTGGGCATTCAAAAAGGCACGCGCCTGCGGAATCAGCACCATATGCGCGCGCACATGTTTGATATCGTCCAGCGTCTGTCCGGGGTTTGCCATCACGGCAATGCGCACGCGCACAAAGGCTTCGCCGACGATGCGCAAGCCGGATTGCGGCAGCAACCTGTGAATGTCGGCCACGCGGCCATAGGTCGTGTTTTCAACCGGTAGCATGGCCAGATCGGCAGCGCCGCTGTTCACGGCGTCAATCACGTCGTCAAAGGTGGTGCAAGGCACGGGAATCGCTCCGGGCCGCGCGTTCAGGCAGGCTTCGTGACTGTAGGCGCCCAGGTCGCCTTGAAATGCAATACGTTCGGGCATGATCGGTCCTTTGTCACTGGCCCCGCTGCACTTTACCGGGGGCAGGGCGATTGGTCGCGGTAACTACACCTTGCCACAGCCAAGGGGAAGCCGTAGAAACCGCGCCAAACCCATAGACGTGGATGCGAGACAAATGTTCGACACTATGACGACGACAAAGGTGGCCGGGGCGCTGTGTGGCGCGCTTCTTATTTTCCTGCTGGGCAAGTGGGCAGCCGAGGGGCTGTATCATCCCGAAAGCCACGGCGAGGCGGCCTATGTCATCGAAGTGGCTGACGGTGGTGGTGATGCCGCGCCCGCCGAAGAAGTCAATTTTGACGAGCTGATGGCCAACGCCGACGTTGAAAAAGGCGCCAAGGTTTTCCGCAAGTGCTCGGCTTGTCACAAGCTTGATGGCAGCAACGGCACCGGCCCGCACCTGGACGGTCTTGTAGGCCGCGATGTCGGGGCGGTTGCAGGCTTCAGCTATTCGGCGGCGATGGCGGGACACGGTGGCGTCTGGACACCTGAAGAGATCAGCCACTTTATCGAAAACCCGCGCGGCTTTATTTCGGGCACCGCAATGGGCTTTGCCGGTTTGAAAAAACCGGAAGAGCGCGCCGACGTGATCGCTTACATTCAAAGCGTTACGAACTGATCTGCGCCAATTCCAGATTTCAAAAGGCCGCTTGCATCGCGCAGGCGGCCTTTTTTGTGCGGCCGGCCTTTTGTTGCTGAGGTTTCACCGTCGTTCACGGAAACTCAACTTGTGTCTGGTGCGGCTGGCCCTTTCGCGTAGATGTGCCATATTGCGTTGAAACCAACGCCAAAAACGACCCCCACCAAGGAGGACAGGTATCATGATGTCACGCCACCACCGCAGCCAAAAGGCCCGCGTTATCGCCAGGGCCCGCAGCACCACGCCGGACAGAGGTGTCTGGGCCGTTGGTCTGGCTTTGTTGTTGGCGCTGATGCTCGCGTTGCCGGTTTGGGCCGATGACGCGGCGGCCACCGATGCCGACGCTGCGGCGGATGACAGGATTATCGATACTTATGGCTACTCTTTCTATGGCGATCTAAGCTATCCCGAGGATTACAAACACTTTTCCTATGTGAATCCTGACGCCCCCAAGGGTGGTGAAATCTCGCTTGGAGTGGTGGGCACCTTTGATTCGATGAACCCCTACACCCGCAAGGGCCGTGCCGGCGCGCTGTCGTCGATGATGTACGAAAGCCTGCTGGGCGAGGGGCCGACGGGTGCCGCTGTGCCTGCCGATGTCTATGCCGAATCCTACGGATTGCTGGCCGAAAGCCTTGAGTATGACGAGGGCAAGAATTGGGTGATTTTCCACATGCGCCCCGAGGCCAAGTTCTCGGATGGCACCCCTGTCACCGCCTATGACATCGAATTTTCGCACAACCTGCTGTTGGATGAGGGGCTGAAATCTTATGCAGACGCGGTGCGCAAGCGTATCCCCAAGGTCGAGGTGCTCGACGATCACACCATCAAATTCTATTTCGCCCCCGGCATTTCGCGGCGCACATTGATTGATCAGGTCGGCGCGGTGCCTGCATGGTCCAAGGCCTGGTACGAAAAAACCGGCGCAGGCCTGAACGAAAGCCGCATGGAGGTTTCCCCCGGTTCCGGCCCCTATGTGATCGACAGCGTCGATGTGAACCGCCGGATCGTGTATAAACGCAACCCCGATTACTGGGGCAAGGATTTGCCGTTCAACGTCGGGCGCAACAACTTTGACCAGATCCGCGTCGAATTTTTCGGTGACGACACCGCATCGTTCGAGGCCTTCAAAGCGGGCGAATACACGTTCCGCCGCGAAAGCGATTCCAAGAAATGGGCGACGGGTTATGATTTCCCCAAGGTGAAAAGCGGTGCGATCAAGGTCGAAGACCTGCCCGACGGCGCGCCCCCGACACCTGCCGGCATCGTGTTCAATCTGAACTCAGAGCCGCTGAAAGACCGTCGTGTGCGTCAGGCACTGGCACTTGCGTTCAATTTTGAATGGACCAACGAAAGTCTGCAATACGGATTGTTCAAACAGCGCGCTTCGTTCTCCCAAGACACTGACGTGATGGCCAACGGGCTGCCCGAAGGCGCCGAGCTGGACCTGTTGCAAAGCCTGGGCGATCTGGTGCCGCCCGAGATGCTGAGCGAACCGGCACTGGTGCCCCACACCTCGAGCCCCGAACGTTTGCTGGACCGGCGCAACACCCGTACAGCCATGAAATTGCTGGATGATGCGGGTTGGGCCGTGGGCGATGACGGCATTCGCCGCAACGCCGAGGGCGAGGTCCTGAAACTCAACTTCCTGTTCAACTCTTCGGCGTCGGGTACGTTGTCCGGGGTGATGGAGAACTATGTTTCGAACGTGAAAAAGTTGGGCGTCGACATCACCCTGGAAAAAGTCGATTCGTCACAATACACCAGCCGCGAACGGGACCGCGATTATGATCTGGTTTATGACAGCTACCTGACCTTCCTGATTGCCCACACCGGTTTGCAGCAAGCTTACGGGTCGGAAACTTCGGCGTTTTCACTGTTCAACCCTGCGGGCCTGTCCAGCCCCTTGGTCGATGCCATCATAAGCGCGGGCCTGAACGCGCAGAACAGCGCCGACGAGAAAACGGCCCTGATCGCGCTGGACCGTGCCTTGCGGTACGAATTCTTCATGATTCCCGTCTGGTACAATCCCAGCCATTGGGTTGCCTATTACGACCAGTACGAACACCCCGACACGATCCCGCCCTTTGAATTGGGCTACATGGATTTCTGGTGGTACAATCAGGACAAAGCCGACGCCCTGCGCGCGTCGGGCGCGCTGAGGTAGCAGATGGGCGCCTATATTCTCAGACGGCTGGCGTTGGTCATTCCGACGCTGCTGGGTATCCTGTTGGTCAACTTCGTGCTGACGCAATTCGTGCCCGGAGGGCCGGTTGAACAGGCCATCGCCCGCGCCCAGGGCGGCGGCGATGTGTTTCAGGGCTTTGCCGGCGGCAACAACGACGCCGGCGGCATGGACGCGCTGAACACCGCGTCGGACAGCAAATATGTTGGTGCCCGTGGTCTGCCGCCCGAGTTCATCAAAGAGCTTGAGAAAGAGTTCGGCTTTGACAAGCCGCCGCTGGAACGGTTTCTGCGGATGGTCTGGAACTATATGCGCTTTGATTTCGGCGAGAGCTATTTCAGGTCGGTCAGCGTGGTTGATCTGATTATCGAAAAGCTGCCCGTCTCGATCACGCTGGGCCTGTGGTCGACGCTGATCGCCTATATGATCTCGATCCCGCTGGGCATCCGCAAGGCGGTCAGGGACGGGTCGAAATTCGATACCTGGACATCGGGGGCGATTATCGCCGCCTATGCCATCCCCGGATTCCTGTTCGCGATTTTGCTGCTGGTGCTGTTCGCCGGTGGATCGTATTGGCAGATATTCCCCCTGCGCGGCCTGACCTCGGACGATTTCGACACGCTCAGCCTGTGGGGTAAGGTCAAGGATTACGCCTGGCACATCACCCTTCCGGTTCTGGCCAGCACCATCGGGGCCTTTGCCACGCTGACCCTGCTGACCAAGAACAGCTTTCTGGACGAGATCAAGAAACACTATGTGATGACCGCCCGCGCCAAGGGGTTGTCGGAACGCCGTGTGCTGTATGGCCACGTTTTCCGCAACGCCATGCTGATCGTCATTGCGGGTTTTCCTGCGGTGTTCATCGGCGTGTTCTTTGGCGGTTCGCTGATCATCGAGACGATCTTTTCGCTGGATGGTCTGGGCCGTCTGGGCTTCGAGGCGGCGGTGGCGCGTGATTATCCCATCGTGTTTGGCACGTTGTTCATCTTTGGCCTGATCGGGCTGGTGGTCGGCATCCTGTCGGACCTGATGTATGTGCTGGTCGATCCGCGCATTGATTTCGAGCGGAGGGAAGGCTGATGGATCATGATTCCGCTGTTGTGACGGCCCCGCCCCGTCGCATCTTTGCCCTGTCGCCGCTGAACAAACGCCGCTGGAGCAATTTCAAGAAAAACCGTCGCGCCCTGTGGTCGCTGTGGATTTTCGCGGTGCTGTTCGGGCTCAGCCTGTTTGCCGAATTTCTGGCCTATGACAAACCGATACTCGTGCGCTATCAGGGCGAATTCTATACGCCGATCTGGCACTTTTACCCCGAAACCGACTTTGGCGGTGATTTCCAGACCGAGGCAGTGTACCGCGACCCCGAGGTCAAATGTCTGATCGCCACGGGGGGCATGGAGGCCTGCTTTGACGATCCCGACGCGCTGATTGCCGACGCGGCAGATGGCGAGATTGACGGGCAGAAGATCAACCGGGGCTGGGCCATCTGGCCCCTGATCCCCTATTCGTTCAACACCGCCGTGGACCGCCCCGGCGCGGCGCCGCTGCCGCCCAACCGTCAGAACCTGCTGGGCACAGACGGCACCAAACGCGACGTGCTGGCGCGGGTCATCCATGGCTTCCGGCTGTCGGTTCTGTTCACGTTGATAGTGACGGGTGCGGCCAGCATTATCGGGATCGTCGCGGGCGCGGTGCAGGGGTTCTTTGGGGGCTGGGTCGATCTGATCTTTCAGCGCATCATCGAGATCTGGTCTTCGACGCCCAGCCTGTATGTCATCATCATCATGTTCGCGATATTGGGGCGCAGTTTCTGGCTGCTTGTGTTCCTGCTGGTGCTGTTCAGCTGGACGGGCCTTGTCGGCGTGGTGCGCGCCGAATTCCTGCGTGCCCGCAACCTGGAATATGTGCGTGCGGCGCGCGCCTTGGGCGTCGGCAACATGACCATCATGTTCCGCCACATGCTGCCCAACGCGATGGTTGCGACGCTGACGATGCTGCCGTTCATCATCACCGGCACCATTTCGACGCTGGCGATCCTTGATTTCCTCGGCTTTGGCCTGCCCTCATCAGCGCCTTCGCTGGGCGAGCTGACCTTGCAGGCCAAACAGAACCTGCAGGCGCCGTGGCTGGCCTTTACCGCCTTCACCGTGTTCGCGGTGATGCTGTCGCTGTTGATCTTTATCTTTGAGGGCATCCGCGATGCCTTTGATCCGCGAAAGACGTTTTCATGACTGATCCCATCCTCAAGGTGGAAAACCTGCGCGTGTCCTTCCGGCAGGACGGCGCGCTGACCGATGCCGTCAAGGGCGTGTCGTTCAGCGTCGCGCGTGGTGAAACCGTGGCGCTGGTGGGGGAAAGTGGGTCGGGCAAGTCGGTGTCGGCACTTTCCACCGTATCGCTGCTGGGGGACAGCGCGCAGGTTTCGGGGTCTGTCACCTATGACGGGCAAGAGATGATCGGCGCCAGTGATGCGCTGCTGCGCAAGGTGCGGGGCAACGACATTTCCTTCATCTTTCAGGAACCGATGACCTCGCTCAATCCGCTGCACACCATTGAAAAGCAGTTGACCGAAAGCCTTGCCTTGCATCAGGGGTTGGCGGGCGAGGCGGCGCGCAAACGTATCCTCGAACTGATGGACAAGGTCGGCATCCGTGACGCCGAAAGCCGTCTGGGCGCCTATCCGCACCAGCTGTCCGGCGGACAACGGCAGCGGGTGATGATCGCAATGGCACTGGCCAACCAGCCCGACGTTCTGATCGCGGACGAACCCACCACGGCGCTGGACGTGACAATTCAGGCGCAGATCCTGGACCTGCTGGCCGACCTCAAGCAGACCGAGAACATGGGGATGCTGTTCATCACCCACGATCTGGGCATCGTGCGCCGCATTGCAGACCGTGTGTTCGTCATGCGCCACGGCGAAGTGGTCGAAAGCGGCCCCACGTCAGAAATTTTCGCCAACCCGCAACATGACTACACCAAGATGCTGCTCAGCGCCGAACCCTCGGGCGCGCCGGACCCCGTGGCCGCAGATGCGCGCGTGGTGGCCGAGACAGAGCATCTGAAAGTCTGGTTCCCGATCCAGACCGGACTGATGCGCCGCACCACCGGCCATGTAAAGGCCGTGAACGACGCCAGCCTGACGGTGCGCGCAGGCGAAACCGTGGGCATTGTGGGCGAAAGCGGCTCGGGCAAGACGACGCTGGCGCTGGCCATCATGCGGCTGATCTCGTCCGAGGGGCGGATCGTCTACATGGGGCAGGACGTGCGCAAATGGTCGACGCGCGAGCTGCGCCGGTTGAGGTCGGAGATGCAGATCGTGTTCCAGGACCCGTTCGGGTCGCTCAGCCCGCGCATGACCTGCGCCCAGATCATCGCCGAGGGGCTGACGGTGCACAAGGTCGATGCCCACCGCGATCGCCGCGAGTTGGTCAGCGAGGTGATGGTTGAAGTGGGCCTCGATCCGGCCACGATGGACCGCTATCCGCACGAGTTTTCCGGCGGGCAGCGCCAGCGCATCGCCATCGCCCGCGCCATGGTCTTGCGGCCCAAGCTGGTGGTACTGGACGAACCGACAAGCGCGCTGGATATGACAGTGCAGGTGCAGATCGTCGAACTGCTGCGTGATTTGCAAAAGAAATACGGGCTGGCCTATCTGTTCATCAGCCACGACCTGAAGGTCGTGCGCGCAATGTCACATCAGGTGATGGTAATGAAGCAGGGCGACGTGGTCGAACATGGCAGTGCGGCCGAAATGTTCGACAACCCGCAAACGGAATACACCCGGACCCTGCTGCAAGCGACGCATTAAGCGGCGTCATCCAGGGTCGGATAGACAGTCGCATAGGTGCCGTCGAGCGCAGCCATAAAGGCGGCATGTACCAGCGGCGCAGGCACTTCGGTGCCGTTCCAGTTGATCGCGCGGGATGCGCAAGCCTCGGCGATGATCTCGACAGTATAGCCCAGATCACGGGCCGCGCGGGCCGTGGCGTCGATACACATCTGGCTCATCGCGCCAATCAGACGAAGGTGGGTGACGCCTTTGGTTTGCAATAGCCTGTGCAGGTCGGTGTTTAGAAAGCTGTTGGGGCGGTGTTTCAGGATCATTGCTTCGCCCGCGATCGGCGTGACCGAAGGGTGAATTTCGGCCCCCGCGGTATCGGGTCGGAAAAACGGTGCAGTCTCGGCACCGTGGTGAAAGACATGGAATACAGGCCACCCACGGCTGCGCGCATGGGCCAGCACGCTGGCGGCGACCTCGGCGGCTGCGTCCATGTCATGCAGCGGCCACAGGCCCCCGTCGAAATAGTCGTTCTGGATATCGACGAGGACCAGGGCAGTGACGGTGTTCATGGCGGCGCTCACAGTTTGTTCAGGTCAATGTCGCGCGCTGGCCGCACGAACCAGTGACCCTTGGGCAGCCAGCGCTTGCGCGGCGCTTTGGCAGGCGCGTCGTATACGCGTGTTGTGTTGGTCCGCGTCGCAGTTCTGAAAGTATCTGCATAGATATTCAACATGGCGTGTCCTTTCTAAGTTACGCTTGTGTCCTTGTAATATGGAAAGAAACGACTGATCATGCGACTCAATTGGATTTTCATTATGTAAGCTGAGATTTCATATGGATTGGCGCTATATGCCCCCGCTGGCCGCGCTGCGGGCCTTTGCGGCCTTTGCGGAACGGGGCACGCTGGTGGGCGCAGGGGGCACGTTGGGTGTCAGCCACGCGGCCGTCAGCCAGCAGATACGCAGTCTTGAGGGCCACCTGGGTGTGTCATTGGTCGACCGCACAGGGCGCAATCTGGAACTGACCGAGGCAGGCGCTGTACTCGCGCAGGCATGCAGCGAAGGCTTCGGCAACATCGCGCGCACGGTCGAGGATATCACCGGCGTCAGCGATGCGCGCGCGGTGCATGTTTCAACCACCCCGACCTTTGCCGCCGCGTGGCTGATGCCGCGTTTGCCTGCCTTTCAGGCTGATAACCCGCTGATAAAGCTGTTGATCGATCCGACGCCCAAGCTGGCCGAGCTGAGTCCCGGCGGGATTGATCTGGCGATTCGCTACGGGGTCGGGCCATGGCCGCGTCACGACAGTCAGATGTTGCTTGAATCACCGATTGTCGTGGTTGCAGCGCCCGCGCTGATCGCAGGCCGGCCAGTGGCCAGCCCCGCCGATCTGGCCTGTCTGCCATGGCTCGAAGAGCTTGGCACCACCGAAAGCACAACATGGCTGCGTCGCCACGGTGTCGAACAGGGGGCTGTGGGAGCCTATATGCAGATGCCGGGAAATCTGGTGTTGGATGCGGCGCGGGGCGGGCAGGGCATTGCGGTGACCGTGCGTGCCTTTGTGGCGACAGACATCAAAGAGGGGCGGCTGGTTCAGTTGTTCGAAGAGCCGCAGGCCGGAGCGGGCTATCATCTGGTCACACGGCCTGGTGTCATGCGTCCGGGTCTGCGCACCTTTGTGCGCTGGCTGGCGCGTCAGGTTCCGACGCTGGGCGATTTATGACGCAGGGCCGACCATGAAACAGGTCATGTTGCGCGCCTGAAGCCGCCGGCAGGCCAGATCGGCGGTGTCGCGGGTCATGCCGACGAAATGCGCGTCAAAGCCCTGCGGGCGGCGCACAACCTTGCGCAGTGCGCCATCCAGCGTGGCCATTTCGGTCAGCGCTGTCTTCAGCAGAACCTTTTCAGCCTGATACCGGCTGGGGAACCGGCCCACGTTGACGCCCCAGTGGCGGCCCCCCGAAGTGGACAGACGGGTGACAACTTCGGGTTCGGGCGTCTCGACGATACTGGTCGTGGCGGCAGATGAGGTGTCGACGCTGGCCAGCACAAGATCCTCGGGGCGCGGTTCCGGGCGTACCGATGTGGATTTGGGCGCGGTTTTATGTGCGACAGTTGGCTTTGCATCGGCCAGCGATGCGGCCTGCGCCTCGACCAGCGCTGCCGAGATGTCGTCGGGAGTGACAATCGGTGGCGGCGCCTGGGCGACAAGAACCGGCTGCCCTGTCTCGCCCGGGCGCAGGCTGGGGCGCAGGCTGCGTGTAACAGCGCCAGTCACGCGGATGGTTTTGCCTGCGCCTTGCGGGGCTTGCCCGTTTCCGGCAACAACAACCGGTTCGTCAGTATAGGACGGGCTGGCGGGTTTGCGGACCGGAGCATTGCTGGGCGAGCGGCGAAAGCCGAGGTCCAGCAGTTCGGCCACTTTGGCATTGCGCGAGGCGGTGGATTTTCCGCCGAATACAGTGGCAATGATCCGTTCGTTGCCGCGCTGGGCCGAGGCTGTCAGGTTGAAGCCCGCCGCCCGCGTATAGCCCGTCTTGATCCCGTCGGCGCCCTTGTAGGAGGCCAGAAAGCGGCGATTGGTATGGTATACTGTCTTGCCGCCCGCATCGGCCGAGGTGCGTGAAAACAGGTTGTAATATTCTGGATAGTCATACAGCAGGTGGCGGCCCAGAATGGTCATGTCGTGGGCGGTGCTCAGGTGCCCTGCTTCGGTCAGCCCGTTGGCGTTCTTGAAGGTTGTGCGGGTCATACCCATTGCTTTGGCCGTGCGGTTCATGCGGCGCGCAAAAGCCGCCTCTGATCCGCCAATGGCCTCGCCAATTGCGGTGGCGGCATCGTTTGCGGATTTCACCGCAGCGGCCCGCACCAGATAGCGCAGTTTGATCTTTTGACCGGGCCGCAGGCCCAGCTTGGACGGTTCTTCCGAGGCAGCGTTTTTCGAAACGGTCACCATCGTGTCCATCGTGATCTCGCCCTTCTTGACCGCTTCAAAGGTGATGTACAGCGTCATCATCTTGGTCAGCGATGCAGGGTGCAGGCGGGCGTTGGAATTGTGTTCATGCAGGACCTCGCCCGTTCGGGCGTCGATCACATAGGCCGCATATGGGGCTGCAAGGGCGCTGAGCGGAAGAACCACCAGCATCCACAGCGCCACGAAAACGAATAGCCCGAAACGGGCCGGCTGAATGCGCCGAACCTTCACTGGAAACCTGCCTTTTATCTGCCTCGTGACCCCCGATTATTTCGAGTGGCCGATTATGAGACCGAGGCTAGCATAGGTTGTGGGTGTAATAAACCCTTATTTCTAAGGGGAATATCGAAATCCACCGCGTCTGCATGGCCACATTTAGGGGTTGAGGTGTCAAGGTTGTCCACACCCTGTATTGTGTCAGGAATATGGCGCTTTGGTCAGCGAGACTCAGCCGAGCTGCGCCAGCAGGTCGGGCAGGCCGCCCAGATCCGAAATCTCGCGAAATCGCGGGTGGCTGTCGGGCGTTTCGGCATGTTCCAGATCCCACAGCAGATCGTGGGGCACATGGACGCCCCAGCCGCCGGCCTCAAGCATCGGGCGCACGTCTGATGCCAGTGAGTTGCCGATCATCATGCTGCGCGCGGCACCGTCGTAGACATCAAAAATCTGCGTGTAGGTTGCGGGTGTTTTGGCTGACACAATCTCGACCGCGTCGAACATATCGCCCAGGCCGGACTGGGCCACTTTGCGCTCCTGATCCAAAAGGTCGCCCTTGGTGATCAACAACACCGGACCAACGGCCTGCGCGGCCCGCAGGGCGTCGGTGGCGTGGGGCAACAGGTCGATGGGGTGTTGCAGCATGTCCTGCCCCGCAGCGATCAGCTCGGCAATCACCGCGCCGGGTACGGCGTTCTGCGTGACCTCAAGTGCGGTTTCGATCATCGACAGCACGAAGCCCTTGATGCCGAATCCATAGTGGCCGATGTTGCGCCGTTCCGCCGCCAGAAGACGGCGCATCAGCGCGTCAGAATCGGTGTGGGGTGCCAGCAGATCGGCAAACCGCTCTTGCGTCAGCTTGAAGAAACGTTCGTTGTGCCACAAAGTGTCGTCCGCATCGAAGGCAATAGTGGTTAAGGTTTGATGCATCGCAGGGTCTGCCTCTTTTCATGGGCCGTCCGGGCGTTATATAGTGGGTTGACAGACAGACAACGGATTTGGGTGACGTTTTGATACTGCGACAGACGCATATAATGGCAGGCAAGTCAGATGATGACGGAGATACCTTTGTCATCACAGACACCAAGCCGAAAACCAAGCGGCCTCCGTTGTACAAAGTGATGCTGTTGAACGATGACTATACGCCGATGGAATTCGTCGTTTTGGTGCTTGAGCGATTCTTCGGGCTGAATCATGCGCAGGCCTTCGAAATCATGCTGACGGTCCACAAAAAGGGGCTGGCCGTGGTCGGTGTCTTCAGTCACGAGATTGCCGAGACGAAAGTGGCGCAGGTGATGGATTTTGCGCGTCGGCACCAGCATCCGCTGCAATGCACCATGGAAAAAGAAGACTGACAACGATGCACGCGCAGGGTCATTGGGACGTTTCCCTGACGGGGAAACGATATCGAGTTTTGGAAAAACTTCGGGTGTCGGCGCTGTGATCGGCGCGCGTTTGCCGCTGGCGGTCGCGGTGGGCTTTGACGTTTCCGGGCGGATTGCGGTTTTTGCGCCCGCCGCTGGTGCAGACCTCAGCGCGTTGGGGCCTTGCGAGGTCATCTCGCCCCTGCGCCCAGTGCACGATCATTTTGAAGCGTTGGGCCTGACCTGCCGCACCGCCGCCGAAGGGCGCTATGCGGCCGCTGTGGTCTGCGTGCCGCGCGCCAAGGCCGAGGCCCATGTGCTGATCGCGCAGGCCTGTGCCGCGACGGATGGTGTGGTTGTGATCGACGGGCAGAAAACCGACGGGATCGACAGCATTCGCAAGGAAACACGCAAGCGCACCGATGTGACCGAGGCGATCAACAAGGCGCATGGCAAGCTGTTCTGGATGCAAGCCAGCGATGCGTTTGCCGATTGGGCGCAAGGCCCGGCGCTGACCGATGGCGGGTTCTGGACAGGGCCTGGCGTGTTTTCGGCAGATGGCATTGATCCCGCTTCGGAAATGCTGGCGGCGGCGCTGCCTGACAAGCTGGGCAAGCAGGTGGCTGATCTGGGGGCGGGCTGGGGCTTTCTTTCAGCTCACATTCTGACCCGCAGCGACGTCGAGGCGGTGCATCTGGTCGAGGCGCACCATCTTGCGCTGGAATGCGCCAGGCGCAACGTCACCGATCCGCGCGCGCAGTTTCACTGGGCGGATGCGACACGCTGGGCGCCAAAGGGGCGTATCGACACGGTGGTGATGAACCCGCCGTTCCACACCACACGCAATGCCGATCCGTCGCTGGGGCAGGCTTTTGTCGCCGCGGCGGCACGGGTGTTGACCCCGCAGGGAACCCTGTGGATGGTTGCGAACCGTCATCTGCCATACGAGACGGCGCTGGAGCAGCAGTTTGCCCGCGTCGAGGATGTGGGCGGGGACGGACGATTCAAATTGACGCGGGCGACCAAGCCCAAACGCAGGACATAAGGATCAGGCGATGTCATTTTCGATTTCAGGCAAGACGGCGATTGTGACGGGGGCGGCCAACGGTATTGGTCTGGCCATCGCGCGACAGTTTGCCGACAAGGGCGCCAACGTGATGTGCGCCGACATGGATGAAAAGGCGCTGATCCAGCAGCATGGCGACAAGACGGACGAGGGCAGCATCCGCTATTTTGCGGGCGACCTGCGCCAGCGTCTGACCATTGCCAATCTGGTCTCGGCCACGATTGATGCCTTTGACGAGGTCGACATTCTGGTCAACGCGTCGCGTCAGGTCATGGAAACCGACGCGCTGAACGTGGATGATACCAGCGTCGAAATCCTGCTGGAGCAGAACCTGATGACATCGCTGCGCCTGACCCAACAGGTCGCGCGCCGGATGATCAAACAAGCCGAAGGCAAGACCGAGGGGCAGGTCGGATCGATCATCAACCTGTCGTCCATCGCCGCACGGCACACCCGCCCCGAACTGTTGGGCTATTCCATCGCTTCAGCCGCGTTGGAACAGATGACCCGTTCAATGGCGCTGGCACTGGCGCATGACCGCATTCGGGTCAATGCGGTGGCCTTTGGGTCGGTCATGTCGGCCTCGCTCAAGTCGTCGATCATGGACCACCGTGAATGGCGCGAGGACATTGAAAACCACACCCCGCTGGAACGCATTGCCAGCCCCGGCGAGCTGGTGGACGCGGTTCAGTTTCTGGCCTCTGAAGGGGCGGGATTTATCACCGGCGAAACGATCACGGTCGACGGCGGGCGCAGCCTGTTGGACCCGGTCCGCGCACCTGCACATTAAGGCGTTCTGATGACCGAAGACTTTTCAGCCCGAAAGGCGCAGGCCAGCGCGTGGTTCCGCAGCTTGCGCGATGAAATCGTTGCCGCATTCGAAGGACTTGAGCAAAGCCACGACACCGGGCCGCTGTCCGACAAAGCCCCCGGCGCCTTCGAGGTGACAGAAACCACGCGCGCCTCGGACGACGGATCAGACGCGGGCGGCGGATTGATGAGCGTGATGCGTGGCGGGCGTGTGTTCGAAAAGGTCGGGGTGAACATCTCGACCGTCTACGGAACCTTGGGCGAGCGGGCGCAGGTGGCGATGGCCGCGCGCAAGGGCATTCCGGGGATGAAGGACGATCCGCGGTTCTGGGCGTCTGGAATCAGTCTGGTGGCGCATATGCAGAACCCCCACGCGCCTGCGGTGCATATGAACACCCGCATGTTCTGGACCCCGCATGCTTGGTGGTTCGGAGGCGGGTCGGATCTGAACCCCTGCATCGAATATGCCGAGGACACCGCCCATTTCCATGCCACACAACAGACGCATCTGAATCCGCACGGCGCTGACCTGTACCCGCGTCTCAAGGCCTGGGCGGATGACTATTTCTACATCCCCCACCGCAAACGGGCGCGGGGCGTGGGCGGCGTCTTTATGGACGATCACTGTACCGGCGACTGGGAGGCGGACTTTGCCCTGACCCGGGACATCGGCCGCGCCTTTCTGCCGGCCTTTGTGCCACTGGTCGCTGCGCGGCGGGCAATGCCGTGGGATGACGCGGACAAAGACGCGCAACTGGTGCATCGCGGGCTCTATGCCGAATACAATCTGGTCTATGATCGCGGGACCAAGTTCGGGCTGGAAACCGGCCATGACGCAAACGCGGTGTTGATGAGCCTGCCGCCGCTGGCCAAGTGGGTCTGAGGCGCAGCGCCGCCTAGGCACGGCTTTGCTGGCCGGGGCCAACTTGGTGGACAGGGGCGCGCTGCTTGCGTTAACACTTGCGCACGCAAACGCAGGAGGTGCGGCGTGCACAAGACTTTGGCAGGATTGGCGATGGCGCTTGCATTGGCAGGCTGCGGTGATCCGCTGGACAAGGTCGAACATATCGCTGATGTGGAACTGGCGGACGAACAACCGGTCGCTGCCGCACTGCCATCCCCCGAAGAGCTGGCCCGTGAAGGTGGACTCTTTGGTGCGTTGCTGAACAACAGCGGCGATGCGACGCCCGATGCGGGCGACAGTGCAGAGGATGGCTCCGGTGATGGCGCGCTGACACCTGACCCCGCGCAGGCTGATCCCAAAGCGGCAGAGGCCGCCTTTGACAAGGCCCCACTGGTCGAACCGGAAAAGCGGCGCGGGCTGTTCGGCCTGTTGGGTGCGCGCACAACCGCCAAAGATCAGACTGCATCAGATGCAAGCGTACAAAGCGCATCGCTTTCCCCCGATATTCCTGATCGCGCCCCGCAAGCGCGGGTTTCGGAACGCAAGCGCAGCGGCCTCTTTGGTGGCGGTCACGCCAGTCGACGCACCGGCCCCGATACGCTGGATGTGCCCGTTGGCGCGGTGCTGCCCTATGGGGCCATCGCAAGGGTCTGCGATGCAGGTCGCCGCGCATTGGGCACCAGGATTGACAAGGCACCCGCGCGGGGCAACGGCTTTGCCCTCTACGACAGCAACCCGAAAAGCACCGGAGCCCGCACCTTCTACGTCACCGGCTTTTCGGACGGCTGCCCGCGCCAGTTTACCGCAGCGCTTGCCATGTTCGGGGCGCCATCGATGCACGAACAGCTGCGCTATGGTAAACCGGCCGAGGAATATCCATATAGTGACACGGACAAAGCCTATGAAAAGGTGAAATCGCAGGTCTGTCGCGTCGGCAAACGCAAACCCTGCGGCAAAGCCATCGGGCGGTTGGAACGCGACACGGTTTTTATCAGCACCTACGAACACTTCGGCGACAACGCCCGCTGGGCGGATATGCTGTTGCATGATGGTCAGGTGATGGCGGCGGCGATCAAAACACCCTGAGCCGCTTGGGGCCTGCGGGCCCTCCGGGGGGGGATTTTTCAAACCAGAGAAGCGACGGGTCTGCGCATGAAAGCGCGGTCTTTGCTTCATCTTGCCCTTAAACTCTCCCCGAAGGGCCGGGCAGCCACCCTGCCGGAGCTGTCAGTAATGGGGCGGGCGTTCGTCGCCAATCACCGTGCCGCCGGTGGTCTGGGATTCGCGTTCGCCTTCGCGCTGCATCAGCATGTGGACGCGGCGTGTCAGCGTGGCGATTTCCCCCTCCTGACGGGCGACGACATCCGACAGGTCGTCGACGGTGCGGATCAGGTGGGCGATCTGTTCTTCGAGCTGTTCCATGCGGGATCTCCTTTGGTGCCCATGTGGGCCATCATGCCACCGCATGCAATGGGGCGCGAGGTGCTTGCCCCCATCTGGCCCATATCGTAAGCCCATGCGCGAACGCTGATCCGATCGGAGCCTGTCATGGCAAAGCCAAAAAAGACCCCACGCCCCAAGGCGGAAACGCCCAAGGGGTTCCGCGACTATTTCGGAACCGAAGTCACCGCCCGCGCTGAAATGTTGCAGGCGATTGCCGGGGTCTATCATCGCTATGGCTTTGATGCGCTGGAAACCAGTGCGGTCGAGACGGTCGAGGCGCTGGGCAAGTTCCTGCCCGACGTGGACCGCCCCAACGCGGGCGTCTTCGGCTGGCAAGAAGACGGCGAGGGCGACAAGCCCGGCGACTGGCTGGCGCTGCGCTATGACATGACCGCGCCGCTGGCACGGGTCTATGCCCAGCACCGCAACGATTTGCCCAACCCCTATCGCCGCTATGCGATGGGTCCGGTCTGGCGCAATGAAAAGCCGGGACCGGGCCGGTTCCGCCAGTTCTATCAATGCGACGCAGACACCGTCGGCAGCGCCAGCATGGGCGCCGACGCCGAAATTTGTGCGATGCTGGCCGACACGCTCGAACAAGTCGGCATTCCGCGCGGCGATTACATCATTCGCGTCAACAACCGCAAAGTGTTGAACGGCGTGATGGAGGTCGCGGGCGTTCTGGACCCCGCCAACCCCGAAGCCATGGAACACGAACGCGGCATCGTCCTGCGCGCCATCGACAAGCTGGACCGTCTGGGCGTGGACGGCGTGCGCGCGCTGCTGGGGGCAGGGCGCAAGGACGACAGCGGCGATTTCACCGATGGCGCGGGTCTGAGCGATGCGCAGGCCGACGTGGTCATGGGGTTCATGGAGGCCAAACGCGACAGCGGTGCCGCCACCGTGGCGCGGCTGCGTGAACTGGTCGCGGGATCGCAAACCGGCGAGACCGGCGTGGACGAGCTGGAAGAGATCGCGGCGCTGCTGGCGGCGGGCGGCTATGGCCCCGACCGGATCGAGATTGATCCTTCGGTGGTGCGTGGCCTTGGCTACTACACCGGCCCCGTCTACGAGGCCGAGCTGACCTTTGAAATCTTTGACGAAAAAGGCCGCAAGCGGCAGTTCGGGTCGGTCGCGGGCGGCGGGCGCTATGACGATCTGGTCAAACGCTTCACCGGACAGGAAGTGCCCGCGACAGGCGTGTCGATTGGCGTCGACCGTTTGCTGGCTGCGCTGACCGCCAAGGGACGGATGGAACGCGACGTGCAGGGACCCGTGGTCGTCACCGTGATGGACCGCGCGCGCATGGCCGATTACCAAGCCATGGTGGCCGAGCTGCGGCAGGCCGGTATTCGCGCCGAGGTCTACCTGGGCAACCCCAAGAACTTTGGCAACCAGTTGAAATACGCCGACAAACGCGGCAGCCCCGTGGCCATCATCGAAGGTGGCGACGAGAAGGACCGTGGCGTGGTGCAGATCAAGGACCTGATCCTTGGCGCCAAGATCGCGGAAACAGCTACCCACGAGGAATGGAAGGACCGGCCCAGCCAGTTCGAAGTGCCCCGTGACCAGATGCTGGCCAAGGTGCGTGAAATCCTCGAAGGACAAGAACCATGATCACCCGCGAAGGCCGCGCCAAGGCGGTTGCCCTACGCGAACGTTTCGAGGCCGCAGGCGCACAGGTGGTCGAGCCGCCGATGCTGCAAAGCGCCGAGCTGCTGTTGGACCTCTACGGCGAAGACATCCGCGCACGCGCCTATGTCACCAGCGACGCGCTGCGCGGCGAACAGATGCTGCGCCCGGATTTCACCGTGCCTGTGGTGCAGATGCACATGGCGCATGGGGCTGATCCCGCGCGCTATACCTATGCGGGCGAGGTGTTTCGCCGCCAAGAGGATGACCCGGACCGCGCCAATGAATTCCTGCAAGTCGGCTTCGAGGTGTTCGACCGTGCCGATCCGGCAGCGGCGGATGCGGAAGTGTTCGCGCTGATGGCCGAAGCCGTCGCGGGGCTGAATCTGCGCGCAGCCACCGGTGATATCGGTATTCTGACGGCTGCGGTCAACGGGTTGCGCACCACCGAGGCGCGACGCGCGGCCCTGTTACGCCACATCTGGCGGCCGCGTCGGTTCCGCGCGCTGCTGGACCGGTTCGCGGGTCGCGCGCCCGTGCCTGCCAGCCGCAAGGCATTGCTGGCCAACCCGCAACCCCGGCTGGGCGCGGCCCCGCTGATCGGATTGCGTTCGGACGCCGAGATCGAGACGCGTATTGACGCGCTGCATGCCGATGCATCTGCAAAGCCGATCAGCGGTTCCGAGATGGAGTTGCTTGATGCATTGATGAACGTGCGTGAAACGGTGCCCTTTGCCCTGTCGCAATTGCGCGATCTTGAGGTGGACATGCCGTCGATTTCAGGGGCTGTTGACGGTTTGGCCGCGCGGTCCGATGCGTTGCTGGCGCGTGGAGTGGATGTAGAGGGGCTGGATTTCGAGGCCAGCTATGGCCGCACGTCGATGGAATATTACGACGGTTTCGTCTTTGGCTTTTACGCTGCAGGCCGGGCCGACCTGCCTGCCGTGGTCAGCGGCGGGCGCTATGACGCGCTGACCCGCAGGCTGGGCGGCGGCGCTGAAATTCCGGCCGTGGGGGCCGTGCTGCGCCCCGGCCTGATGGCCGAACTGGAGACAGGCGCATGATCAAGCTGGGTGTGCCGTCCAAGGGGCGGCTGATGGAAAAGACATTTGACTGGTTCGCGGCCCGCGACATCCGGCTCAGCCGAACAGGATCAGACCGTGAATATGCTGGTGCCGTGACCGGCATCGACGGTGTGTCGCTGGTGTTGCTGAGCGCGGGCGAGATCCCGCGCGAACTGGCGGCAGGGCGGATTCATCTGGGTGTGACCGGCACGGATCTGGTGCAGGACAAGCTGCCGCTGTGGGAACAGCAGGTGGAACCGCTGGAAGAGATGGGCTTTGGCGAGGCCGATTTGATCGTGGCGGTGCCGCAGGCCTGGGTCGATGTGGACACGCTGGACGATCTGGATGCGGCGGCAGCAGCGTTTCGCGCCACCCACGGGTTCCGGCTGCGGATTGCCACCAAGTATCACCGTCTGGTGCGCGAGTTCCTGCGCGACGCAGGTGTTGCGGACTATGCCATCGTCGACAGTCAGGGCGCCACAGAAGGCACCGTGGCCAATGAAACCGCAGAAGCCATTGCCGACATCACCTCAAGCGGTGAGACGCTGCGCGCCAACCACCTGAAGATATTGTCCGACGGGCTGATCTTGCGCTCGCAGGCGACGCTGTGGCGGTCGCGCGTGGCCAGCGTGGTGGATGAGGATCGCAAGGCGATGGCCGAGGTTCTGGCGCGCCTGGGATGAGGTTTGTGCGCGCTGCGGGGGCGGGAGCCTCCGGCGGGGATATTTAAGGGCCAAAAGAAATACGCGTCTAGGGTTTGGACCCTAAAGCACCCCGATTTCTGCCAGTGCGCGGTTCAGCTCAACAGGCAGGGGCTCTTCTGACTCGCGGCCCTTGGGCAGGTCGGGGGGCGCGTCGGCGGGCGTCAGATAGCGCCAGCCCTGAAAGGGGCGGCGCAGGCTGGTTTGGGTGCGGGTCAGGTCCGGGTCCAGCACGATGGCGCAGCGGCGGATACCGTCGCCGCCCGTGACCTCGTCAAGGCGCAGGATCCGCTGGCGGGCCTGTATCACGCCCTTTATCACCCAATAGATCGAGCCGCCGTTCAGGATTTCGTCGACCCTTTTGGGAAACATCCGGGTGACGTGGCGCGGCAGGCCATCCGCCATTTGCGCCTGTTGGCCAGACTGCCATGCGAACAGATCATCGAC
Source organism: Pseudosulfitobacter sp. DSM 107133 (assembly GCF_022788695.1). NCBI lineage: Bacteria > Pseudomonadati > Pseudomonadota > Alphaproteobacteria > Rhodobacterales > Roseobacteraceae > Pseudosulfitobacter > Pseudosulfitobacter sp. DSM 107133. Next base: position 707,657 of record NZ_CP085154.1, read on the forward strand.
GTTCTCGGTGCCAACGCTCAGCTTGATCAGGTTTACACATGGTTTGTTCACAGATTTACCCACAGAATCACATCCCCCACACTCTATGATGTAGCTTTTGCAGGTCAGGCTTCAATAGGTGGTGTTTGCGGTTGTGATCTGAGCCCGACTGAGGCATCTTGATCATCTTTCCATTAGCCAGAGAATCGACGCCATGACACGCTTTGCTGCCCCGATCGCAGAACAAATTTGGGATATGAAATACCGGTTCAAGGCGGCCGATGGCACGCCCAAGGACGCGACCGTGGAAGACACCTGGCGGCGCATTGCGCGCGATCTGGCGCAGGTCGAATCGGACCCGTCCACATGGGAAGAGAACTTCTATGGCGCACTGGAGGATTTCCAGTACCTGCCCGCAGGCCGCATCACCGCAGGGGCCGGCACCGCGCGCAAGGTGACCCTGTTCAACTGCTTTGTCATGGGCACGGTCCCCGACAGCATGGGCGGTATTTTTGACATGTTGAAAGAGGCCGCGCTGACCATGCAGCAGGGCGGTGGCATCGGCTATGATTTCAGCACCATCCGTCCCAAGGGTGCGGATGTGAAGGGCGTAGCGGCGGATGCATCCGGCCCGCTGTCATTCATGGACGTCTGGGACGCGATGTGCCGCACCATCATGTCCGCAGGCAGCCGTCGTGGTGCGATGATGGCCACCATGCGCTGCGATCACCCCGATATCGGCGATTTCATCACCGCCAAATCCGACGCCGCCCGTCTGCGCATGTTCAACGTCAGCGTTCTGATCACCGATGCGTTCATGGAAGCCGTGAAGGCCGATGCGTCCTGGGATCTGGTGTTTGATGGCAAGGTCTACAAGACCGTGCAGGCGCAGGACCTGTGGAACCAGATCATGCAGGCGACCTATGACTATGCCGAGCCGGGCGTGATCTTTATCGACCGGATCAACGCGGCCAACAACTTGAGCTATTGCGAAACCATCGCCGCCACCAATCCCTGCGGCGAACAGCCCCTGCCACCCTATGGCGCCTGCCTGCTGGGGTCGATCAACATGGCACGGCTGGTGGCCGATCCGTTCGGCGCGAATGCCGGTCTGGATGAGGACAAGATGACCCGTCTGGTTGCCACCGCCATCCGCATGATGGACAACGTGGTGGACACGTCGAAGTTTCCGCTGCCCGAACAACAGCGTGAGGCCCAGCAAAAACGCCGTATCGGTCTGGGTGTCACCGGTCTGGCCGACGCGCTTCTGATGGTCGGCCTGCGCTATGGCTCGGACGAGGCCGCGGCCCAGACCGAAGCCTGGCTAAAGGCGATTGCGCGGGCGTCCTATCTGGCCTCGGTCGACCTGGCCAAGGAAAAGGGTGCCTTCCCGCTGTTCGACGCCGATGCCTATCTGGCATCCGGCAACATGATGAACATGGACGAGGACGTGCGCGACGCGATCCGCACCCACGGCATCCGCAACGCCCTGCTGACCTCGATTGCGCCCACCGGCACCATCTCGCTGTACGCAGGCAACGTCAGTTCGGGGATCGAGCCGGTCTTTGCCTATGCCTACACCCGCAAGGTGCTGCAAAAGGACGGATCGCGCACCGAGGAAGAGGTTGTCGATTACGCCGTGCAGATGTGGCGCGACCTGAAAGGCGATGCCGAACTGCCCGACTATTTCGTGAACGCCCAGACGCTGGCCCCCGCAGACCACGTCAAGATGCAGGCGGCGGCGCAGAAATGGATCGACAGTTCGATCTCGAAAACCATCAACTGCCCCGCCGACATCAGCTTTGATGCGTTCAAGGATGTGTATATGCAGGCGTGGGACACCGGCTGCAAAGGCTGCACAACCTACCGTCCAAACGACGTGACCGGCAGCGTGCTGAGCGTGTCGGAAGACAAGCAGGCCCCCGAAGTCATCGCCAATTCCGACGCCGAACCGATGCAGCCGCATGGCGACGTGATCTATATGGCCGATCCGCTGGACCGCCCCGAAACGCTGGAGGGCAACACCTACAAGGTGAAATGGCCCGACAGCGAACATGCGATCTATATCACCATCAACGACGTGGTGATCGGCGGGCGCCGCCGTCCGTTCGAGGTGTTCATCAACTCCAAGAACATGGAACATTTTGCATGGACCGTGGCGTTGACACGGATGATTTCGGCTGTGTTCCGGCGCGGGGGCGATGTGTCGTTCGTAGTGGAAGAGCTTAAGGCGGTCTTTGACCCGCGCGGCGGCGCATGGATGCGCGGGAAATACATTCCGTCGATTCTTGCCGCGATTGGCGGCGTGATCGAGCAGCATATGGTTGTCACCGGCTTTATCGCGGGCGAAGGTATGGGGCTGAAATCGGACCCGACTGCGGAAGTCGTCGAAATGGAGAACGCCGCGCCGCGCGGCAAAGCCTGTTCCTCTTGCGGCAGCTACGAGCTGCGTATGGTCGAAGGGTGCATGACCTGTGCATCCTGCGGGTTCAGCAAATGCGGGTGATGGGTAGAAGTGGCTTTTTTGTAGGCTGTTATGGGGGGTAATTGAGAGCCATTTGGCCCAAAAAAACGACCTTTGGGTGGGGCTTTAGTGACCACTGATAGCTAAGCCATTGAAATTGTTGACGTTGAGAAATGCCGATCCGAGAGGGTCGGCATTTTCGTTTCAGGGCTGAACTCCCGGCGCTGAGGTTGACCGACCCCGCAAAATGTTCTCATTACGTTCTCAAGGATCCGGATCCTCTTGTTGAAACATGGCAGCTCCACGCTGCCAGATGCTGGCCGCCCAAAAGATGGGCGGGCCGGTTCAGAGAGGACACCAAATGCCACGCATAAAATTTGCCGACGTCGCTTTCCCGGATCACAACCTGCCTTCGGCACACGACATCGAAGTTCGTCTAAGGAAGTTCCTGGATCGTTTCAGAGAACAAATCGGGAGCCCAAAATTTGACTACGCGCTGTCCGAAGCCGACCGGCTAAAAGTACGGCGAAGGGCGGCAGCATATCTCAGCGCAGTTTCACGCCGATCAGGCATGGACCATCTTGACCCGAAGGAGCGTGCGCGACTCGAGGTGTTCCGCAATGGCGCACAGATACAACCAGTGGAGACCGAGCACCGCGCCGACGAAATCGCCAGTTGTCTCCACACTGAGATGCCGTGGATGGCTCCTGCAACAGAGCGTCTTTGGCACGACATGCGGGCCTCAGTCCGCAACGGCGATCCTGCGCCCCTTGTCCGGCCAATGCTCCTGGTCGGTCCGCCCGGGATCGGCAAAAGCCACTTTGCCCGCCTGCTGGGCGCGCAGCTCACCGTGCCGACGACAATCATAGAAGCCACGGGTGAGCCCGCCTCATTCGTTGTCACGGGGTCTCAAAAGGGATGGGGATCGGCGGGCCCGGGAAAGGTTCTGGAAGGGATCATGGCGTCTCAGATTGCGAATCCTGTGGTCGTGGTCGACGAGATCGAGAAGGCGGGGCCATCGGTTTCTACGAAGGGGCAATCCTATGATTTGTCTCAAGGCTTATTGCCGCTCCTCGAGCGATTGACTGCACAAAGCTGGAGCTGTCCCTATTACAGGGTGCAGTTCGACATGTCATGGATCACGTGGATTCTCACAGCAAACAGCGTGAACGGTCTGCCAGCCCCGTTCCTGAGCCGATGCCCTCCCATCGAACTGCGCGCCCTGACGCAAGAACACCTGTTCGGCTTTGCGGAACGGGAAGGGTTACGACGTGACCTTCCCCCAGATGCCGTTGATACCGTCAAGGACGTCATCATGGCGATCAAGACCCCGCACAACGTCAGTCTGCGTTCGGTCATCCGAATGCTGGATGCCGTGGATCAGTTGATGCACCGGCCCGCCTTGCATTGAACAATGTCGGCGGGGCCGAGGTGTGTCTCGTCCGAATGACCTTAATGCCCGTCCCTCAATCAAACTATCAGATTCATAATGGAGTTCCCCATGAACAATAGAGACTTCTGGGCTCAGAAAATACGTACTGCCATCACCGCTGCTGACGCCGGACCTTCCGAAACCGACCTCGCCGGCGCACCAATCCTGACATATTGGCGTCCACATGTATCTCGCCATGGCGCCCCCATACTCTGGGGGATCGCGTCTGGTCACCCAAGGCTGAAAGGCGGCTGGATCACGACATCCCAGCTTGTCGCGATTGACGTCGACCAGGGTTGGGCGCGCACGGCATCACGGTGGTATGCGCTGGGTCGTCCATTCTCCGACTATGAGAGGACCATAGCCAAGGGTCTCGGGATGGGAGAGGCCCCTCCCGGGTTCGTACAGATGGACGTACCTGGGTATCGGCCGCTGGATGACTTGTCGCTGCTCGACGAGCTTTTGATGGCTTGGCGTGACCGTATCCGGCAGGACGACACGGGAGGGGACTGAAATGTTCAATGAAAAGACCGCAGTTTGGGTTCGAGAAGGAGACCGGATTCCGCCTACGATTGACATCGCCGGGGGCCGCTATGAAGCTACAACCAGTATGGACAAGATCAACATGCCCGATGGACTGACAGCCTTCAATTCCTTCTACTTGCCATGGCGAGACCTTCCCGGTTCTCTTCCAGAAGACATCGATATCTTTGCTGTCGGCGATGTCCATGGGCAGGCAGATCTACTTGAGCAGGTTATCCGCGAAATCAGGAATACCCCACGCGAAGCGCCTAAACGGCATCTTGTCTTTTTGGGCGACCTTATTGATCGGGGACCTGCATCCATCCGCGCTGTTGATCTGGCGATGAGAGCCGGGCAGCTTGCGGATGTGGGTGATCTACATGTTCTGCCCGGCAATCATGATCTTGTTTTGATGCTGGCACTCGAAGGTCCAAAGTATCTCGACTTCTGGGCCAGGCTCGGCGGTGACAAAGTCATGGCCGAGCTTGGTCTGTCGGCAGAAACGCACAGCTGGGACGAGATAGCGGCAAAGCTGAAAGATAATCTGCACCCTGAATATCTGAACTCAATGGCTTCGGGGGCGACACATCTCTATCTTGGCGACCTCCTGTTTGTGCATGCAGGCATACACCCATTTCAGAACCGCACAGCTTTTCTGGGGTTGTCCCGCCGCTTCATCAAAATGGAAGATCACTGGGCGAATATCCGTCATACTTTTTTGACCCACCGCGGCGGGTGGGACGTCAACGATCCTGATCCGGAGCGGCGCGCACAAAAGCCGACGGTCGTCGTGCATGGCCACACGCCAGCGGTGCGCCAGGACCTCGTCGAAGCCAGGGATTTGGATATTTGTGACGGTGTCGATGACTATCGAACGGTAGCACTCGATATTGGTGCCGCGTACAGACCTCAATTGGCGTTCGCACATTTTAGGACCCGCGAAGGCAAAGGCGAGGTTCAGATCCGTGCGGTAAGCAAGCCAAACGCTTGAAGCGAACGGCCCTAACCGGACATTCGAGCTTAGCAAAATTCAACAGGTTGCCTTCCCGAAAGCTGCCGTTCGTGTTGGGCGCGGCATATTCGGCTGGTCGGGTGACTGCTTTGCGGACCAAGCTGTCGTTTCCAATGAGCGTCATGCTTGCGAGCTGAGCTCCCGCCGCGCTACCGTGAGTATTAACCGGGACAGCTCGTGAAGCTGGTCGGCGGCCAGCCGATTGATCTGCCAGAACAGGTGCCGCTCCAGCATCTGTCCGGGGGCCAGCTCGACCAGATCTCCGCGCTCGAGATGGCGTCTGGCGAGCTGTACCGGATTGAGCGCCCACCCCATGCCGGCGAGGCTTCCCTCAAGGAAGCTCTGCGTCGAAGGAAGCCAGTGCGTGGGGAATGACATGTCTTGCCCGAAAACCTCGCGCGCCCAGACGTTCTGGAGCCGGTCCTTCTGGTCGAAGGTGAGAGCGGGCGCGCGTTGGAACGCCTCCTTCGTGAGGCCGTCAGGGAAGTATCGGGCAACGAAGTCGGGGCTCGCCGTCGCCTGGTAGCGCAGCGCACCGAGCGGCGTGACACGACACCCCTGCACAGGACGTTCCAGCGAGGTAACGGCGGCAAGCACGCGACCGCGCCGCAGCCAGTCGGCGGTATGGTCCTCGTCGTCGATCGCCACATTCACGAGATAGTCGGTGGCCCTGGTGAAGGAGGCGATGGCCTCGAGAAACCAGGTCCCGAGGCTGTCGGCGTTCGTCGCCACGTTGAGGGTTACCTGTCCGGCACCTTCCGCCCCGGAAAGTTCAGGCAGATGTTCCATGAGATCCTTTTCGAGCATCCCCACGCGGTCCATGTGCCGGCAAAGCGCAAGGCCTTTGTCCGTGGCGGTGCATGGCGTTCCACGCTCGATGAGCACCGCGCCGAGGCGTTCCTCGAGATGCTTGATGCGCTGCGAGACAGCCGACGGGGTCACGTTGAGAGAAGCGGCGGCTCTTTCGAAGCTGCCGGTCCTGACGACCGCGGCGACGGCGCGAAGAGCTGCATAGTCCACAGCCATTTAGTTTTCCTTTATTGGCATTAGCGTCTTTAATTTGTCTAATCTACTGCGACCGAATAGTCCAAGGGCAGTTTTTTTGAACCAGAGGCCCACATATGGATATCGCAGTTTTTTTCACCGGCATGATGATGAGCCTCAGCCTCATCGTGGCGATCGGCGCGCAGAACGCCTTCGTGCTGCGACAGGGGTTGCGCGGCGAGCACGTCCTGGCTGTCTGTCTCACTTGCGCGGTCTCGGACGCGATCCTGATCACCGTCGGGGTGACCAGCTTCCACACCGTCTCGGAGTGGTTGCCCTGGCTCGAGCCGGTGATGCGCTACGGCGGCGCGGCCTTTCTGATCTGGTATGGCGTGAAGAGTCTTCTGTCCGCGTTGCGCTCGAATGAGGCGTTGGCCGCGGATTCCTCGCTGCCGATGACCGATCTCTTCCGCACGCTGATCGCCTGCCTCGCGATCACTTGGCTGAACCCCCATGTGTATCTTGACACGGTCGTCCTGCTGGGGACCATTTCCACGCAGTTCACCGACAGCCAAGGGTCTTTCGCGATCGGCGCGATTTTGGGGTCGTTCGTGTTCTTCTTCGCTCTCGGCTACGGTGCCACCAAGTTGAGACCGGTGTTCGAGCGGCCAGCGGCCTGGCGCGTCCTGGAGACGCTCATCGCGCTGGTAATGTGGCTCATCGCCTTCAAGCTGCTGGCCGGAACCTGATAGGACACGTCATGGAGAATTTCAACCACCTGCTCGTCGTCTTCACCGCCTATGTGATCCCGGCCGGGAGCCCCGGTCCGAGCACCCTTCGGATCATGGGCGTGGCGATGAACCATGGTCGCCGGGCCGGGCTGGCCCTGGCGGCGGGCGTCATCTCCGGATCGCTGTTCTGGGGGCTGTCTGCGGCCACCGGTGTTTCCGCGCTGCTCGCGCGCTATGCCGAGGCCCTGATCTTCCTGAAGATCTGCGGCGGCCTATACCTGCTCTACCTCGCGGGGCGCGCAGCCCAGAATGCGCTGTCTTCCAACCCGGCAACCTCAACCGGACCGGCACGATCCGATACTCCTCCGTCCTCGGCCGCGCTCTACCGTCATGGATTGATCATGCATCTGGCGAACCCGAAAGCCGTGTTGGCCTGGATCGCCCTCGTCACGCTTGGCCTCGGTGCTGAGCCATCCTGGCATGATGTGGCCACCATTCTGGCAGGTTGCGCAATCCTGAGCGTGATGATCTTCACCGGCTACGCGGTCGTGTTTTCCACGGAACCGATGATCCGCCTCTACCGGCGGGCCCGACGCGGAATCGAGGGCGTTCTGGCCGCCTTCTTCGGGTTCGCCGGCCTGCGCCTGCTCATGTCACGCTTTTGAAGGAGATGTTCACATGACCTTGTTCACCGGCCTCTCGGCCTTCCCGCTCACGCCCATTGATGACGAGGGGCAGCTGAAATCCGAGCTTCTGCAACGGTTCCTCGAGCGGATCGTGGCTGCGGGAGCGGATTCCATCGGACTGCTCGGCAGCACCGGTGGATACGCCTACCTGACACCGGAAGAGCGCAAGCGGACCCTCCGGGCCGCCGTAGATTGCGTGGCGGGACGGACACCGCTTGTCGTCGGTGTCGGCGCTCTCACGACCGATGTTGCCGAGGACCTCGCGCGAGACGCCCGGAAAGCCGGGGCGGACGGCCTGCTTCTTGCGCCCATGTCCTATCAGCCGTTGACCGATGATGAGGTCTTTCGCCATTTCGAGGCCGTCGCCGCGGCCGGCGAGCTGCCCCTGTGCATCTACAACAACCCGGGCACCACCAAATTCACCTTCAGCCCGGACCTGATCGCGCGTCTGGCCGAAATCTCGAACGTGGCCGCGGTCAAGATGCCTTTGCCGGCGGACAGCGATTACGCGGGCGAGATGCGGAGCCTGCGGGCCGTGACGCCGGATGGCTTCGCCGTGGGCTATAGCGGCGACTGGGGGGCGAAGGACGCGCTGCTCGCCGGCGGTGCCTGCTGGTATAGCGTCGTGGCCGGCCTCTTGCCGGAACCCGCTCTCGCGCTCACCCGCGCGTCTCAGGCCGGGAATGCGGCCGAAGCCGAGCGCATCGATCACGCTTTCGCTCCCCTTTGGGCGCTGTTCCGCGAGTTCGGCAGCTTCCGCGTGATGTTTACCATCGCGGAGATCCTCGGTCTCGGGCGCATCACCCCGCCGCGTCCGATCCTGCCGCTCGAGCCTGCCTCCCGCGAAAGGGTCGAGGTGGCGCTGCGTCCGCTGCTCCAGGACGCCGTCTGATCAGGGGACTGTGCTTACGCCGGGAATGTCTTGAAAGGGCTGATTCTGTTGAAAAACTCGTGCTTGATCGAAGCGTAGGTTGCTGATTCAATTCTTCTGACGAGCGGGAGGGTTTGACGATGATGGGGCCGAGACAGGAAGCACAGGCAGCACTTTTCTACGAGTTCTCGCTTGAGGATCATGTCCCGCAAGACCACCTGCTGCGATCGATCGACCGGTTTGTCGACCTGAGCAGCATCCGTGCCCATTTGGCGGATTTCTACAGCCACACCGGCCGTCCCTCCGTCGATCCCGAGCTGCTGATCCGGATGCTGCTGGTCGGATACTGTTTCGGCATCCGGTCGGAACGACGGCTCTGTGAGGAAGTGCATTTGAACCTGGCTTATCGCTGGTTCTGCCGTCTCGATCTGAACGATCGCATTCCAGACCATTCGACCTTCTCAAAGAACCGCCATGGCCGTTTCCGCGAGAGCGAGCTGCTGCGCCATCTGTTCGAGACGACAGTTGCACGTTGCATTGAAGAAGGACTTGCCAGCGGGCAGCGCATGGCAGTGGACGCCAGCCTGATCGAAGCGGATGCGAACAAGCAGAACTCAACCCCGAAGGAAGAATGGGATGCGTCGACCATCGATCCGGCAGACGCGGGTCGCGCGGTCCGCGAGTATCTCGACACGCTCGACGATGCTGCATTTGGCGCTGCCAGCGATGTCCAGCCCAAGTTCACCTCGCATTCCGATCCGGCCAGCCAGTGGACTGCGGCCCGCAAAGGGCCTGCTTTCTTCAGCTATTCCGACAATTACCTGATCGACACGGATCACGGTGTTATTTTGGACGTCGAAGGCACCCGTTCGATCCGGCAAGCCGAGGTTGGATCGACGATGACCATGCTGACACGGGTGAAAGACAAGTTCGATCTGGTCCCTGACTGGATGATTGCCGATACCGCCTACGGCTCCGGCCCGATGCTCGGCTGGCTCGTAGATCGCAAGATCGATCCTTACATCCCGGTGATCGACAAGGCCGGACGAGAGGACGGCACCTGGACACGCACAGACTTCGAATGGGATGCTGAGAATGACCAATACATCTGCCCCGAGGGTCACGCGCTCAAGCAGTTCCGCCGGAATTATTCCGATCCGAACCGGGGACCGACGGGCAAGGGCACCGCACGCTATCGCGCCTTGAAAGACGTCTGCCAGGTCTGCCCGTCCAAGCAAAAATGCTGCCCCAACGCTGATGCGCGCAAGATCACCCGCGAGGAGCACGAAGATGCCCGCCAAGTCGCTCGGGATCTGGCCAAGACCGAAGAATACGAGATCGCGATGAAGCTCAGAAAGAAGGTTGAGATGCTCTTCGCCCACCTCAAACGCATTCTCGGTTTGGGACGATTGCGATTACGCGGGCCGTGCGGCGCAAATGACGAATTCCTCCTCGCCGCCACCGCCCAAAACCTCCGCAAACTGGCCAAGATCCTTCCTGCACCGCAGCAAATGCGCAAAGCCTGACAAGAAAGGCGCTCGCGCCGAATTCAGAACGGATATTTCTGCGCCCGCAAACGTTAGTTTTTCCACAAAATCGGCTCGTTGCCGCCATTCTCCGCTTCGCAGCATCCATTCGGATCAACCCAGATCGCGCCAGCACAGACGGCCCTTAGCGGACGTTCGGTCCAAACCCGTCCAATGGCTTCTTTATCTCATAACCTATCTAAGGCGTGAAAACCGGCAAGTCCGACGGGGCGCGCATGCGCCCCGCCCTTTGGCATAGCAGGAAAATGCCGTTATTGCCCCGAGAGGGCCGCGTAGACCGCGCTCTCGAAATCCATATACCCTGGAAAGGAGACCCCATCTGCGAACGGCAGGATCTGCGTTGCCCAGTAGCCGCCGATCCCATTCTTTCGATCTATCCAATAGTAGCTGTTCGCCAGCCCGGCCCAGCCGATGGCGCCGGCCGGGCGCCCGGTGGACGCGTCTTCGGTGTTGACCATGAAGGTGTAGGACCAGTCCTTGGGTATGCCCGGAAAGAACTCTGCATCATTCGAAAGCGAGGGAATGACGCCGGGCAGCATGGTGACTTTCTGCGGTGGGACAAGTGCGCCCTGCACGGCCCATTCGACGGTTTCGGGTTTCAGGACCCGCCCGTTCGGACCGGCACCGTCGTTCAACCACATGCGGATAAACTTCATGTATTCCGGCACAGTCGCGTAGAGCCCGTGGCCGCCCATGTGGACCTCAGGGTCATCAGGTAGTGCGAAGTCGTCCATCGGGGTCAGCCCGCCATCCTCGCCCCGCGCGTGGATGGTCGCGGTCCGCTCCTTCATGTCGGGCGTCCGGGTAAAGGCGATATCCTGCATGCCGAGCTGGTCGAAGATCCTCTCTTTCATAACCTCGCCCAGGCGTTTGCCGCGGATGCCTTCGACGACCTGTCCGACCCAGTCGATGTTCGTGCCGTATTCCCACTTCGTGCCCGGATCGAATAGCAGCGGGGTTTCGATGCAGGCGCGGCTGCCGGTGACGACAGAGGGCTGGCCCTGCTCTTCGGCGAGGCGCTTATAGGTCTCGTTAAAGAAATCATAGCCAAAACCGGCCGTGTGCAGCATCAGTTGGCGGGTCGTGACATCACTTTTGGGGGCGCGCAGTCTGGGGGTGCCGTCCGCGTCGAACCCGTCGATCACCTTCAACTCACCGATGGCCGGGGCGTAGTTTTTCGCAGGCGCATCGAGGTCCAACAAACCCTCCTCGACACATTGCAGGGCTGTGGTGCCAGCGATTGCCTTGGTGGTCGAGAAGATGGCGAAGACCGTGTCCTCCGTCATTGCGTCGCCGTCCAGCCGCCGCTCTCCGGCCGCGCCGGCGTAGATATCGCCATTGCGGTCCGTTGCCATCGCGACAACCCCGGGCACACGCGACGGACCGGTGCCCAGTCCGTTCAGAACGGCGTCACACCGGATTTTCAGATCGTTTGGGTTGATGTCCTTCATTGGTTCCTCCCTTGAAGATGTGAAGAGAAGAATGCGGAACACTGATCGGCCGCGCTGTTCGCAACCGGTATGTTCTGTCCGATTTCGGAAACGAAGTCAGTGCGGGCGGACGCGTCGTGCGACCCGACCACGCGTCTGCGACGGCGTTTCTCCGAACCTTTCTCGATACCGGCCGGCCAGAGCGCCGAAGTTCGAAAAGCCCCAGTCTGCGGCGATCACGGTGACGGTCACATTGGCTGGCAAAGTTTCAAGATCCCGGCGAAAGCCGTCAAGCCGCCGCGCCACGAGGAATGCCCGAGGCGAAATACCTCGAAACTTCTGAAATCCGCCGGACAGTGTCCTTGCAGAAACGCCGACACGCTTGGCCACATCGCCGATTGAAGGTGCTTCGCGCGCTTCGGCTTCCATGATCTCCTCGGCCGCGCGAACGTAACCGGGGGCTGCACAGCGGGCCCCGGTCTCAAGGCTCAACCCAGCGGCCGATGCCCACTGTCGCAGAAGTTCGACGCAAAGCATCTCTTCGATATGCCGCACCAAGACTGCGTCGGATGAGACTTCGCCCGCGCGCGTTAAGGCACGGGTGGCATAATCGAGAAGCGCGGGCCAGGCTGAGTTGGGGCCGCCGATCTTGACACGGCTCGTCCACAGGCGGTCATCCGGCACGAAACCGAACCACCTCTCGGCCGTATCAACCATCGCCTGATGCGGGATCGTGAGGTTCAGCTGCATATGGTCGGGATCACCCTCAAGCCAATATTCGGCTCGGGAGCAATCTACGACAAAGCTTTCCCCGGCAGCGGTTGCAATAGAGCCACCATCGGTTTGATGATCCAATGCCCCGCGCAGGGTGTTAAGAACAAGGATGTTTCCGGCATCAGGATCGAAACGGTCAAGGTGAATGCCGGTGCCGTAGGCAAACCGGGTCATGGTCACACAGCCCGCCTTCGCCGAAATCATGGTCGCATCCGGCAGGGACAAGCGATCCAAAGGCCGCACCCGATATCGCATATAGACCGACCGGCAGAAGTCCTCCACTTCGTCCCAATCAGCTGAATGGGTTTTCTGCCGGTGCCTGATCGGCGCCCCTAACGAATCCAGAACAAGTGCATGTTCCAGCAAAACCCCGCCCCTCCTCGTGATTCCATTGTCAATGTAACACGATATTGGCGAGGTAGACATCCGGCATTGGTCGTAAAGAAATGAACGTGTTGGTGGGGACGCGCCGACACGGTCGCGATCTGGCGTAGGTTCTGATCGAGCGCGTTGTCCCCCCGGCGTGTGAGGCTCTACAATGCCGACATTGGTTCAAGCCGCAGCGAATGACCGCTTCTCTAATTGGGTGTCTGGGTCAAGCTCGTTTTCCTTGTTCTATGTGATCGGTGATCGCTTATCCGGGTCACGCTTCTCTTCGCAGTCTGTTTTGGTGTTCGAATGGCACCGCTGCATGCATGTGTCGGATTGGTAGTGGAGAGCCCTGCTTCCCGGCGCGCTTCAAGTTGCGCAGCAGACATTTTCGTCTTCATCCACAGACCTCGTCCGGATTGGACGATCCCGTCAGGTTGGTTGGGGGTTTTTTAGATCATGCCGTGCCTCCTGCCTGTTCCTGACGGAATTCTGTGCCATCGGCCCACATTCGATGCAGTAAGACAGCGAGTTTGCGTGCGACAGCGACTACAGCGCGACGGCGACCTTTGGTGCGCATCAATCGCATGCCCCATGATTTGATCTGCGACCCTGCCATGGTTCGCATCAACATTGCGTTGGCTGCAGCATACAGCGTTGCACGAACATCTCGGTCTCCTGCCTTCGATATTCGGCCGGGGTTATCGTGTTCACCTGACTGATATCTTCGCGGCGTGAGACCAAAATGCGCTGCGACAGTGCGGGATTTTTTGAATCTATTGGGGTCATCAATTGCGGCTTTGAATGTCAAAGCTGCAATAGGTCCCACACCTGGCACTGTCATCATCCGCATGCACACCGCGTCTTGCGATGCCGCGCGCTTCACGCGTCGATCCAGTTCCAGATAGTTTTGAAAGAGGACCGTACGGGCATCAAGTAAAGGAAGAACCGCGTGCGCGAGAACTTCATCCATCTCAATCATAGGTCGAACGAGGGCGTCGAAGGAACCGTGCTTTACCGTTCTGGGCAGTCGTACCCCGAAGATCTTCAATAAACCCCGCACTTCGTTTGCAAGGTCGATCGTCTTCTTCAGCAATGCCTTGCGTGTGCTAAGCAGCGCCCGAAGGCCATGAGCTTCGCGGCTTTTCATATGTACTGGACTGAACCACCCAGTGCGTAGGATCTGCGCAATCCCTTTCGCATCGGTCTTATCTGTTTTGTTCCGCATCGCTGACAAGGCAGCATTCACCTGGCGGGCCTCCATACAGACGATATCGAAGCCCAAGGATTGTAAGCCAAAGTAAAGATGCTGGCTCAAGGCACCGGCTTCAAAACCGACGCGCTCAACGGGGTGATCAAAGGCTTCAAGGCACGCAGCAATGTCCGCAACTTCGCATGGCAGCTCTCGCTCCAGCCAAACCTTGCCTTTGCTATCGACGATGCACAAAGCACACGACCGAAGCGACACATCTAAACCAGCATAGTATTCCATCATCTGTCTCCCTTGTTCACAGCTATGCTGTGATACTATCGGGAGCTCGACCAAAGTGCAGGGTCAGCCCAATTACGCATGCTCCCCGCCGTTTTTTCGGTCGAGACCTATAGTTACCATTAAAAGAGTAGCCTACCTTACAATGGTGGTTCCGTTCCGCCACATTTGAAACCATGCCGGTTCCCAATGAGCCCACCGCTATTGTACGCCCTTGCCCCCGTTGCGAATATCCAATGCCTTTACGACATCATCAACATGGTAGTGCGGCCGCCCATCTACCACGGGCATGTTCGAGCTCGTGCAAGTCGCCTCGATGATCTCGAGAATCTTGTCGGGTAGGTGCTCTGGGTCGACAGGCTGCCCCGTTTCAAGTGCAGTGCGGATGATCGACACAGTGACAATCGTATCAACATAAATCTCGTCAGCCTCCGTCAACTTCCTTTGCATCTTGGGGCCTTGAGGGCGTTCACGAGGGCCTATGAAGTTCTCTTGCTCTCGCCGGATGTCTTCAAACGTGGGACGGTCACTCATGAGTTGTCTGTCGCCTCCCCTTGGTAAGCTTGGCCACCAATACGATTATAGCGATGATCTCGATTTTGGCGACCAGGTCAACTCTGTCAGCCATTTTCACGGCAGGTGACCTGGCGGAGCGCCATAGGCCTGCGCATCGGCGAAACACTTGTCAGGCCCGAACAGGGTTTACGCATGAATGCCAGATTGGATTTGCAGCGCTCCAGTGCATTTATGGCTCAGGAAGATTTCCAGCCACGGCGGAGTCAGGAATACCTGGTGGTGAAAACGGTCCTGATCGGCGAGGGTTTCGGAAACAGCGACCCCGGCCGCATGCTCCAGGGCAACGGCTGCATCGACGAGTCCGCGGTCAAAGAAAACCCAACCATTCAAGTCTTTGGCGCGCTCTCTGTCCCGGGCGGCCATCTCGATGGCGCGCCTGGCAAACAGTTCGAGATTGACCCAGGGAAGGGCCTTCCCTTCACCTTGCATTTCGGTCGCGACAATTCTCCTGCCTGGCTCTTCAACGGTCTCGTAGCCCCTGCGTTTCAGTTCGACCAATAGCGTTGATTTGCCGCCACCTGAGCATCCCGACAGAATGATATGCCGTTCTGAATTGTTGATGCACATGGCGCTCCTCCGCAAGTTGTGGCCGACGACGTCAGGATCACCGGCCATATGGGCGTTTTCATTCAGTGAATTTATTCATTCCCGAAATACTTCTCACCCTCTCCGACGCCGAAGGTCTCCAGTGCCCCACGGTCCAGCTCCATGCCTTCCGGCCGAGCCAACACGTGCGGGATGAAGGGGCCGCTGTAATCCAACACAGGATGGCCTTCATGAGTGCGCAGTTCCCCATTCACTTCCTGGGCCAGCATGATGTAGTCGACGAGATACTGAACGCCATCGAACAAGGCGCTGCGCTCTTCCGCGGGAAGGTCAACGATTGTCTTAAGGTCGATCACCTGGTTCATCAAATCGACGAACTCCTGTTCGGTGAAGTTCTTGGGGAAGTTGCTTGGCGAAATCGGAGAGGTTCATGGGGGGTAGCCTAACATTCTTAAGGTGTGGATGTGGTCGTTTGGGTGTGTGGTCGAAGCTGATCGTCTGTCGAGTCACGTTCGAAGGTATGTATAGGACGTGCCCTGTGGCAAGTGATAATCCGAAGATTATGTCATTTAAGTATCTGTATTTGTTGCGAAAAGTGGGGATGCCTTTAAAGGCCGCATGGTTCCTTCGTGTCACTCCGTCATGTGGTTGATTCTTGTGGCCATCGGAGGGAAACGGGGAGTGAGGATGCTTAAAATCTCTAAAAAACAAAGCCTTGGTGTGAAGAGCGGTATGCAAGCCGAACTGTTGACGGGGCGGTGCGTCGCCATTGGGGGTGGTAGATTTACATGGAAATGTGCCTCGTCAGCTTCCGTCGAGGATGCGAGAAACGATCCATGATCGATTTTCGCAAACTCACTGACGTCGAACCCGCCCTACAGTTGTCTCCGTTGCTCCGGGCTGCGCACCGCACCATGCAGTATGCCGCCGAGAACAATGGCATCGGCCTGACCGCCACAAAGGCATTTCAGCGCAAGTTCGTTCACTGGGCCGTCGAGCACGTTGACTGGCCGGGATATGGGCCCGAGGAGGCGTTCAGCGTCAGCAAGGTGGTCAACGAGTACGAGTTTCCGCCGATCCAAGTCGTGCATTTCCTGTTGCTGCATCGGAAGCTGGGGCGTCACTACAAGGGGAAATTCCTTTTGACGAAGAAGGGGAAGGACCTGCTGAATTCCCCAGGGGCACTGTTCGACCAGTTGATCCCGTTCTTCCTGCTGGAGGTTGACCACACTTCGTACGGTCGCCTGGATGAGCGCCCCTTCGGGACATGGGATGTCTGGCTCAACGTGATGAATGTCGAACTGGAGCAGGGGCTGACGGAAAAACAGCTGTGTGGTCTGTTCTATGGGGATGGGCCGGATTGGGATAATGCCGGGTGGCGAGAATTGGCAGCGTTCTCCAGCTACGTTCTGAAGCCCCTGGAGTGGGCCGGGTTGATATCGATCCATGAGGTCGAGGGCGGCGGTCGGCGGGACTGGATGTGTTTCAAGACGGCGCTTTGGGGCGAGGTGTTACGACTCGAAACGGATGAAATGGATCGGAAGACTACGCAGCACTGATACTTAGGTCATGGCTGCCGCTGGCTGAAGAGTAATTTCTATGTATTAAGTATTTCCAGGCAACCCACTAGACCCAAATGGGTTATCCACATCTGAATGTCTTCGACATATATGTGGACGATCGGGGCCGTGCTATCATCCTGTCAACATCGAGAGGATAAGAGCATGAAAAAGATTGCGACAATGATAGCCTTCGCAATATCGATTATGATTGCATCGCAATCAAACGCAGATGAGTCTGATCAGGCCGTGACCTCTGACCGTAGAGATGACGCTATCTCATGTGAGCTCTATGGTAAGCGTTCCCAGGAGGGCACTGTCGGTTCAGCTTGACGTCTTGGAGTTCCACGGGAGCAGATCGTCGATGGCGCTCTGTGGGTGACCATTGGCGATCGCTGTGAGGGTTGCCTTGAGATAGGCGAAGGGCTCGACGCCGTTGATCTTGCAGGTTTCGATCAGTGAGGCGATGCGGCCCCAGGCGATACCACCCTCGTCATGCCCAGCGAAGAGGGCGTTTTTCCGATTGAGGGTGATGGGGCGGATCAGGTTTTCGACGCGGTTGTTGTCGATCTCGACGCGCCCATCGGCCAAGAAGGTCTGCAGTCCGTCCCAGTGATTGTGGATGTAAGTCAGCTTTTCACCCAGCCGGGATTTGGCGGAGATCTTGCGGCGCTCAGCCTCCAGCCATTCACCGAATGCTGCGACCAGCGGGGCACTGCGGGCCTGACGGGCAGACAATCGCTGGCCGGGGGAGATGCCACGAATGTCAGCTTCGACGATATAGATTTCAGCGATGCGGCGCAGGCCTTCGGCGGCGATCTCTGAGCCATCGCGGTCAAAGACTTCCTTCAGCTTGCGGCGCGCATGCGCCCAGCAATGGGCCACCCGAATGGGGGCACCGCCCTTGCGCGTGGGTTTGGTCAGCCGGTTATAGCCCTGATAGCCGTCGATCTGCAGGATGCCGTCGAAGCCTGTCAGGAAGGTTTCGGCATTCGCGCCCGCCCGACCGGGGGCATAGAAGTAAACCACACCGGGCGGATCTTCACCGCCCCATGGTCGGTCATCGCGGGCCAGTGCCCAGAGATAGCCAGTTTTGGTTTTACCGCGCCCCGGATCCAGCACCGGGGCCGTGGTTTCGTCCATGAACAGTTTGTTGGATCGTTTCAGGTGTTCGGCCAGCCGGTCGACGACGGGCTTGAGGTGGAAGGCCGCCTTGCCGACCCAGTCCGCCAGCACAGCGCGGTGCAGATCAAGACCCGCACGCGCCAGGATCTGGCTTTGGCGGTATAATGGCAGATGATCCGCATACTTGCTGACCAGCACATTGGCGATGGTGGCCTCGGTCGGCAGGGCACCCATGATCAGATGCGATGGTGCGGGAGCCTGGGTCACGCCGTCGGTGCAGGTCCGGCAGGCGTATTTCGGGCGCACGGTGACAATGACGCGCAACTGCGCCGGCACGATGTCCAGCCGCTCACTGCGGTCTTCCCCGATCTTGTGCATGACGCCGCAGCCGCAAGGGCAGCTCAGGCTGTCAGGTTCGATGACTTCTTCGATGCGCGGCAGTGCGGCCGGTAGATTGCCGATGGTGCGCTTTGGCGCAGATTTGGTTGTCGTCTTGTCACCTGTCTGAGCGGCCAGTTGGTCCTTCTGCACCTCGACCTCAGCCAGGGCGATGGACAGATCCTCGAACGCCAGCTGCCGCTCATCCTCGGTCAGCTTTTCCGACCGTTTGCCATGTAGGGCATGGTTCAGCTCCGCAATCAGGTGCTCTTGCCGTTGGGTGATTTCCGTAAGCGCCGCTACCTTTTCCATCAACGCCAAAACCGCCGCACGCTGCGCAGCAGGGATGGTGGATAGGTCAATGGCGGGTGTCGTGATCATGCCATCAGGATACGATAAAACCCCATTAAAAACACACAAAAGACAGCGGTTGATTCACTCTGCCGCAGCAGGTGGGCGCATCTCCAGAGCCTTGACCTTGCGCCAGTCCAGACCGGCAAACAGGGCCTCGAACTGGGCGTGGTTCAGCGCCATCATCCCGTCCTTGATCGCCGGCCAGGTGAAGGTCGCTTCTTCCAGCCGCTTATAAGCCATCACCAATCCGGTGCCGTCCCAATACAAAAGCTTCAGCCGATCCGCCCGGCGCGAGCGGAACACAAAAACCGTGCCGGTGAACGGATCCTTGCGCAGCACCGACGACACGATCGACGCCAGCCCATCATGACCTTTCCTGAAGTCCACAGGCTGCGTCGAGACCAGAACCCGCACACGGTTTGATGGGAACATCATGGCTGACCCTCGATTGCCCGCACGATCTCGGCAACCCGGGTCGAACTGGTCGTGCCATCGAGCCGGACTGTCACACGACCAATCGCAATCTCGATGGAGGTATGGGATGACTCGTCAGGCTTCGCGGACCGCCCCGCAACGGCCGACATATGCGCACAGCCGCCACCATCCGAGACTACGAGTGGCGCAAAACTAAAGGCGTCGTCATCGCCCGCAGGCAAAACCAACCGGCCATCGCGTGCTTGACTCCGCCATTCCGACAAATGGTTCGCCCGAAGCCCATACCGCGCCGCAACTGCATTCACGCTCACGCCCGGCTGCAAACTCTCAGCCACGATCCGTGCTTTGACCTCATTGGGCCACCGCTTCTGGCCATTGGCCCGTATCTCCACCCCGTAGTCCATGAGAAACTCTACCGTAGTCGCCATCGCGAAACTCCCGCCCAATATCCGTCAGAAACGGAGTCGCAGCTCAGGCGAAAACTGGGAAGGTGTTGTCCAGGCAACGCTTACGCTCTATGGAGAAGCTGCCGCCACTTTTATGAGGTCGAGTCAGGACGGCATACCGCTTTCAAGGCTTCTTAAAGTCTCTGGCATTCAGAGAAATACATTAACCTACAAGATTTTGCTTACTGCCTATGAGCAGCCACGGTTCTCGACCGAAGTGTATCAGAGAGAGGCAATTGCAAACTTCCGCAATGGCGTCGAGTTGGCGTGCTATACGGGGTGGAAAAACTGATACCGTCGCACACTTTTCTCTTGGCGGCAGGTAGAAAGGGTATAGTCAAAAAATTTCCGTCTACTATGGTTATGCATTTCCAAATTATCTTGCCTGGCCCTCGCTGGCCAGGCCGTAGGAACGTTGCGCCCGCTAGCTGAAAACTCGCGCTCAGCGAGGGTGCTCGGGTGCAATCCTATAAAATCTGATATAGTCAGATTTTCAACCAATGCGCCTGATCACCGCTGGAGACTCTCAAGGAAGGTGCCTCTCTGGGCGCGAGGATCGAAGACGGCGTAGGCACTCTTAGTGGGAGAGGAGCCATGCTCAATTCGGCGATAGAGGTCCAGATACTCGCTCCCATGCGTTTTTCCGGACTGATCAGTTGTTGGGATCACGATAATGCTGGATATTGGTTTCACGCCGTCTGCATACCCGATCTCCCAGGGGCACCATCTGCTTACCATTGAGTTCTGGGTGGCCAGAAAGAGGAACCAATCCAACTTCCGGATCTTGTCCTTGATCTTTCTTGCTGTCTCGCGGTTGGTGCTCGTAGGCATGCTTTCATCCTGCCAGTCGACGTACACATTCCAGCCGTTATCTCGCAAAAACGCCTGAACCCTCCTGACGAGTTCATAGTCCTTGTGGCTGTGTGACAGAAAGGCGGTTTGGCGGTTCTTTTCCAAGGCTTCGTTGATCACACGGCTTCGGTCTTGGAACGCTGGTTCCGCCTTGTAATTCATGATTGTCGATTGGTTTACCATTTACCGCCCCACTATACTTGCTGCATTCCTGACCCAAATTCCGAAGTTGTCGTTCCCCCTGTGTGCGACGTAACAATAGTGCAGGGCATAATTGCTGAGCTTGTGAACAACATTTCCTGCGGGGACAAACCAAGTTTCAGGTGGCGTGACTACCTGCTGATAATCCTGGTACTGGTACCACTTGCCTGTCTTCAATTCTGCCAAGCGGATCTGACCAAAATTGTCCCTGTAGAGCCCCATGTAGTCCAAAGGGTTCGGGCCCTGTGTTGCTTGATATCCAAGTCTATCCCGCAGACTCGATATGTTGACCGTCAGAAGGCCATTTCCCTTCAAGACACTTCGGGCGATTTCATAGCGAACCCATCTCCGTGCGTAGGTCTGTTCACCTGCCAAGACACATGTCACCGAAGTGTTGGAAATCCCATTTCGAATGAGATTTTTAAGTGAATCATCACTTGTCCGCTTCGCGCTCTCCCAGATGCTTGCGTCGTAGAATCCGAACCCTTCACGAGTGTCTGGTTTTGCGTAGCGCCACGAATTTCTAACTTGGTTCACACGCCAGATGTCGTTTTGGTAATGGAACGAGAAGAATACTCTTCTCTTGGATGGTGTGGGTGAGAACATCGGTGAGTGCTATGCTCCGCAAAAAATAATAGATGCGACGACTGCCAGGGAGATCAGAATCGCGAGATAAAAGATGGCAACGGACCAGCTGATTGCAATTCTGAGCGCGACACCGAAGTGGGACATGAATGCCGTTGCGTCCAGGGAGTAGGGCTCTACCTGCTCACCCGTTCTGACCTTGTCGTAAAGCTTGCGATAGGCTCGTTCAATTCGGAGATACTGGGCGTCCATGAGCCAGAACATAAAGATTGGTATCAGGGCTGCGACAGCGTAGAACACCGACGGTTCGCTGGAGCTTGCCAAAGCGGCGATGGCTGCACTACCGAAGGTGGCTGCCAAGGCCTTCAAGGTAAATGAGTTCGCGCCCATCCGAGTAATGACACCCTGCAGCATGGTAAGGTGAGCAATCTTGATGCTTTCAAGATGTTCCGGCCCGTGGCTCGGCTCACTTTGTGGATTATCCTCTTGCGTCATAACTGCCCCTCGCTCACGCAAATTCCTTTGCCAACACTTCCGCCTGCTGCAGAACCTTTTTCACGGATTCTGCCTGAAGATCAGGCGGGAATCCGTGTTTCTTCAGGATCCTGCGGATCGTGACACGCATCTTCGTCCTGACATTCTGCTTGCGCCACCAGTCCACCGATGACGTTGCCTGCACGGCGTTCACCAACTCCTGGGCAATCACTCGCAATTCCTCATTGCCCATAAGATCACGCGCACTCTCGTTTTGCGCCAGAGCATCGTAAAAGGCGACTTCCTCGGCGGTCAGACCGTCCTCTGGCTGCTCCTGGAGTTGTCGCGCCATATCGATCATTTCCTTGATGACCTGCACCGCGTCGATGCTGCGGTTGTGATACCGCGCCATGGCGTCCTGCAGGCGCTTGGAGAACGCCTCGTTCTGCGTCCTGTTGGTCCGGGTGCGGGAGCGGATCTCGCCATTCAGAAGCTTTCTCAGGGCTTCTACAGCCAGGTTCTTGTGCGGCGTATTCTGCAAACCCAGAAGGAAGTCTTCTGACAGGACGCTGATATCCGGTTTGTCGATGCCGGCAGCCTCCAGGATGTCGATCACTTCCGTTGAGGCCACGGCGCGATTCAGCAGTTGGGAGATTGCCAATTCTGCGTCTTCGGCTGTGCGCGCCGTCCTGGTCGAAGCATCCATTTTGCGAATGGCGGACTGGATGGCGACGAAAAAGCCGACCTCATCCTTGGCAGCCGCGGCTTCGTGCGTCCCGGCGGCAATACGGAAGGCTTTAACCAATCCTGCGACGGCTTTCATGAAGCGCTTCTTGGAGTCCTCGCGGTTCACCGCCTCCTTGCCGTCAACCTTCAAGGTGAGGGCATGCTCGATCGCAATGGGCAAGATCTTGATCCGGTCGGCCGCCGTCCCGTTCACCGCATCCATGTAGGGAACGGCGAAGAACATTCCGCGCATGATGTCGATCTGCGTATGCAGGGCATGGACTGCCTCATCCTGGCTGACGCCCGTTTGCTTCTGATCGGCATTCGAATAGTGTTTCAATGCCTTCTTCAGATCCGCCGCCAAGCCGATGTAATCCACGACAAGGCCGGCGGGTTTAGAGCCAAAGACCCTGTTGATCCGGGTGATGGCCTGCATGAGACCATGGCCCTTCATCGGCTTGTCCACGTAAAGCGTGTGCATGCAGGGGGCATCAAAGCCGGTCAGCCACATGTCGCGCACGATCACGAGCTTCAACTCATCCGAAGGGTCGCGATAGCGGGTGCGCAGAGTTTCAAGACGTGCTTTGGACCGGATGTGAGGTTGGAATTCCGCCGGGTCCTGGGCAGCACCAGTCATGACGACTTTGACAGCGCCCTTGGCATCTTCATCCGAATGCCAGTCAGGGCGTGCAGCCACGATGCGTTCATAGACCTCGACACAAATCCGACGGGACATGCAGACGATCATCGCCTTGCCACCATCCATGGCCTCCAGGCGTGCATCGAAATGCGTCAGGATGTCCTGGACGACCGCATCCAGACGGGGCTCGGCGCCGACGAGCTTTTCAAGCTGTGTCCACTTCGAAGACATTGCACCGCGGCTCGCCTCGTCGAACTCGACACCGTCCGCCTCGGCCTCCTCGATGATCTCTTCGAATTCGGCATCGACAATCTCGCCGATGTCCTCCGCCAATTCGATTTTGGCGACGCGGCCTTCATAGTAAATCGGCACGGTTGCACCGTCCGATACCGCCTGGGCGATGTCATAGACATCGATGTAATCCCCGAAGACGGCTTGGGTGTCTGCTCCCACAAGGTCGATGGGCGTTCCGGTGAAGCCAACGTAGACCGCATTTGGCAGCGCCGTTCTCAGATGGTGGGCAAAGCCGTATTTGGTTTCACCGGTCTCCCTGTTCACCTTGGCGTCGAACCCGTACTGAGACCGGTGGGCCTCGTCGGCAAAGACGATGACATTGGAGCGATCGGTCAGCTCGCCGAAGTCAATCTCCCCTTTCGGCGGGCGGAATTTCTGAATGGTGGCAAAGATCACCCCTCCCACCTGGCGGTCGGCAAGCTTCTTGCGAAGGTCAGGCACATCTTCGGCTTGAACCGGCACTTCCCCGAAGAGGGCTGCACAGCGCGAGAAGGTCGCGAAGAGCTGGTTGTCGAGATCGTTCCGGTCCGTGATCACCACAAGGGTCGGGTTCTCGAGCCGGGGATCGCGCATCAGGCGGCCGGCAAGGAAAGACATCAGAAGCGACTTTCCAGAGCCCTGGGTGTGCCACATGACACCACCGCGCCCATCCTCGCCTCGCGCGCCCAGAACGGCCTTCATACCCTTCCTGACGGCATGGAACTGATGGTAGCCGGCAATCTTCTTGATCGGGCCTTTGCCCTCGTCCTCGAATACAGTGCAGAACCTCATCATCTCGAGGATGACATCCTGGTTGAGCAGGCCCTCCATCAAAGTCTGAAGAGCAAGAGCAGTTCCATCCTCGACCAGCGTTTCGCCATCGACGGTGCGCCAACGCATGAAGCGATCGAAGTTGGCCGAAAGAGAGGCGTAGCGAGCGGTCACCCCCTCGGAGATGACGTTTATCGCGTTGGTGCGGAACAGATCCGGCACCTGGGACTTGTAGGTCTCGATCTGGTTGAAGGCGCCTTTCAGGCTGCCGGTTTCAGTCCCTTTCAGCTCGATCACGATGATCGGCAGGCCGTTGAGGAAGATGATCACGTCGGGCCGACGGGCAGATTTGCCCACCACCTCGAACTGATTGACCACAAGCCAGTCGTTGTCGGTGTTTTCCCAATCCACGATACGCGCGACGTCGTTCTTCTGCTCTCCCCATTCGAACCAGGATACGGGCACGCCTCCGACGATCACATCATGGATACGGCGGTTCTCTGACAGAAGATCGCCCGCGAACTTGGTGTCGCGGATTTCGTTGATCGCCGTACGGACCGCGTCATCGGGCAAATGCGGGTTCAAGCTGCGGATCGCGGCCTCCAGCCGGCCGAGGATCAGCACGTCATGGAAGCTGTCACGAACGGGATCGTCGGCTTCGGGTGAAAGGGCCGAGCCATGAAGATAGGTGAAGCCGAGGCCTTGGAGTTCGCCCAAGGCCCATTGTTCAAGGTCGTCTTCGGATGCAAAGGCCATCAGGCAACCTCCTCGATATGTTCACGGGCTTCGCCTACACGGATTTCGCCGGACATGAGTTTGGGAAGGAGGGTGTCACGGAGGTAGGCGAGGGTTTGGCTTTGTGCCTTTGATGCTTCAATCATCCCTATCAACGGCGCTACCAATTCCTGGAAAGCAGTGCGCACATCATGACTGGACAATACCACCGGCTGGGACGCAACAACATCTGGTCTAACTGCAGGGTACGCCCCTCCATCCGCGAGATTGGCTAAGGCGTCGATGGTGTCAGTGTCCGTTGCAGATAGATAGACCAATGCAACATCGGCAGTGTCCGTAGGTCGGAGAACTGCGAAACCAGTACTACCCGTCAATCCAACTTTTCCAATATATGAATACGATCCGTTCCCGGGTCTTACCGTTCCCACAATTGTATCTTGTTCCCGAAGTAGCATTCGCGCCCGAGATGGTGCTTCCTCCCAAGAATACTGCGTTGTCGTTTCGATAATGCCCCATTTCGTGTTTGAGAGGTCGACATATTCGACAGCATCCGGGTGGCTCTTTTTCGTGTGTTTTTCAGGATTAAGTTGGGCAATGTCGCCTATGCAGCCCCGTTCCCAGCCCTCCGGCAGCCCGTCCTCCCCAAACCGATCAGGGAAGAGCGCGGCGGTGGCCTCGTCCATGAAGGCGGGTTGGAGGCCTTCCATTTTGGCATGCACGGGATCGAAATCGACAAACCAAGACCGATAAAGGCTGCGCGCCATCTCTTCGAGAGTGGCCGACATGCGGCGGTTCAGCTCGATCTTGTCGTCGAGGGCGCCGAGGATGGAGGCGATTACCAGCCGTTCACTGGGACTGGGCACGGGCAACTCAACAGCTTTGAGTGCGGTTTGGTTGATCAGTGGTTGCCCTGACCCGGAACGCAGATCATGCAGATCTTGGCATGACATTGCATAGTACCAGAAACGGGACTCGTTCTCAGTTTTTGCCGTCGCTTTGATTGCGTTATCAGTAACCCAACACGGCTCTTTCGAAAAATGAATGCTCCCGCAATACGATCCGACACGACCAATGACTGAAGTATGTGCGGGTGAGTTTGTGATGTCTGAAAATCCAATCAGGCCGTTTGAGCCGTAGACCGGAAATCCTCCTTCTAAGTCACGTTCTGGAGATGTTTTTCCATTGCTGAAATTTACATGCTCACCAAGAATGCTGCGGGGGTATGTCATACCATTTCCCCCAGCTTCGCCTCGATCTCGGCCTCCAGCCGCCGCCCTTCTGCGAACTGCTCCCGCAGATCGCCCATCAGACGCTCGAACTTTTCCTCAAATGGCTCACCGTCATCCTCGACCGCCCCCGCGCCAACATAGCGGCCCGGCGTCATGACGAAGTTGTGTTTGCGGATCTCCTCCATGTCAGCCGAGGCACAGAACCCCGGCTCATCGACATACATTCCGGCCGATTTTTCACCGCGCCACGCATGGTAGGTATCGGCGATCTTCTTGATCTCGTCGTCGGAAAGCTCTTTTTGCTTGCGCGATCCGGGCACCAGGGCGCCCATCCTGCGGGCGTCGATAAAGAGCACCTCGCCGCGACGATCACGCAGCTTCTCCCCATTGGCGGTGCCGTTGGATTTGTCCTTGGCGAGGATCCAGATACAGGCGGGGATCTGCGTTCCGAAGAAGAGTTGCCCTGGCAGAGCCACCACGGCATCCACCGCATCGCCCTGCACCATGGCCTGACGGATGTCGCCCTCACCTGACTGCATGGACGACATCGACCCATTAGCCATGACCACACCGCCAATGCCGTTGGCCGACAGGTGATGATGGATATGCTGCATCCATGCGAAGTTCGCGTTGCCCACCGGCGGGGAGCCGAAGGCCCACCGCTGATCCTCGCGCAGCATATCACCGTTCCAATCCGAGATATTGAACGGCGGATTGGCAAGGATGAAGTCGAAACGATCATCCGGGAAGGCGTTTTTCAACAGCGTGCCTTCGGAGTTCCAACGGATATCACCAAAGATCCCGCGAATGGCGAGGTTCATCCGTGCCAGGCGGAAGGTGGCAGGGTTGCGTTCCTGCCCGTAGACTGCGATGTCATCCACCCGTCCCTGATGGGCAGAGATGAACTTTTCCGACTGGACGAAGAAACCACCGGAGCCACAGCAGGGGTCATAGACGCGGCCATAGGTGGGTTCCATCATCTCGACCATGATGGAGACGATGGAGCGCGGGGTGTAGAACTCGCCGCCGCGCTTGCCCTCGGATGTCGCGAACTCGCCGATGAAGTATTCGTAGATGCGACCGATCAGGTCGAAGTCCGACCGGGTGCCATGCAGTTGCAGGTTGGTAAACATCTCGATCAGGCCAGTGACGATAGACCGGTCGAGATCAGCCTTGCCATAGACTTTCGGAAGGGCATCCTTCAGCGTAGGGTTCGACTTCTCGATCTCGCGCATGGCGTCATCGACCTGCACGCCGATGTCGTTTGCCTTGGCATTGGCCGCCAGACGTGACCAACGGGCCTTTTCTGGAACCCAGAAGATGTTTTCAGCGGCGTATTCCTCGGGGTCTTCCAGATCGATATACTCGTCTTTGGAGAACTCTTCGCGTTTCGCTTCGAAGGCCGCCGAGACGTAGCGCAGGAAGATCAGGCCCAGGGCCACGTGCTTATACTCACCGGGATCCATGGCACCGCGCATCTTGTCCGCTGCAGCAAAGAGGGTCTTTTCGATCTTGTCAGCCATTTTACCTATATGTCTTTCTTATTTCTGCAATTTATTGCTGGCCCAAATCCACAGTCCGGCGTTTCCATGTTCAATGTAGGGGTACTCGCTGATAGATTGAAATGCCCCATCTGCAAGAAACTGTGGATTATGAATCCTTTATTGGGTTTGAGCGGTTCAGTAGACGATGCGGCCAACCTCGGCCCCGCACATCCACCAGTTTCATTTTCAGCGTATCAATCCGATTGAAGATGGCTTGCCTCTCGGCAAAGCTTTCCTCAATTGCCCGAACGGTTTTCTCATCAGGCACTGGAATGGCGAAGCTTTTGAGGTCCTTCATCGCGATCGTCTGGATGGCAGCGCCGCCGGCGATCGACTTGATGTAATCCTGGACGGTGTCGTTCGAGAGATACTCGTAAAGCGCCAAGCTGCTCATGTTCACGCGCTTCTTCGGGCGGAGGATCATCAGAGACTGACCAGCCGTCCAGATCGTCTTTTCCCCTTCACGCGGGACATCATTGGGCACCAGGCCCACGACACCGACGGTGCCTTTGATCGACAGGAGCACATCACCAGGGCGGAGTTGTTGATTGAAGGCCTTGTTGTACTTCGCCCGATCTACGGTGATTTCTCGCTTGGGAGTTGAGATGAAGCCTCGTTCATTCACGTCGCCGGGTGCGGCCTCGAATAACTTGTATTCTCCCTCCTCGTCGGCAGAGATCGTGACTGGGCGGACCAGGTCAACCGCCTCCGAGAGCTCGGCTACATCGCATTGGGCGAGCAGCGCATCGATTTGTTCACGCGTGCCGACGTTCAGATATCGCTCCGGCACGAGAACGGTGTTGTTTTCGATGATCTCGTCGCGTGTCACATCCCGTGCGAGTGTCCTGTCATCCGGTGCCTCGCCCTTCAGGATGTCGCTCCACGAGACGTCATCCAGAATTTCTGCGCGACCGCGCCGGCCTTTCTGAGACAGTGTTCCGTGCCCCAGATCAATGAAGCGCACGGCATTGGAAGTCGCATCTGCGGCAGAGATGACAAGAAGGCTGGTTTTGACCCAGGTATTGGCAAATATCATGCCCGACGGTACACCCATGACGGCCTGCAACCGGCCGCTGTCGAGAAGGGCGCGTCTGGCAACTGGCTCAGTCCCAACCATGCGGAACAATTCGCCCTCTGGAACGCACAGGATCACGCGACCGCGGGTGTTCTCGATGGCATCTGCAATTGAGACGGTTTCAACATTGAGACGAGCTTTCCGCCCTTCTTCGAGCCCCAGAAGCCCGAGTGTACGATTGGGAACGGTTGCCAGGTGCTTGATCGGCATCATGAATGGGGGAAGCACGACCTCAACATCTGCGTCGCCAGATACCTTGCGTTCCCAAGGCCATGCGAGCTCGACCGTGATGATGTCCTCCAGGTCAAGCGCCGTAGCCATGTCCCGCATCAACTGGCATTCTCTCTCATTGATCCAGGTGAACCGGACGCTCGGGGTTTTCCCTGCAAGTGACATGCGGTGTGCATAGGTGAGGCAGGGTACGAAACTTGCCACATGGGAGAAACGCACGCTCATCGCGCCATCGATCATGTCGATGATCTGCTCTACCGCTTCCTCGCGGAGCCAGCCAAGATCAGTTCGCTCCGCCGCGGGAGACGCGAAGAAGCTGGTCAGGGTGCGAAAGCGTTCCACCGGCTCCAGGGCCAGGAGGGCCTTCGCGGACCCTTCGAGGAGCGGCAGAACCTCCCTGTGGCGGGGCTGGCTGACTGTGATTTCGTCCAACGATCCGCCGGACTTCAGTTTAGCGGTTATGGCGACGAGAAGCGCGTAGGCCTCTTCGGGTCGCATGGCGTCACGCGTTTGGTGGAGTAGGTCTTGGATTTTCATGCTTACCTCAGAGGTAGGGCTTAACTATTTTTGGCGAGCTTAGCGTTAAAGCTGTTCTTGTGGTAGGCCGTAATCAGGTGGTCGCCATCTGCCACCACAACGATGCCGCCCTTCTTACGGGCGTCCGAGAGCATCTTCAGCCTGCGCTGAAGGTCACTCATTTCTTTGTCGATGATTTTCGAAGAGAGGACGAACCTGTCGCCATCTATGTCGCCGAGGTCGAGTGTTAGGTCGATCAGGTCCTTGCGGATGCCGCGCTGGTTCATCCTGGTGGTGATGTGGTGGGTCAGGTGCATGTGGTGCCTCCAAGGCTCATGAGGCATGTATAAAGCGAACCTCTCTTTGTTGTCAAGGCAAAAATCAATAGTCAGGATTTAACTAAATTTTGTGAGGGCAATTATGTAGGCGCCGAAACTGGCAGTTCTTGCTGCGAGAGTGGGCAGCTTTGACGCGATCCGGCGGGTTAACTGAATCCGCTTTGCCCGGTCGCAGTAGGCGGCTCTGACACAAGGGATCTATTGACGTGCCGTCTGTCGTGGATTTCAAGGTGCGAGCAGAAGGAGAACGTATTGATGGTCGGAGAAAAAGACATCCAGGACAAACTGGCAAAGCTTGAGACGCTGTTTGCACGGGGTGCTACAGCAGGCGAACGCGCGGCGGCGGGTGCGGCGCGCGATCGCCTACAGGCCTGGATCGACATTGAGCGAGGCGGAGAGGGTGAAGCCGAGACCGAACTGCAGTATTCGCTTCCGGATGTCTGGTCGGTCCGGATATTTGTGGCGCTCTGCCGCAAGCATGACATCAAGCCTTATCGCTATCCTCGGCAACGACGCACAACAGTGATGGTCCGAGTAAATCAATCAACCTTCGAGAGCACCGTTGGAGAGGAGTTCCGCATACTGCACAGGGAACTTACCACATATTTCGGCGATATGGTCGATCACCTAATTGCTGATGTCATGAAGTCGGATGGCGACGACGAGACACTTGAGCAGCGTAAGCTGTCCCGCTGATACGGCGCGCTGGGTCTGTAACTGCGGTTCGATATCACGCAACAGACCCGGAACGGGGTCTCCTATTTCAGCCTCAATACAACCTCTTACCCCGCCGCTCCTCAGTTGGCATCGGCCGCAGCCCCGTGAGAGCTGCGGCTCATACTTCCATTCTGCAAAGCATTGTTGCGAGGAAGTTCTCAAGCCTGTGGATACCGTCTTTCGAGTTAAGTTCCGCCATGTTGTGAAGGTAGGCGAAATGCACCATTGGCATTGGGGCCGCAAATGGGCCTCGCTGCTTCTAGTTTGCTGCGAAGCCCAATGCTCACTTACTTTGATCGCGCCCGGTTGCACGAAGAACGACTCCGTGCTCTTCGTAGGCATCGAGCATCATCTGCACATACTCGCTTGTGCTCGTCGTGATGTGTCCCAAGTCAGGCCAGGCGAAGGGAAACGTCATACTGGTCACCGCGAACTCCAAGCTCACACCGAGCTTGTCTGCAACTGCAATCGCGGCTTCAGGGTCTTTGTCTTCAGACCAAAGGTCTTCGTCGAAGGTGATCCAGGCATCATTATCATCGTCGACATTGATCTCCGCCAGCATGGCACCGAGACGCTCCCCTGGCGTGTTCGCATCTTCAAGCAGGGCGATGCGAAGTAGCAAGGAAATGCTCTGCTCATCCAGCCGTAGGTTTGGCCGAGAGTCCACCACTTCGACTTTTGGCTCTGGCAGCTTGCTGTCCTTGGCATGTTCAAATGCGGTCGGTTTCTGATCGTTGCCGTCCAGCCACCATGGAGACGAGAAAATATCCATAGGTGACGCATTGCATCTTGGACAATGCCACAAATTCTTAGCGATTTGCGCCCCCGTGATCTTGCTGTCGCAGTGAAGGCAAAACCACTCTGCTGCGCCATCGCCATAAAGGGGATGAATAACTTCGCCTTTGGCGTTTGGCTTGGTAGAGCGCCGCGGCCAATCCGAGGCGATTCCAGCGCGGGCCTTCGCGGCCTGTGTGCCGGCAACTTCAACCGCTTTGCCGACAAACCCGGGATCATTGGCTGGACTGATCTTTTTGTGCGTTGTCTCGATCTCGACCACTGGCTGCGATAAATCAGCTTCGCCTATGAGAATGCGCCACCCTTCGCCTTCCATGCGAATATCACCGAGGAATTCGAAAACCTGATAAGGGTGACCGTCGATCTCACCGACCTGGATCGGCTCTCCAACTGGCCGCGACATACTCTGCTCAATGAAATGTGGCCTGCCCTCAAGAGAAGGGAAATGCTCGCGAACAAAAGCATCAACCTTTCCGAGCTCGTCCTCATCGGGCCTCCAGCCTTGGTCGGCCTTGACGGCAAGTGCCTTCCAATGCGGAAAGCTCAGCTTCGTCGCAATCACATTGAGAGCGTCGATGTGATTTGAACGCGAGGCATGTGCAAATCGCTTTGCCAGCAATTTTAATCTGTCGATTTCATTCTTGTTGATCATGGTTCAGTTCCCAAACAGGGATCCGATTAGGTGCCCGCTACTAACCAGATCCGGCTATTGGTCTGGGTGCTCATTCAATGTTGAAGTGCTGCATAGCTTTGCGTGGCGGGCACACCGGCATGCACTGAATGCCACGGATAGGTTGCCTGAGATTCCATCTCCCGTCAACAGACCCTATGCCGCCTTAAATTATGGATCCCGCCCGTCGCGGTACGGTCTGGAAGACAGGGCTTTGGCTGCGCTTGCGAATTTGTAAGCTCGACGGACACGATCCTTGTCTCAAGTGGGCGTGCAATGACCTTGTCCTTCCAGACAAGAACTTCGCGGCCCAAATGGTGAGATCCCAACCTTTTCAAGAATTTCAGGAAAATAATTTTCCGGAGCTTTCGACCGTTTTTCGCAAAACCAAAAACCTAAGAAAAGAAACTGGCGAACTTCCCTGCCAGGGACTGGTTGGGAGCGACCGACCTGACAGGGAAACTTCTGCCCCATCGCTGCAAGAGGGCGCAATCCTCGGAATTCAGTCTGTTCAAGATTGTTGCACACGGGCCACGGCTGTGGATCGGGCGTGATTTCCCAGCTCACCTAACCTTGTCGGGTGGCTAAGGGCTTCTCTATGTTTTGTCCAATGACGCAAAAACACTCACATATCTCGCTTCGGGTCATACCGCTCATATAACTTGAGCCCGTCCAGCTGTGTGCAACGCGGTTGGTCTCCGAATTCCGAGAATGATGAGCGTAATTATGACTGTCGAACACCCGACCAAAGCGTTTTTCCGATTTTGCCCTGAAGTGATCTTGCTGTGTCTTGGATTGAAACGAATCCTGGCCTGGCATCCTGCGGAATCAGTCTGCCAAAAATGGATGGTGATTCTTTATCTTAGAAGCCTTTCGGCTTTGAAGTTCGTTTGCCAATGGCTGTGTTCAGAATCAGATTTGGGCGGTTCAAGATGCGAATGGCATTGCGAAAACAAGAAGGGACTAAACCGTATTTTGTGTATTCCGGAAGTGAAAGCTGCAGTCGACTACAAGGGAGTGCGGTATTCGAATTGCGAAAAAGGACATTGGTTTTCCTTTTCGCGCTATTTCCCACCCACCACAATAACCCGTAGCTAAATTTATGTAAGATCTGGTGACCACCGAAACACCTGCCTAGGTATTGGTCATCGCTGAAACGGCAACCACGGAACGAAGGAGAACACGATCATGTAGCCCTGAAACGAAGAGAGCGATCTGCGTCAACAGATCGCCCCCTCACGGGAAGACCACAGTCCCCCCTTACTCAAAGAAACCTTAGCACCTGTGTGCGACAGTTTCAAGGACAAGGATCTTCCCGAGACATGCAGACCTTCTGCCCGGCCATCCTCCATGGCCAATGGGACAGGTTTGCCAAATGGTCCTTGAATTGGTGATGCGGAGTCCCGCCCCACCTTGGGTCCGAACGGCAGATTTTGAGGGTCATACACTTTCCGACCGACCGGGGAGTGCAATCTGATCACGGAAGAAAAACACGATGTGTATTCATTTTCGCAACGTCCGGCCGCAACAGGCTATTGGCCCGCACCCTACTTCGGAAGCTCCTCTAGTCGAGGCTTTTCATGCCTCGGATCAACATGGCGTCTTCGACGGGAAGAGACTGTTTAAAAATATGGCGACGGTAGAGCGTTTCTTCTCTCAGTTCGACGAATTTCTGTTGGCGGAATTGGCTGCTTCGGTTCCGCCCGGTGAACACCATACTGCACGTAAAGAGGGGCTTTGAGCCATGTCGAAGAACACTGATCTGAACGAAAATCTCATGGGTGATTTGGCTCAACCCTCTTCTGTATTCGAGCACAAGCCACTTGGTGTCGAGTTCAACTGGAAGACCGCTGAAGAGCATGGGATTGCTGCCCTGCCTGACACGCCTTCGGGCATTGTTCTGCCAGGTGCATCTCAGGCTGGCCGAAATGTGCAGCGCGCTTCATCTGCGCATTGCATTGGGCACACGGTTTTGGGCGACAATGATGGATTTCGCATGCAAGGTGAAAGCGGCTTGGAGATCAATCATTTCTACGTCCTGAACACGGTGAAGAACATCGTAAAGATGCAAGAGCAGGTGCGGTTTTACTTCGGCTGGGATCCCAAGAAGCAAAAGCAGCATATTTTTGATGTGTTTACGGTTCTCGAAAACAAGGAACGTATCGCCTTTGCGATCAAGCCGGAAATCCGCCTGAATTCGACGAACAAGGAAAAGCAGGATTTCGAAGAGCACATGCAGGCTGTGGCTTGGTGGGTCTTTGAGAAGGACTTCGCGGATGATGTCCGCATTCTGACCGAAGCGGATCTCGACCCAGTGGCATTGCACAATGCGAAAGTATTGGCTGCTGTTCGGGAGCGTGATTCAGATGCGGATCTCGCTGCCATTAACGAGGTGCGAAAACTGCCCTCGGGAGGCGGCTTGAGCTTGCGTGAACTTACCCTCGCCATTGGCATGGGCGCACGCGGTTACCGTGCCCTGATCCGACTTCTTCGTAGTGGGGAAGCGCGTCTTCAAGCACTGGGGCGTATTGGTCCCCAAGCAGTGATTGTGAACGTTGCTGGCAGCAAGATGATCGACCACATGCCAGATCGCCCAATGCTTTTCGCGCAACCGCAGCCGTACCAGACAGCGGCTTAAAACCGAAACCTAAACGATTGATTTCGCCACCTGCGCACACCTCCGTGCGCGGGACCGGCATCCCCTTGCCCAATGACGGGCACCAACCTTCGCCAGAATAGGAGAATTCCCATGGCTAAAATCGAACAAACCTCCCTCGTCTTCAGCCTCGACAAAGACCATGAGTACCTCATGCGCGCTGCGAACTGGGGCTACGCCTACCAGACCAATGGTACTGTCACCTTCTATGCCATCGATGATCCCCACAAAAAGGTCACCTACGATTATGGCACGCTAAATCGGATGAACGCCAGCGGCCAAATCGAAGTCCGGCCCTATGCCCTATTGCCGGAAAGCCTTCGCCCGGTTCAGGCGAATACACTCGATGATGTGTTTATTTCTGCACTCAGCCCTGCCAAACGGAAGCGCCTTAATCACTGCGTGGCAATGGTGCTTTCCTACGAAGAAATGAAAGCGCGTAAGGCATTCAAAGTGAATGACGACGCAATCAATAAAGCGATGCCGACAATCCGTGATAGGGCCGAGGTCTACCTGGCGGAAACGCTTCCCGATCCGGAAGTTAGTAAGAAATGGGCTGTGTATGAGCGCGGTGAAGGGCCCAAGCCCAAGTCGAAAGGCAGCGTCGAACTCCCGGATAAAGTTTCGGCCAGCACACTCCGCAAATGGGCGGCTGCGTACAAGCGCGGCGGAAGAAAGGCACTTATCGATAATTGGAACAAGCGCGGAAACCACAACAGCTATTTCTCAATGGACGAAATGGCATTGCTCGCGAAGGTGGTGAACAAAGAGTACATGACTCGCCAGCGGAAAAGCATTCCAGTGGTTTTGGCTGATGTTAAAGCGGCGTTCAAAACGGAAAATGACCGTCGGGAAAAGGAAGGGGAGGTCAAACTTCGCGCTCCAGGTCGGGATGCGCTTAGAAACTTTATCAAGCGACTGAACAAATTTCACATGCTGGTTGCACGTCACGGGCGCGAAGAAGCCATGAAGAAGATGCGCCCGACAAACAAGGGACTGGAAACCCTTCGTCCGTTCGAACGTGTGGAAATGGACGAGTGGAGAATCGACCTTCTCACGATTTTGGTAGAAAGCAAGCTTCACTTAATGTTCTCGCCGGAAGACCTGGCAGCGATGGGCCTTGATGGCGCATTGAAGCGCTGGTGGATGGTAGGCGCCATTGACTGCCGGACCAACTGCATCGTTGGCCTGGCCTTGGCACCCAATCCGAAAACCAGCAGTGCCATCAAATGTCTGCGTATGATCGTCAGCGACAAGGGTAAGTTTGCCGACGAAATGGGGACTTTGGAACCTTGGTCGATGTTCGGCACACCTGAAACGCTCTATGTCGATAACGGCAGCGCTTTCAGGTCAGCTCGTTTCACAAACGTCTGTGCTGACCTCGGAATTACCAAGATCCAGACGATTGCTGGTCAGCCGTCCATGCGGGGCAAGATCGAACGGACTTTCGGCACACTGAGCACCACCCTGCTGCCGCGCTTGTCCGGTCGTACCTTCGGGAGTGTCGTCGAGCGGGGAACGCATCCATCGGAAAAGCTCGCCTGCCATGCCATCGAGGATCTGATCTACGCATTGGTCCGCTGGGTTGTAGATGTTTACCACAACACCCCGCAGGAGTCCCTTGGTCTGCGCACACCGTTGGAGCAATGGCAGAAAGATCTTGAGGATGGCAACTACCCTCTGATGTCTGCCCCTACGGTCCGTCGCAAACGTATCGCTTTTGGGCTGCCACTGCAACGCGAGTTGCAAAAAGACGGCATCCGCGTCCTGAACGTCCGTTACCAGACCGGCGACTTGGCGGCCGAGTATCTTAAGCATGACAAGCATCCGGTGAATGTGCGGTGGTTCGAAGAGGACATCGGTACCATCGAGGTGGAATTGGGTGACGAATGGATTTCCGTTCCAGCGGTCTGTGACAAGTTTCAGGGGGTCGACGCAACGACCTGGGTCGCAACCCGCCGGGCTCTGCGTCAGAGAGATGAGAAGCGCATGGAGTGGGAAGAGGATGTCATCGCTCAGACGATCGCTGACATCGAGGCTTTGAACGCCGAGCGCAAAGCTGCGTGCAAGATTATTGACCACGGCTGGACTCCTGATCGCTTCAAGGCTGTCGATAACGAAGCCATGGCCAGCTTCAGTATTGTTGTTCCTCGCGAGACCAAAACACCTGCTTCCGATGGCTTCGGCCGCTCTGTGGTACCCGTTTCGCAGCCCAAGCCTTCGGTTTTGAAGGATACGGACGCTGGGACAGCGCAGACTGAGGCGCCTGCCGATAGCTGGATCATGCGCGACTGAACCCCATCACAATAGGAGTAAGACTATGTCTCTTTCGAGCAAAGAAATCGCCGCGGCAATGAAATCGTTGCGCAGCACCCACATCGTCACCGACCGCGACCAGGCCTTTGAGAAACACCTGCGTCTCAAGTTCGAGCTTGATGAGGAAGGCGAAATCACCCACGAACCTGTGCGCGTCACCGGGGGCACTGAAACCGGCGGCATCGCCTTCATCGAAGGATCGGGCGGTGGCAAGACCACGGCGATTCTGGAGGTTTTGCGCAATTTTGCGCCTTTGGCCCTCAATCCCGAGACGGATGCGCCGCGCTATCTTCATGTGAAAGTGGAGTCTCCAGCGACCCTTCGCAGCCTTGGCGTCGATTTGCTCAAGAAGTTAGGTGTGGACACGGTATCTGACCGCGCTCGCGTCTATGATGTTTGGGACATGGTACGTCATCGCTTGAAAGTGGCGGGCGTAACCCTGCTCTGGATCGATGAGGCACATGATTTGTTCAAATCCGGATCGGGAGCCGAGACAGAAAACATGTTCAAAATGCTGAAGGGGCTGATGCAGGGTGATCATCCCGTAGTCCTTGTTTTGAGTGGGACGGAACGTCTGTCAGCAATTACGAGCATTGATCCGCAAGTAAACCGCCGGTTTTCTAAGATCCGGCCTGCGCCAATGGCTTTCGGTGTGGATAATGCGCGCATCAAAGGCTTGATTCAGGGTTATTCCAAGAAGGCCGGGCTGCAGGTCGCCATCGACGACGATACTATCAACCGGCTGATCCATGGCAGCCGCTATCGGTTTGGTCGGTGTGTCGTTTGCATTATCGAGGCCATTGAGTGTGCGCTGTACGATGGAGCCCCTACACTGGAGGCAAAGCATTTCGAGGATGCATGGGGCACGCGTGAGGGCTGTTCCATCGACCAGAACGTATTCACTTCAACCAATTGGATGGCGATCGATCTTGAAGATCAGGGTGAAGAGATTACCGAGATGCCAGTCGTCAAAAAGAAAATCAATCGGAAGAAGGCTGCCTGATTATGACGATGCTCCCTGCGCTTCCTACGATCACCGGTGAAAGTCTGACGTCCTATGTGAACCGTGTCGCAAGTTTCCATGCCGATATGGATGTTTTCAAGTTCCTCGCTTTCATTGAGCTATCTCAGGGAGCGGTCATGGCCCCCAAAGCGGAGGTAAGGGGACGTTTGTCGTTTCTGCTCGGGTTGCCATCTCGCGAGATTGAGAAAATGACTTTCGTGCCGTTGGGTGGTCGAATGCGCAATTTTTGCGGTGAAGAGGTTCATTCCGAATTCGCCAACCTGGACAAGACGAGCTATTGCCCTGCCTGCTTGCTCGAAGATGGCAAATCCAACAGCCCTTCTGGCGGTTTTCGGGTGGGACGGATCCATTGGCGGATTGAACATATCCGCACTTGCGAAGCGCACGGGATCGGATTGGTGCGTCGTAAAAACACAAATCACACAGAGAAGTTTCAACTTATGTCCGCCGTTGCACCCGATGACAAGGCATTGTCGTCGATGGTTAAAAACGCCCCCAAACAAAATGTGTCAGCCCTCCAGACCTACATCACCGAACGTTTGGCAGGGAAGCCAGGGCCGACGTGGCTCGACGGACAGCCGATTGATCTGGCCGCGCGTGCCTGTGAAATGTTGGGTGTTATTTTCTCGGCCGGAACTCATGTGAACCTGAAACTGCTGAGCGATCCTGAATGGAACGACGCAGGGCATGTCGGTTTTGGCTATGCTGCGCGCGGGGAGGCAGGGATTATGGAAGCCCTCCAACTGGCTATGGATCGTTTCAACCAAGCGGGTCTTCGTGGTGGGCCGCAGAAGGTGTTCGGACGTCTTTATCAGTGGCTGCAGTTCAGTAAGACCAACAAGGCGGTTGGTCCTATCCGTGGTATTGTGCGCGAATTCATCTCGGACAACTTTCCACTCGAAGTTGGCAGTGATCTTTTTGGGGAAACTGTAGTACGCCAACGTGTACATTCCGTTCACTCCCTCGCAAAACTGACCGGAGGTCATCATAAGACCATCAACCGCGCGATGATCTTGGCCGGGCTCTTGGACGGTGATCCCGAAAGACCATCAGCAAACAATGTCTTCGACGCCAAAGCGGGCGAATGCCTGATGGAGCGTATTCGGACGTCAATCCCCGTCAAACACTTGCCAGAATACTTCAATTGCAATCGGGTTCAAGCCGAGCAACTGGTGCGTACGGGGGTCATTCCGCGCCTTGTTCCCGACACCGAAAACGCTAACGGCGTGCTGAAACAGGTCGCCTTAGAGGATGCAGACGCATTTCTCGCGGACTTGATGGGAGCAGCGACAGAGACTGAGCTGGCATCCGAGGGGGTAATGGATATCGTGTCGGCATCCGAGATTGCGCGCTGGCCAGTCATTGATATCGTCAATGGCATCTTGGCAGGGTTGTTCGGCACAGTTGAGCTCGTTGATCCAAGTTTGAAATTCAAAGGGATCCTTGTTGACCCCATGGAGGTTCGCGAAGCCTTGTCGCGTGAAAAGTCGGAGGGCCGGGGCGGTCTTGATGAAGGTGCGCGGATCATCGGTATGCCAAATCATGGCCTCTCGGCTTTGGCCAAGATGCGCAATGTGGATGGGTCTCCCTTTGTGGTTGAGCACTTCGTGGAGAACTCCAAGGGCACGACGATCCGGTTGTTTGATTTGGAAAGCCTTGAAAGCTTCCGCTTGGATCATGTCTCATTGAAAGAGATTGCGGAGCAGCAATCATTTTCTTCTAAGGTTATGAAAATGAAATTGGATGTTCATGGCGTAGTGCCCCTGGCACCCAGATATGAACTTGGTCGAGTATGGTATCGGCGCAAGGACTTGCCGATCTTCTGATCCTGAAAACATAGTCCAGATCAATCCAGGTCGCCTTCGGGCGGCTTTGTTTATTGGTTTTTTGCGAAATTTTTTTGGCAGTTTTATACCCACCCGAGTGGCGCCTGTGTCTGTCAGGCATGAAAAAAACTCAATGAAATCAATGCCCGTTTTTCCGGGAATGTCCTTCAATAGGCCGTTTTTTCATAGGCCCCATGAAATAATGTCCATTCCCGGGGTTTCTTGACCTCTCGACACAGATCAAATGACCACCGGAAGCGCTGCTTTCGGTGGTTTTCTATTTTTATCAATGACTTATAAGATTTTCGCAGATATCGTATCTGACTGGAGCTGAGACCAGGCAGACGTCCAGCACCGGCTTGAACCGCGGGCTATTTGTTCCCTATGTGTTTTCAAGGTTCCGGAGCCTTTCATCCCAGTCTTTCAGGCCTGACCGGCCCGAGAGCATTGCCGCGGCCCTCGTGCCGCGCCTTGAAAGGACTCCAAAATGACCCGAGCAACAACCACGATCCCGTTCAGCAAGATCAGATTCATCGACAAAGTTCCGCGCCTGTCGGATCTGACCGAACGGCTCACGCAGAAGCTCTGGCAGATCCGCATTGAGCAGAACCGTCATGAACCCCACAGGATGTCCGACGGGACACCGCATAGCTCTCATGTCCTGATCGTCGGCGCCGATACGGCCAGGATCAGGCGGCGGGCGATGCGGTATCTCGAGCGGCTGCATAGCTCCACCGGAACCCAGCATCTGCCAGAGCGCGACGCGGCTTTGCTGACGCCGTTGCGCGACGGTCTGCCGGTTACCCGGATCGTGACCGAGCACGAGGCAGACGAGATCGCTGCAGCGCTGCACGCAGCGGCCTTCTTGAGATGTTCTCGCCGGAAGGCCGGACAGCGATGGGCCTTGATGGCGCATTGAAGCGCTGGCGCCCAATCCGAAAACCAGCAGTCCCATCAAATGTCTGCGTATGTTTGTCAGCGACAAAGGCCAGTTTGCCGACGAAATGGGGGCTTTGCATACTGATCCACATCAGCATGGTCTAAATAATATGGAATCCGGGAAAGCTCCATTCTTCGACCCTGATCTGTATCAGCACGCGCGCTCAGGACTGTGCGCATATTTCGCGAAGAGAATAGGCGTACTCTGCGGTGGTCCAACTGACCCAACAGGGCACGCGGGATCAAAAGGGCATGGCAAGGTTTATCTGATGCAATCAGGAAACGAACAGATGGATGTGGATACAAAAATCACTGATACGCAGTGCCATGCCTGTCTTCGCGTCGCAGAAGCCGATCACCGCATTGCGAACCATCTCGCGATGTTGGCCAGCTATGTCCGGTTGAAAAGCTCTAAACTGGTTCAGCGCAAACCAACGATCACGTCCGAAGAGGCTCTTGTTGTGGTCAAGGCCATCGGCCTGCAGATTGATGCCGTATCCCATCTGCACCGGTTTCTGGCGCGGGATGATACATCCGATAAAATGGAGCTTTGCACCTATCTGGCGACGATCTGCGCCGCATTGCGTTCAGCGGTGGATGGAGATGTCGATATCATCGAGAGTTTCGACAGAACCTGCGTGATTCCGCCGAGCTATCTTCTGCCTGTATCCCAGATCGTCACCGAGATGATGACCAACGCGATCAAGCACGGCAAGGATCCGTCCGGCCAAGTGAGCCTGCGTGTCTCCTGCCGACATGACGCCTCGGGCTCGATTGTGATCGAGGTTTGCGACAACGGGCCTGGCCTCAAGACGCAACCCGATGCGGTTAAACAACAGGGTTTGGGATTGCGGATTGTTGAAACTCTGACCGCCCGGGTCAACGGCACCATCGCCTACCGCTCGGGACCCACTGGGTTATCCGTCCAACTGACGGTGCCGGACGTCCACGGATAACATCAAGGCATCGGACTCAAAACGACGATATCACAACGCAGTCAGGCCCTGGACCCACGAATCCTGGAAGTTCAGTTTGACCGCTGGTCGCGCATCCCGGAATGGGCGCGGATTTCTGGCAATCCCTCCCTTGCCTGATCAGGCCAGCTGGCTACGTTAAGACGTCACGTTTACACCGAAAATCCCATCAAAGACGAGGTCCGATGCCATTTCCAGCCGCGATTGCAGTCCTGTTCCGTCGGGCTGAGACCGTCACTCTAATAGTCATTTTGTTCATCGCTGCTGCGCTCTGGACCTTTGTAGCTATTGCTGCGGAGATGCTTGAGGGCGATTTGCATGCTTTCGACGAGGCGGCTCTGCTGGCGCTGCGCTCGCCCGGCAACACGGCACACCCGATAGGGGCTGGATTCTTATGAAAAACAACGACCTGCCTCAATTGTTGGATGCGCTCGCTGTGCGCGTCGTTTCATTGCCCGCGCCCTATCCGCGTTTTGTAGTCTTTGTTTCCGCGACTGATGGAAATAGCCGCGCCCGTGTCAGGACGGTCACGGCTTCTACGCTGGCTGAACTGCGCGCGCGGTTACAGGAAAAGGGGCCCCGGCAACTGCTTGGCGCGCGTCATGTGCGTCTGGACTGGGCAACCTCGGTGCAGGCGGTTTCCTTTGCCACCTACAAAGCCGCGTTGCGGAAGGTAAAGCGCAACTACAGCCGCAAAGGGGTATCGCTGGATGCGGATTTTCAGCACGCGATAACCGAAGGTGAGCTGAACGGAAGTGCTTTGTTTTACAAAGGTGCGCAGGTTCCGCACTGTGAAATGAATCTCAAGAATATCGAGCTCTATTGGAAAAGACGTTTTGGCAAGACCTTTGAAACCCCAAAAGAGTCTGACACCGTTTATCTTTTTTCGTCTGATGGTCTGTTTCGTGATCGTGACAGCGATGAAATTCACAGGCTCATGCCTTCTGGCCCCGATGGTGGGCGGCGCATGTTTGATCTGGCCCAATCCGGCAATCTCGATTTTCTGATAGGTGAAAGCGCCGGTTATCTTGCGGCGCAGGTAAACGAGAACGGGATGTTTCACTATGGCAGGCATCCGTGCTTTGACCGTCCGATCGACCATTACAACACGCTTCGCCATGCCAGCAGCACCTATGCGCTGTGCGAAGCCTATGAACTGCTCCAAAGCGATGACCTGCGTGTGGCCATTGATCGGTCTTTAAGGCGGATCGCGAAAAACCTTGTCAAATACAGCAAGGGGCCGGGCGGTGTCGCTGCTTTTCTGATGGACACAGGCAAAGAGGTAAAACTCGGCGGCAACGCCGTCGCCATTCTGGCCTGCTGTAAATTTTTCGAGGTGACGGGGGATAAAACCGTACTTGAACTGGCGCGTCGGCTGGGCAACGGCATTCTGTCGATGCAACGAACGGACGGCAGCTTTGGTCACATTCTGGATGCCGATACGCTGACCCTGAAACAGGATTTTCGCACGGTATATTATGACGGAGAGGCCGCGTTCGGGCTGATGCGTCTGTACGGTGCCACGGGCGATGTGCGGTGGCTG
The DNA here is from genome assembly GCF_022788695.1 of Pseudosulfitobacter sp. DSM 107133. NCBI lineage: Bacteria > Pseudomonadati > Pseudomonadota > Alphaproteobacteria > Rhodobacterales > Roseobacteraceae > Pseudosulfitobacter > Pseudosulfitobacter sp. DSM 107133. Next base: position 751,016 of record NZ_CP085154.1, read on the forward strand.
GATGCGGCCCGCAGCGCCGTCGACTATTTTATTGCCAAGGATTATTGGCAGTACAACGATCATTGGCTGGGCTATTGTATTAACGAACTGTCGCGTCATCACACCGACCCGAAGTACATCGCTTTTGGTATACGCAACGTCCGGGATTACTTGCCCTTTATCCGCGAAAGGATCACCACCTTTCCGACCCTGCTGGAACTGTGTTGTGCCACCCGTCTGCTGGTTCAACGATCCTTGCAGGATGCGTCGCTGGTCCCGGTGATTGACACGCTGGATCTTGATAGGTTCCGCGCGGCGATGGAACATAGGGCCCAGTATCTGACAAACGGCTTCTTTTTCCCCGAAGTTGCGATGCACTTCCGAAACCCGGCCTCTGTCACCGGAAGCTTTTTTATTCGCCATCACGGGTTTCGGGTGCGCATCGACGATGTGGAACACTACCTCTCCGGATTGATTGCCTATCGGTCCTATCTGAAAGAGCGCGACAGCTTTATCGACCTTTGCGATCAGCAAAAACGTCGACTGGCCGACAGCACCGTGCGCCATGCCCGATGGTCGACAACATACATCACCGACCTTCTGCAAGGCGCAGAATGGCTGCGCCCGCCCACGTCCGCGCTGGAACTGAACGGTGTTTCCACCTTCGCGCCAAGCTTTCGCGCGGATGATATCGTGTTTGCGCGGCATCCTGACGACAGGTTCGGCATTCCGTACAAAGAGCTTGAAGAAAAACAGATTGTTCCACGCCTCGCGATTGTGAGTCACAACGACGGGGCTTCTGTTGACGCGGATTCAGTCTTGCGCGTTCCCGATATGCGCGCGGCGTTGATTGCTTTGGCGAAAGATGCGCGCAGATCGTTCAACGGGCCGGTCATCGGTGTGACGGGGAGTGCTGGAAAGACCAGTGTTACGTCAATGATTGCGCATTGTCTTGGCGCGGTCGGTAAGGTTCACGCAACCCGGTTCAGCGCCAATATGGTGCGCGGGCTTGCCTGGAACCTGTGTTGCACCCCCACGGATGCGCAATATTGTGTTCTGGAAATGGCCATCGGACAGATGCAGGAAAACACGCGGCTGGCACGACCAGATGTCGCTGTGTTCACCAACATTCATCCCGCACATCTGGTCCATCACAAGAATACGGGCACGATAGCAGAGAAAAAGGCGCGCATTTTTTCCGCAATGCCTGACGACGGCGTGGCAATCCTGAATCGTGATATGAATGAATATGAGATTGTTGAGGCTGCTGCAAAAGCCAGGGGGCTGAAGATTGTGACCTACGGGTGGTCGGATGCCTCAGATATTTTTCCGACATCCCCGGACCCGACGGCAACCGAGGTCACGCTAAGCGTTATGGGGGAACACCATGTCGTGCCTATCCCTGGTGCGGGGCGCTACGCGGTTGAAAACACGATGGCTGTCAGTGCTCTCGCCAGTGTGTTGGGGCAGCCGATCGCGCCGGTGCTAGGGCGTCTGACAACTTTTGCAAAAGATATCGGGCGCGGCCAGATTGTCGAACTGGCCACAACCGGGCGACCGGCGAAAATACTGGACCATTCCTATAACGCGAACCCGGCTTCGATGCGGGCGGCGCTGAACGAACTGATTGCGACGCCCTGCAATGGCAAACGGATGGCGATCCTTGGGGATATGGCAGAGCTTGGCGAAGAAAGTCGGGCGCAACATGATGCGCTTATCAGTCTTCTCAAGGAAACTTCGCTGGACGTCGTTTATCTGGTAGGGGAAGAGCTGAAGGCGAGCCTTTTTTCGGACGGCGATGACGGCAGGTTCAAAATCTTGGATCTGGAAGATTTTGGAACCATCCTGAGCGAACAGGTTTCCCCGGGGGATGTCATCCTGGTGAAAGGCTCGAACAGCACGGGCCTGTTTCAACGCCTTTCGAAGTTTAGAAGACCCTAACCTGACTGCCGACAGCTACGGGGCAGGGACGCCTGTAAATGAAACAAGCCCCACAATGCATGTGGGGCTTGCGGTTGATTGGTTGATCTAGTGATCAGACGATGTCGTCCTGGACACCGCCCAGACCGCCAAGCAGGCCACCAACGAGGCCACCCTCACCGATGACACCGTCGAGCAGCCCAGTGTCGCCGCCGAGGATGCCGCCAACGAGGCCGTCTTCACCGATCACACCGTCGAGCAGCCCAGTGTCGCCGCCGAGGATGCCGCCAACGAGGCCGTCTTCACCGATCACACCGTCGAGCAGCCCACTGTCGCCGCCGAGGATGCCGCCAACGAGGCCGTCCTCACCGATGACACCGTCGAGCAGCCCACTGTCGCCGCCGAGGATGCCGCCCACAAGGCCGTCTTCGCCGATGACGCCATCCAGCAGCCCGCTGTCACCGCCAAGCAGGCCATCCAGAAGACCACTCTCTCCGCCGTCCCCATCTGTGACATCACCAAGCAGTCCGGTTCCCAGCAGATCGCCGACCAAACCATCAGCGCCGGTCACATCCGACAGGACACCATCGTTGCCCACCAGATCGCCAAGCAAGCCGTCCGAACCTGTGATATCGCCAAGGATGCCATTGTTCCCGGTGACATCACCAAGCAATCCTTCATCGCTGACAATGCCATCGAGCAAGCCAGTGTCGCCGCCGAGGAGACCGCCAACGAGGCCGTCCTCACCGATCACACCGTCGAGCAGACCAGTGTCGCCGCCGAGGAGGCCGCCAACGAGGCCGTCTTCACCGATCACACCATCGAGCAGACCAGTGTCGCCACCGAGGAGTCCGCCCACGAGGCCATCCTCACCGATGACACCGTCGAGCAGACCAGTGTCGCCACCGAGGAGTCCGCCCACGAGGCCGTCTTCACCGATGACACCGTCGAGCAGACCAGTGTCGCCACCGAGGAGACCACCAACGAGGCCGTCCTCACCGATGACACCATCGAGCAGACCAGTGTCGCCGCCGAGGAGACCGCCCACGAGGCCGTCCTCACCGATCACACCGTCGAGCAGACCAGTGTCGCCGCCGAGGAGGCCGTCAACGAGGCCGTCCTCACCGATGACACCATCGAGCAGACCAGTGTCGCCACCGAGGAGGCCACCAACGAGGCCGTCTTCACCGATCACGCCATCCAGCAGGCCACCCTCGCCGCCGTCCCCGTCGGTGGTGCCAAGCAGTCCGGTTCCCAGCAGATCGCCGACCAGACCATCAGCGCCGGTCACATCCGACAGGGCACCTTCGTTGCCCACCAGATCGCCAAGCAAGCCGTCCGAACCTGTGATATCGCCCAGGATGCCGTCGTTTCCGGTGACCGCTCCGAGCAGCCCTTCATCGTTGACAACACCATCCAGCAGACCGGTGTCGTCGGAGATTGTGCCGTCACCGATTACCGGTTGACCCAACAACTCTTCGCCGGCGTCACCCAGGACGCCATCGCTACCGAGCAGGTCACCCAGCAAACCATCCGAGCCAGTGACTGCGCCAAGAAGCCCGCCATTCCCAGTTAGGCCGCCAAGAAGCCCGTCGTCTGAGATAAGCGGATCAAGAAACCCTTGTTCGCTATCCGCATCCGCATCCGCATCCGCATCCGCATCCGCATCCGCATCCGCATCCGCATCAGCGTCGGCATCCGCGTCGGCATCCGCATCCGCATCCGCGTCAGCATCGGCATCCGCATCAGCGTCGGCATCCGCATCCGCGTCGGCGTCAGCATCGGCGTCCGCGTCCGCGTCAGCATCCGCATCCGCGTCGGCATCCGCATCAGCGTCGGCATCCGCATCGGCGTCAGCATCCGCATCGGCGTCAGCATCCGCGTCGGCATCAGCATCCGCGTCAGCATCGGCGTCGGCATCTGCATCTGCATCCGCGTCAGCATCGGCATCCGCGTCGGCGTCAGCATCGGCGTCGGCATCGGCGTCGGCATCTGCATCCGCGTCGGCATCAGCATCAGCATCAGCGTCGGCATCCCCATCATCACTTCCACCGCCGGCAGACATCGCCACACCCAGGCCAGCCAAACCGGCTGCCACAAGACCCGCCATCTCTTCGTCAGTCAGACCATCAGTCTGCGCCGCACCCTGAACCCCGCTCTCAGTATCATCACCCAGCGTCAGGCTGTGCAAAGATCCGTCCATTGCGGGTTTGTAATAATCCTTAATGACGATGTTATCGCCATTTTTCAGCTCGACCGTCAGCGTATCACCCTTTCGGCTGTAGCGTGCGATGTCTGACTGAACCGCGTCGATGCGAATGTTGATCTGTGGTCCGGCTTGTAGAACGGTATCGGCCATGGGGTATGTCCTCTTCGCACCCCACAAAGAGGGCGGCATTGGTTGCAATCTAAAGTATGTAACCACATCTTTAGTATGCCATCAATCGGATTCATTCACTTTCGTGCAGCCGCCACGCAAGCAAACCGGCTCCTCGTGGTGCAAATGCCGAAGCAGGATGCCGGTTGTGAAAATTGTGTTTTGGGCTGTGACCAAGGCCAATTTGTGCCTGTTTTCACGCTTTTTGCGTCTGCCGCTGTGCGAAGCCGTTCCTTTTGATCGGATTTACGGCCGCAACGGAAGCGTATTGCGGAACATGAAATAGGGACCAGTATTGCAAGCACAGGCTGTGTATCGTGAGACGGCAGGGCGTCAATTAGCCCTGCCGTGCATCACTGATTCTGTGCTGTCACGCGTGAGGTGCGCAAGAGGGCACATCTTTTTGTCTGTTGCCGACGATTCAGATCACATGTGGATCGGACCGTCGCCGCAGGCCAGCGCCGCTTCGCGCACGGCCTCCGAATAGGTTGGATGCGCGTGGCAGGTCATGGCCAGATCTTCGGCCGACGCGCCGAATTCCATCGCAACGCACACCTCGTGGATCAGGTCGCCGGCACCGGGGCCGATGATGTGGCAGCCCAGAATGCGGTCGGTTTCCTTGTCGGCCAGGATCTTCACAAAACCGTCGCCTGCGAACACGGCCTTGGCGCGGGCGTTGCCCATGAAGCTGAACTTGCCGACCTTGTACGCGCGGCCCGCTTCTTTCAGCGTGGCCTCGGTTTCGCCGACATTGGCGACTTCGGGGTGGGTGTAGATCACGCCGGGGATCACGCCATAGTTGACGTGCCCATGCTTGCCCGCGACCTGCTCGGCGGCGGCCATGCCTTCGTCCTCGGCCTTGTGCGCCAGCATCGGCCCTTCGATCACGTCGCCGATGGCGTAGACGCCCGGCACGCTGGTCTGCCAGTCCTTGCCCACCTTGATCTGACCGCGTTTGGTCATCTCGACGCCCAGACCCTCGAGGCCCAGCCCGTCGACGTAAGGCTTGCGGCCTGTTGCCACCAGAACCACATCGGCGTCCAGCACGTGTTCGCTGTCGTCCTTGCGCAGTTTGTAATGCACCTTTGCCTTGGTCTTGGTCGCTTCGGTCTTTTGCACGGCAGCGCCCATGATGAACTTCAGGCCCTGCTTGGTCAGCATCCGCTGGAAGGTTTTCTGAACCTCGGGGTCCATGCCGGGGGTGATCGCGTCCAGATATTCCACGACGGTTACCTCGGACCCCAGACGCGCATAAACGCTGCCCAGTTCCAGCCCGATCACGCCCGCGCCGATCACAACGAGGGATTTCGGCACCTTGCCCAGCTCCAGCGCGCCGGTGGAGGTCACGACGACCTTTTCGTCCACTTCGACGCCGGGCAGCGACGCCGCCTCGGAGCCGGTGGCGATGATGATGTTCTTGGCCTCGTGGACCTCGTCACCAACCTTGACCTTGCCCGCCTCGGGGATCGAGCCCCAGCCTTTCAGCCAGTCGACCTTGTTCTTTTTGAACAGGAATCCGATGCCTTTGGTGTTGGTGTCGACGGTGGACTGTTTGTAGGTCAGCATCTGCTTCCAGTCGACCGAGGGGCTTTTGCCCTTCAGGCCCATTTCGGCAAAGTTGTGCTCGGCCTCGTGCAGCATGTGGGATGCGTGCAGCAATGCCTTGGACGGGATGCAGCCGACGTTCAGGCAGGTGCCGCCCAGCGTGTCACGCCCTTCGACGCAGGCCACTTTCAGGCCCAGTTGCGCGCAACGGATGGCGCAGACATAGCCGCCGGGGCCGGAGCCGATGATGATAACGTCGTAGGATGCCATGAGGTCTTCTCCTTGGTCGTGTGCGCCGCTGTGGCCTGTGTCAGACCGCTGACGGCTTTCAGTATGGCGCGGGTGCCATGTGTTTTGCGGGCGCGTTCCTAGATCAGGGCGGCGATGAAAAGTACGGTGACGCAGGCCATGGCCACCAGCCAGATATAGGACCGCCACGGCCGCCATCCCAGCGCATAGGCGGGGATATAAAGCGCACGGGCGGCCAGATAGACCCAAGCGGCCCCCAGTGTCACTGCGCTGACCTGATCCGTCAGGTGGATCAGGAACACGGCGGCGGCAAAGAACGGGAACATCTGCACGTTGTTGTCATAGGCCCGCAGCATCCGCGCCGTGGCATTGCGCATCGGGCGGCTGGGCGCGCGGTCGCGCGGGCTGGTGGTATAGCCCGGCCCCACATCCATGTTCGCCATTGTTGAGGCCGTGACGAATTGCGCGATGTGCAACAGGCCGGCGAGGGCGAGGGTGAGGAGGAGGGGCGTCATGTCATCGTGTCCAAATCGGAAGATGCAGGAGTGCGGGAGTGCCGGCCAGCGCCCAAGCCATAGGGCGCTGACCTGTTTTTGGTTTACAGATCCATCAGCAACCGGCGGGGATCTTCCAGCGCTTCCTTGACGCGCACCAGGAAGGTCACCGCGCCCTTGCCGTCAACGATGCGGTGATCGTAGGACAGCGCCAGATACATCATCGGACGGATCACCACCTGACCGTTGATCGCCATCGGGCGGTCCTGGATCTTGTGCATCCCCAGGATACCCGATTGCGGCGGGTTCAGGATGGGCGAGGACATCAGCGAGCCGTAGACACCACCGTTCGAGATGGTGAAGGTGCCGCCCTGCATTTCCGCCATCGACAGCTTGCCGTCACGGGCACGCGCGCCTTTTTCGGCAATCGCCTTTTCGATCTCGGCAAAGGACATCGCGTCGGCATCGCGGATCACCGGAACAACCAGACCCGTGGGCGTGCCTGCGGCGATGCCCATGTGAACGAAGTTCTTGTAGACCACGTCGGTGCCGTCGATCTCGGCGTTGACCTCGGGGACCTCTTTCAGCGCGTGCACGCAGGCCTTGGTGAAGAAGGACATAAAGCCAAGCTTCACGCCGTGTTTCTTCAGGAACAGGTCCTTGTATTCTTTGCGCAGCGCCATCACCTCGGTCATGTCGACCTCGTTATAGGTGGTCAGCATCGCGGCGGTGTTCTGGCTGTCTTTCAGACGGCGCGCGATGGTCTGGCGCAGACGGGTCATTTTCACCCGTTCTTCGCGCGATGCATCGTCGGCAGAGACCGGCGCGCGCGGGGCTGCGGCGGCCTGCGGGGCAGGGGCCGAACCAGCGGCAGCCACGGCCTTGGCCACGTCGTCCTTCATGATACGCCCGTCACGGCCCGAGCCGGAGACCTGATCGCGGCTGATGCCGGCCTCGGCCATGGCTTTCTTGGCCGAGGGCGCGTCTTCCACGTCTTTGCCCGAGGTGCTTGCTGCTGGTGCCGCTTTGGCGGCTTGGGCCGGTGCTGCGGCCTGACCCGAAGCCGAGCCTGAAATGACCGCCAGCTTGGCAGTGGCGTCCACGGTGGTGCCTTCGGGCGCTGTGATCTCGGTCAAGACACCGCTGGCGGGCGCGGGCACTTCGACGCTGACCTTGTCTGTTTCCAGCTCGCACAGCATTTCGTCTTGGGCGACGGTGTCACCAACCTTTTTGAACCAGGTGCTGACGGTCGCTTCGGTCACGGATTCGCCCAAGGTCGGGACCATCACGTCAACGCTGTCGTCCCCCGACGATTTTGCGGCGGGGGTTTCTTTGGCTTCGGCGGCTTTGGGGGCATCTGCTGCGGCTGCGCCACCTTCCGTGATTGTCGCCAGCAGGGCATCGACACCCACGGTTTCGCCTTCGGCGGCGATGATATCGCCCATGGTGCCCGCAACGGGGCTGGGCACCTCGACGGTGACCTTGTCGGTTTCCAGTTCGCACAGCATTTCGTCAACGGCCACCGTGTCGCCCGGTTTCTTGAACCATGTGGCAACGGTGGCTTCGGTCACGGATTCGCCCAGGGTGGGCACGCGGACATCAGTCATTATTTCGATCCTTTGATGGTCAGCGCCTCGTCAACGAGGGCGGCTTGTTGTGCTTTGTGCTGGCTGGCCAGACCTGTGGCCGGCGACGCCGATGTGGCGCGTCCGACATATTCGGGACGCAGGTGTTTGGCCTTGATCCGGCCCAGAACCCATTCGATGTTGGGCTCGATAAAGGTCCAGGCGCCCTGGTTCTTGGGCTCTTCCTGACACCAGATCATCTCGGCATCCTTGAAGCGTTCCAGCTCCTTCACCGCGGATTGCGCGGGGAAAGGGTAGAACTGTTCGAAGCGCATCAAATAGACATCGTCGATGCCACGGGCGTCGCGTTCTTCCAGCAGGTCATAATAGACCTTGCCCGAACACATCACCACGCGCTTGATCTTGTCATCGGCCACCAAAGTGGTGTCCGAATTGCCGTGCTGGGCATCGTCCCACAGCACGCGGTGGAAGGATGATCCGGTGGTAAACTCGTCGGCCTTGCTGACGGCCAGCTTGTGACGCAGCAGCGATTTCGGCGTCATCAGGATCAGCGGCTTGCGGAAGTCGCGGTGGATCTGGCGGCGCAGGATGTGAAAGTAGTTTGCAGGCGTGGTGCAATTGGCCACGATCCAGTTGTCCTGACCGCACATCTGCAAGAACCGTTCCAGACGGGCGCTGGAGTGTTCGGGGCCTTGCCCCTCGAAGCCGTGGGGCAGCAGGACCGTCAGGCCGGACATCCGCAGCCATTTGCTTTCGCCCGAGCTGATGAACTGGTCGAACATGATCTGCGCACCGTTGGCGAAATCGCCAAACTGCGCTTCCCACAGGGTCAGGGCGTTGGGTTCTGCCATCGAATACCCGTATTCAAAGCCAAGCACCGCATATTCCGACAGCATCGAATCGATGACGTCGTATTGTGCCTGACCTTCACGGATGTTGTTCAGCGGATAGTAGCGTTCTTCGGTGTCCTGGTTGATCAGGGCGGAATGGCGCTGGCTGAAGGTGCCGCGCGCGCTGTCCTGACCGGACAGACGCACAGGATAGCCTTCGGTCAGCAGCGAGCCGAACGCGATGGCCTCGGCAGTGGCCCAGTCGAATCCGGTCCCTGTTTCAAACATCGCCTTTTTGGCGTCCAGCAGACGTTCGACAGTTTTGTGCAGGGGAACACCGGCGGGGGCTGTCGTCAGCCCCTTGCCAACTTCGGCCAGCGTTTCGGGCTTGATCGCTGTCTTGCCGCGCTGGTATTTCTTTTGCTTCATCTTATCCAGATGCGACCACTTGCCATCCAGCCAGTCGGCCTTGTTCGGGCGGTATTCTTTTCCGGCCTCGAACTCTTCGTTCAGCTTGGCCTGAAACGCCGCCTTCATGTCCTCGATCTCGCCCTCGGGGATCAGCCCGTCTTTGACCAGACGGTCGGTGTACAGCGTCAGCGTGGTCTTTTGCTTTTTGATCTTCTTGTACATCACCGGGTTGGTGAACATGGGCTCGTCGCCCTCGTTGTGACCAAAACGGCGGTAGCAGAAAATGTCGATAACCACATCCTTGTGGAATTTCTGACGGAACTCGGTGGCCACTTTCGCGGCGTGAACCACGGCTTCGGGGTCGTCACCGTTGACGTGGAAAATGGGCGCCTCGACCACCAGCGCGTTGTCGGTGGGATAGGGGGAAGACCGCGAGAAGTGCGGCGCGGTGGTGAAACCGATCTGGTTGTTCACCACGACGTGTATGGTGCCACCGGTGCGGTGGCCGCGCAGGCCCGACAGGGCGAAACATTCCGCCACGACACCCTGACCGGCAAAGGCCGCATCGCCGTGTAGCAGGATCGGCATGACGCAGGTGCGCTCGGCATCGTTCCACTGGTCCTGCTTGGCGCGTGCCTTGCCCAGAACCACAGGGTTCACCGCTTCGAGGTGCGACGGGTTGGCGGTCAGCGACAGGTGGACGGTGTTGTCATCAAACTGACGGTCCGAGGACGCGCCAAGGTGATATTTCACATCGCCCGAGCCATCGACGTCTTCGGGTTTGAAGCTGCCGCCCTGAAACTCGTTGAAGATCGCGCGGTAGGGTTTTTGCATCACGTTGGCCAGAACCGACAGGCGGCCGCGGTGCGGCATGCCAATGACGATTTCCTTGACGCCCAGGGCGCCGCCACGCTTGATGATCTGCTCCATCGCGGGGATCAGGCTTTCGCCACCATCAAGGCCAAAGCGCTTGGTGCCCATGTATTTGACGTGCAGGAATTTTTCGAATCCTTCGGCCTCGACCATCTTGTTCAGGATCGCCTTGCGGCCCTCACGGGTGAACTGGATTTCCTTGCCCAGCCCTTCGATCCGTTCCTTCAGCCAACTGGCTTCATCAGGGTTGGAAATGTGCATGTATTGCAGCGCAAAGGTGCCGCAATAGGTCCGGTTCACGATTTCGACAATCTGCCGCATGGTGGCGATTTCCAGCCCCAACACGTTGTCGATGAAAATCGGACGATCCATGTCGGCGTCGGTAAAGCCGTAGGATTTCGGATCCAGCTCGGGGTGGGGGGTCTTGTCGCGCATGCCCAGCGGGTCAAGATCGGCCACCAGGTGACCACGGATGCGATAGGCGCGGATGATCATCAGCGCGCGGATGCTGTCCAGCACGGCGCGTTTGACCATCTCGTCGCTCAACTCTACGCCTTTGGCCTCTGCCTTGGCCTTGATCTTGTCGCCAGCCCCTTTGACCTCAGCCGGAGCGGCCCATTCGCCTGTCAGCGCCTGGGTCAGGTCGTCGCCCGGCATCGGCGGCCAGTCGCTGCGCGCCCAAGAGGGGCCTGCGGCCTCGGCTTTGACGTTGCTGTTCTCGTCGCCCATCGCCTTGAAAAAGGCCTGCCAGGCTTCGTCTACCGCGCCGGGATTGTTGGCATAGCGGGCATACATCTGTTCAAGGTATTCCGCGTTGTGTCCTTGCATGAAGGACGAGGCGTGGAACTGGTCGTTGGCTGGGTGGTCGGTCATGGCGAGATACCTCGGATGTGAGACGTGGCCGCATAATGGTTAAAGATACCAAGGCGGGGGGGTGCCCCGCCTTGAGACAGGTTAGTCTTTGTTGATCGCTTCTTGCACGGCTTCGCCCAGTGTTGCGGGGCTGTCTGCCACCACGATACCGGCTTCGCGCATTGCGTTGATCTTGCTTTCTGCGTCGCCCTTGCCACCGGCAACGATGGCGCCTGCGTGGCCCATGCGGCGGCCCGGAGGGGCGGTGCGGCCGGCGATAAAACCGGCGGTGGGCTTCCAGCGGCCCTTTTTGCGCTCATCTGCCAGGAACTGTGCCGCCTCTTCCTCGGCAGAGCCGCCGATTTCACCGATCATGATGATCGACTGTGTTTCAGGGTCGGCCAGGAACATTTCCAGCACGTCGATGTGCTCGGTCCCCTTGATGGGGTCGCCGCCGATGCCCACGGCCGAAGACTGGCCCAGTCCCATGTCGGTTGTCTGTTTCACAGCCTCATAGGTAAGCGTCCCCGAGCGCGAAACAACACCCACCGAGCCGCGTTTGTGGATGTGGCCGGGCATAATGCCGATCTTGCAAGCGTCCGGCGTGATCACGCCGGGACAGTTGGGGCCGATCAGGCGCGATTTGGACCCTTCCAGCGCGCGCTTGACGCGCATCATGTCCAGAACCGGAATCCCTTCGGTGATGCAGACGATCAGCGGCATTTCTGCGTCAATCGCTTCCAGGATCGAATCCGCGGCAAAGGGGGGCGGCACATAGATGACCGAGGCGTTGGCTTCGGTGACATGCATGGCTTCGTGGACCGAGTTGAAGACCGGCAGGTCCAGATGTTTCTGGCCGCCTTTGCCCGGTGTCACGCCTCCGACCATCTTGGTGCCGTAAGCGATTGCCTGTTCGGTGTGGAATGTCCCCTGCGAGCCGGTCAGGCCCTGGCAGATGACTTTTGTGTTTTCGTCGATAAGAACGGCCATGTTTGGTTTCCTTGCTTACGATCTGTCGGTTGTTTCGGATGTTGGAATGACGGGTGACTGGCTGCCGCGGGTGGGCCAGCTCCCAGTGAAGAGGTTTGCGGTCTGTACAGCTTGCGTATCGGCGGTGCCTGCACTGGCTTCTCCGAAAGGCCGCGCGACAGCGGATGGGGTATTGATCGCGCGTCTCATGCGGCCACCTTGCGCAACAAGACCGATATGTTGTCGTCAACGGGCAGGCTGAAACTGTTGACCAGTTTTGTGGTGAACCCTGCGTCAGCGGCAGCTTTGCGCAATGTGCGCAAACTAAAATAGTTCACATGATCAGGGTAGCGAAAGCCGCACCATTTCGGGCCAATGATCTTGCGGTTCAGGCTGTTGAAATTAGGCACCCGCACAAATACCGCGCCTGTGTTCTTCAGTGCGCGGTACACACCATTTAGAACGCCCATGACATTGGTTTCATGTTCCAGATACGAGAACATTACGATGCCATCGAATTGGGCCTCGTCAAATTCCCAAATGGTCTCTGCTCCTGCACCCTTGAGACAATACCCGCCCCGTGAACGCATGATGTCGTCGGCCTGCGCATGCAAGGCGGTGCTCAGTTCGATGCCAAAGGGGGTCATTGGCGGCAGAATGCGCGCACCCGCACCACAGCCGATGTCAAGCACATGACCGTCGGAGAACCAACGCCGGAAGTGCGCCTGCTTGTCCCGATGTATAACACCAAGGTTTGTGCGCAGCTTGCGCACGAACTTGCTTGCAAAGGTTGACCCTTTTGATGCCTCAGCCTTGGCAGCATAGGTCTTTTCCCAAGCAAAATCTTGCTCCAAGGCCTCATAGACCACAGGATTGCGCAGATAAGTCATGCTACATTCATCGCAAGTGACCACTTGCCACGGATCGGGCGAATAGGCCCGCAGTGGCACGCATTGCGTGCTCTCGCACAGTGGGCAGGGACGATATGTTGACACGCTATGCATCAGATCAAAAGAAAGCCCTTGCGGCACAAATGACATGCCCGCCTGCCGGTGACCCCAACTTTTTGATAAAAGATGGGGTCGCCGGTGCATCACAGGCGACATACAGCACGGGGCTGTCATAGACATGTGCGGCTTGGTGCATCACTTGCCTTAGCCTTTGACCGCTTTCACGATCTTCTGCGCGCCGTCTTTCAGGTCTTCTGCGGCAATGACATCAAGGCCGGAGTTGTTGATGATGTCCTTGCCCTGTTGCACGTTCGTGCCTTCGAGACGGACAACCAACGGCACTTTCAGGCCCACTTCTTTCACCGCGGCAACAACGCCCTCGGCGATCACATCGCAGCGCATGATGCCGCCGAAGATGTTCACCAGAATGCCTTTGACCTGCGGGTCCGAGGTGATGATCTTGAACGCTTCAGTTACTTTTTCCTTGGTGGCACCGCCGCCCACGTCAAGGAAGTTGGCAGGCTCGGCGCCGTACAGCTTGATGATGTCCATTGTGGCCATCGCCAGACCCGCACCGTTCACCATGCAGCCGATCTCGCCGTCCAGAGCGATATAGTTCAGGTCGTATTTCGAGGCGGCCAGTTCCTTGGGGTCTTCCTCGGTCTCGTCGCGCAGCTCGTTGATGTCGGCGTGGCGGTATATGGCGTTGCCGTCAAAGCTGACCTTGGCATCCAGCACTTTCAAATCACCGCCGTCGGTGACGATCAGCGGGTTGATTTCCAGCATTTCCATGTCTTTTTCCAAAAACGCCTTGTACAGCAAAGACATCAGGCCGACGCATTGTTTGACCTGCTTGCCTTCCAGCCCAAGGGCGAAAGCGATGCGGCGGCCGTGGAAGGCCTGATAGCCGGATGCGGGATCAACCGAGAAGCTGAGGATTTTTTCAGGAGTCGAGGCTGCGACCTCTTCGATGTCCATGCCACCTTCGGTCGAGCAGACAAAGCTGACGCGGCTGGTTTGACGGTCGACCAGCAGGGCCAGGTACAGTTCGGTTTCAATGCCCGAGCCGTCTTCGATGTAGATGCGGTTCACCTGTTTGCCAGCGGGGCCGGTCTGGTGCGTGACCAATGTGCGGCCCAGCATCTTCTTGGCTTCTTCGGCAGCTTCTTCGACCGATTTCGTCAGGCGCACGCCGCCTTTTTCACCGGCGTCGGCCTCTTTGAAGTGGCCCTTGCCGCGCCCACCTGCGTGGATCTGCGCTTTGACCACCCACAGTGGGCCGTCCATTTCGCCGGCTGCGGTTTTGGCATCTTCGGCTTTCAGCACGACACGGCCGTCGGAAACTGGGGCACCGTAAGAGCGAAGCAAGGCCTTGGCCTGGTATTCGTGGATGTTCATGACAAAGCGGTCCTGATTAGCTGCGGTTCAATTGGCTGTATACGACCATGCATGAACGGATGGTAAACTGAAAAGGTGCGGCAGGCAGGGATTTGCGCAGAAAATCCTACATTTGTGATCACACGATTTTTTGTGTGATCACAAATGTAGCGGGCTATGTGCGCTAACGGGTTTTCAGGACCCGTGACGCAGATTCTCCTGTGTCTGCCGAATGTTCAGCCGCTCGAAGCGGGCAGCTTGCGCCACTTGATCAGCAGCGACACGCCGATGGCGGCAATGGCCAATGCCGACCAGCCGGGGCCTCCGCCGTTGGCAATGTCAGCAATGACCAGAGCTGCAGAGGCCAGACCCGCGCGGCGACAGGACTTGCGAAAGGATGCGCGGGGGGAGGGGCCAGTATGGTGTGGCTGTAACGGGTCGACACGGGGGGCAACGGCCGCCAGATCCGAGGGGGCGGTGACGCCATCGGCCAGCACGGCAAACAAGGCGACCTCTTCGATCAGGTTCTTGGGCGTGGCGGGGCCCAGGGGGCGAAATTGAACGTCCAGCCGACCGCGCGCATGATCGACGATTTGCTGCGACACCAATATCCCGCCCACAACCGCGTTTTCCTGCAAGCGCGCGGCAAGGTTTACACCGTCGCCCAGCAGGTCTTCGCCTTCGACAATGACGTCCCCCAGATGCAGGCCGATGCGAAAGTCAAGCGCGTCCGCGGTGGCGTTCAATTCGCGCTGGATGGTGACGGCAGCCGCCACCCCTTCAACCACCGAAGGAAATTCGGCAATCAGCCCGTCACCCGAGGTGTTGGCGATACGCCCGCCACGGATGAGGATGGCGGCGTCGATCACCCGACGGGCGCGGCGCAGGGCTTGCACGGTGTCCACTTCGTTGCGCGCCATACGGCCCGAATAATTCGCGGCATCGGCTGACAGAATCGTGGTCAGCTTGCGTTTGATGTCAGGCAACTGGGACACGGCGCACCTCTTGGATACCCCGGCGCGGGGCCAATAAAAAGCCGGACACGTCGCGCGTGCCCGGCCCTAGTCATGACAGCATGATGCGGCTTATGCCAGCGAGCTGTCGATGCCTTTGCACGCGTCAACAAGACCCTGAACAGCTGCAACCGAGCTGTCGAACATCGCCTGTTCGTCCTTGTTCATCTGGATGTCGACCACTTTTTCGACGCCACCGGCACCGATCACTGTGGGCACGCCGACATACATGCCTTTCAGACCCAACGCGCCGTCAACGTAGGCCGCGCAGGGCAGCACGCGCTTTTGGTCTTTCAGGAACGCTTCGGCCATTTCGATGGCCGAGGTCGCAGGCGCATAGAAAGCCGAGCCGGTTTTCAGCAGGCCGACGATTTCGGCGCCGCCGTCACGGGTGCGCTGAACGATGGCGTCCAGTTTCTCTTGCGTGGTCCAGCCCATTTTGACCAGATCGGGCAGAGGGATGCCTGCAACGGTCGAATAGCGTGTCAGCGGCACCATGGTGTCGCCGTGGCCGCCCAGCACGAATGCTGTCACGTCGCGCATGGACACCTGGAATTCTTCGGCCAGGAAGTGACGGAAGCGGGCGCTGTCCAGAACACCGGCCATGCCGCAGACTTTTTCATGGGGCAGGCCCGAGAATTCGCGCAGGGCCCAGACCATGGCGTCCAGCGGGTTGGTGATGCAGATCACGAATGCGTTCGGCGCGTGGTCGCGGATGCCTTCGCCAACGGATTTCATGACCTTGAGGTTGATGCCCAGCAGGTCATCACGGCTCATGCCCGGCTTGCGGGGCACGCCGGCGGTGACGATGCACACGTCTGCGCCTGCGATGTCCTCATAGGACTGGGTGCCGCTCATCTTGGCGTCGAAACCCTCGGACGGGCCGGATTCGGCGATATCCAGCGCCTTGCCTTCGGGGGTGCCTTCGGAAATGTCGAACAGGACAACGTCGCCCAATTCCTTGATGGCTGCGAGATGCGCGAGCGTCCCGCCGATTTGACCTGCGCCGATCAGCGCAATCTTGGGTCTGGCCATGAGTAGTCTCCAGGGTTGCTGTGAATTTGCGGTTTGCCTAGTCCTTATCTGCGCGGCGCGCAAGGCTGCTGCGGCGCGGCACGCGGGCAACCTGCCACTGGTGGTGCACGGATTTACACGCTAACCCTTAGTGCAATGCAAAGATTTCCAAGGAGTTAACGTGCTGGAACTGGATTTAGCCTTCTTTGCGGTGGCGGGTCCTGCTGTGGTGTTTGCCGGGATCTCCAAGGGCGGTTTCGGCTCTGGGGCGGCCTTTGCGGCGTCTTCGATTCTGGCTTTGGTTGTCGAGCCGGGGCTGGCGCTGGGGGTGATGCTGCCGCTGTTGATGCTGATTGATGTGGCCACGTTGCGCCCGTTCTGGGGCAAATGGCGCTGGCCGGAAACGCGGTTGCTGATCCTTGGCGGCTTGCCCGGTGTGGCGCTGGGGGCGGCACTGTATCAGGTGGCAAATGCGGATGTGCTGCGGGTGCTGATTGGTGTGATTTCGGTGATGTTCGTGGTCTGGCAGATAGGGCGCGCGCGCGGCTGGATCAGCGTGGCGACGCGTCCTCTTGGATTGTTCGCCGGAGCTGTGGTGGGGGTGTTTGCGGGCTTTACCAGCTTTGTCAGCCACGCGGGGGGGCCACCGGCAGCGGTCTATCTGCTGTCACGCGGCATGACCAAGACCGAGTATCAGGCAAGTACGGTCTTGCTGTTCTGGGCCATTAACGTGGCCAAATTTGTGCCCTATGCCTTTCTGGGCATGTTCACGCTGCAAACCGGGCTGGCAAACCTGGCGTTGGCACCTTTTGCCCTTGCAGGGGCGTGGCTGGGAGTAAAGGCCCACAAGCTGGTGCCTGAGCAGGCGTTCTTTGCGCTGACCTATGTGCTGCTGGTGCTGACAGGGATGAAATTGATCTGGGATGGCCTGACTTGATCAGTCGAAAAAGGCGGCCCCGTGCGGCCGCCTGTCATTTTGTCTACGCTATATCTGTGCGTCGATATTTATGCGTCGTTGCCGGGGGCTGGCAGCGCCTCGGCCAGTTCCTCGAACGCCTGACCGGAGGCCACAAGGCAGGTGACGCCCGCTGGTGTGGTTACTGTAATGGTCCATGTGCCAGTCTCGGTCGAGGCAAAGACCTCGATCACCTGATTGTTTGCCCCAAGCCCCATCGACTGGCGGGTTTCACCATAGCCCGATGCCAACCGGTCAACCACCAGTGCGCGCGGGCCGCAATTGCGTGGGTTTGACTGGGCCGCGGTCTGACCTGCCATGGCCAGATACAGAGTGGCCGCGATGGTCAGCGCGCCCAGATGCAGGAATTTGCTTTTGCGTGTCATGTTGTTCAGCCTTTGGTCAAAAAGACGTCACCCGCAGTCATCTGGCCTGATCCGGTTGCCCGGAGATGATCGGGCAGCCCCGGTTCAAATGCTGTCTCGCTATCCCTTCCGCAAAGGTTCGGCGGCCCTGCCGAAACGGCCCTCCCGGTGATATCGGACGCTGCAAATTTGCGACCAGAAGGGTAAATATTGGTTAACTTGGCGTGCGCAGCTGCCGATAATTTGAGTATTGCTGCGTTGCGGCGTGTTTCCCCTTGAACCTTTCGTAAAAAAATGCCTCCTTGCGCGCAACAATATTACCCGACCCGAAAGGCAGGCCCATGGCTCTTGATCGTCCGTTGCGTTCCGTTCTGTACATTCCCGCATCCAAACCGCGCGCGTTGGACAAGGCACGCGGTCTGCCCGTCGATGCGATCATTTTCGATCTGGAAGATGCAGTCACAGCCGAAGAAAAGGTCACTGCGCGCGGAATTCTGGCCGATGCGCTGGCCCAGGGCGGCTATGGCGCGCGGATGAAGATCATTCGTATCAACGCGTTCGACACGCCGTGGGGCGCTGATGATGCGCGCGCCGCAGCCGAAATGGGGGCCGATGCGATCCTGCTGCCCAAAGTGTCCAGCCCGGCCGATCTGGACGCGCTGGCCGCGATCACCGGCGATGCGCCGCTGTGGGCGATGATGGAGACGCCCGCCGGCATGTTGAACGCCGCCGCCATCGCAGCCCATCCCAAGCTGCAAGGGCTGGTGATGGGCACCAACGATCTGGCCAAAGAGCTGAACACCCGCGCGCGCGCCGACCGTCTGCCATTGCAGGCCGGCTTGGGCCTGTGTCTGCTCGCGGCCAAGGCGCACGGGCTGGCGATTGTCGATGGGGTTTATAACGCCTTCAAGGACGACGAGGGGCTGGCGCTGGAATGTGAACAGGGGCGCGACATGGGGTTTGACGGCAAAACCCTGATCCACCCCGCGCAGGTTGACGTGACCAACACCGCCTATTCGCCCTCCGAGGCCGAGATCGACACAGCCCGCCGCCAGATCACAGCCTTTGACGCGGTCGAAGCCTCGGGGCAGGGTGTGGCAGTGGTTGACGGCAAGATTGTCGAGAATCTGCATGTTGAAACCGCACGCAAACTGATCGCACAGGCCGAGGCCATTGCGGCCATGGCAGAGGACTAAACCTATGACACTGCTTATTCTCGGGGTTCTTTTGTGGGCAGCGGCCCATTTCTTTCAACGTGCCATGCCTGCACAGCGCGCCGCCATGGGCAACGCCGGAAAAGGCGTTGTCGCGATTGCGCTCGTGGTCTCTGTGCTGCTGATGATTTTCGGCTATCGCGCGGCTGATGGTGCGTTCTTTTGGGGCCGCCATCCGGCGACGACGGGGATCAACAACCTGCTGATGGTTGCCGCCCTGTATTTCACCAGCCCCGGCCCGAAGAAGGGCGCGATCTTCTACAAGATGCGCCACCCGATGCTGACTGGCTTTTCGCTGTGGGCGGTTGCGCACCTGCTGGTCAACGGCGACGTGCCGTCGTTTGTACTGTTCGGCGGTCTGCTGGTCTGGGCGCTGGCCGAAATGGCGGTGATCAACCGTGCCGCACCTGCATGGACACCGCCTGCCAAAGGGTCGATTTCCAAGGACTTCATGTTCCTTGGTATCTCTTTCGTGCTGCTGGGCGTGATCGGTGCGATCCACACATGGCTGGGCTATAACCCGTTCGGGTAAGGATAAAGTTATGAAATTATACCGTTTTCTGTCCGAAGAGGACACGTCGGCCTTTTGCCACAAGGTGACCGACGCACTGAACAAGGGGTGGGAACTGCACGGCAGCCCCACCCAGACATGGGACCACGCCACAGGCGTCATGCGCTGCGGTCAGGCTGTGGTGAAAGACGCGCCAGGCACTTACACGCCCGACATCAAGCTGGGGGCGCAGTGATGAAGACCAACTCGGGCCGCTTCTTTGAAGATTATGCCGTGGGGCAGGTGATTGACCACGCGGTGCCGCGCACGGTCAAGATGGGCGAACGCGCGCTGTATCACATGCTGTATCCGGCGCGACATGCGCTGTATTCCTCCGACCAGTTCGCGCAGGCCAGCGGTCTGCCGTTCTCGCCGCTGGATGATATGATCGCCTTTCACATCGTCTTTGGCAAAACCGTGCCCGATGTATCGCTGAACGCTGTCGCGAACCTTGGCTATGCCGAGGGGCGTTGGAAAATGCCGGTGTGGCCGGGTGATACGCTGCGCGCGCGCTCGGAAGTGATCGGGCTGAAGCAGAACTCGAACGGCAAAACAGGCGTGGTCTATGTGCGCACCACCGGCCTGAACCAGCATGATGAGGAAGTGCTGGAGTATGTGCGCTGGGTCATGGTGCGCAAAGGTGACGTTGATGCACCTGCGCCCGAGACCGTGGTGCCAGAGCTGACCAATGTGGTGGCCCCTGCTGCGCTGGTGATCCCCAAGGGGCTGGATTTCACCAACTATGATTTCACGCTGGCAGGCGAACCGCACCGCTGGGGTGATTACGAGATTGGCGAACAGATCGACCATGTCGATGGTGTGACGGTGGAAGAAGCCGAACATATGATGGCGACGCGCCTGTGGCAGAACACGGCCAAGGTGCATTTCGACACCTCCGCACGGCCCGATGGCAGCCGCCTGATCTATGGCGGGCATGTGATTTCGATGGCACGGGCGCTGTCGTTCAACGGGCTGGCCAACGCGCAGATGGTTGTGGGCCTGAACGGCGGGGCACATGCCAACCCGTGTCTGTCGGGCGACACGATCCGTGCATGGTCCGAGGTTCTGGACAAGGCCGAGACAAGTGCTCCCGGGGTTGGCGCCCTGCGGTTGAGGCTGGTGGCGACCAAGGGCGGTGATCCGTTCAAACTGCGCGGCGAAGATGGCAAGTATCTGCCGGACGTTCTGCTGGATCTGGACTATTGGGCGCTGGTTCCACTGTAGGTTCAGGGCGGAAATGCGCGATAAATCCGACAAAATCACTCATGAATTAACTTGTGATCACAGCGCAAGAAGCTGTGATCACAAAGTGCATATTTTGGCAATATCCGCCAAAAAACCGGCCCTGATAGGGGTAACAAACCCGCGCATCTAGGTGACAGCGCCAAAAAACGGTTTAGTAAGAGAACAAGCACCAAGCCAAAGGAGTCGTCATGGCCGACGTGAACCGGGGCAACCGCCCGCTCTCACCGCATCTGACCATCTACCGCCCGCAGCTGACGTCGATGACGTCGATCCTGACACGGATCACAGGCAACGCATTGCTGGTCTCCACTTTCCTGATCACTTGGTGGTTCATCGCCGCCGCAACATCGCCCGAGGCATTTGCAACGGCTGACGGTTTCCTGACCAGCTGGTTCGGTGATCTGGTGATGACGCTGTCGCTGTGGGGCCTTTGGTATCACACGCTGGCCGGTGTCCGGCACCTGATCTGGGACAACGGCATCGGTCTTGAGATCCACACCGCCGAGAAACTCGGCTGGGCCGTCATCGGTGGATCGGTCGTTCTGACCATCCTGACCATCATCATTATTTAAGGGGGCCACCGATGCGTTATCTTACAGACCGCAAGCGCGCCACTGGCATGGGGTCGGCCAAATCCGGCACGGCCCACTTCTGGGCAATGAAAGTCAGCGCCTTTGCACTGCTGATCCTGATCCCGCTGTTCGTCTTTACCTTTGGTCCGATGCTGGGCAAGCCGCACGCCGAGGTGCTGGAATACTTCAGCCGTCCGTTCCCGGCCATCGTCGCCGCGCTGACCTTTGCCGTGACCATGAAGCACTTCAAGGACGGCGTTCAGGTGCTGATCGAGGACTATGTCCACGGTGTTGCCGAAAAAATCTCGATCGTGGTGATGATCTGCGTCTGCTACGCCATCGCGGCGACGGGCCTTTTCGCCATCGCCCGCATCGCACTTTAAAACGCCAGTCAGAGGAGACATTTCAATGGCTGCATATGAATATGAAACACACGAATACGACGTTGTCGTCGTAGGCGCCGGTGGCGCTGGTCTGCGTGCGACGCTGGGCATGGCCGAACAGGGCCTGCGCACCGCTTGCGTGACCAAAGTGTTCCCGACCCGCTCGCACACCGTTGCCGCACAGGGCGGCATTGCCGCGTCGCTGTCCAACATGGGCCCCGACAACTGGCAATGGCACATGTACGACACCGTCAAAGGGTCGGACTGGCTGGGTGATACGGACGCGATGGAGTATCTGGCCCGCGAAGCGCCCAAGGCGGTTTACGAGCTGGAGCATTACGGCGTGCCGTTCTCGCGCACCGACGAAGGCAAGATTTACCAGCGTCCCTTCGGCGGCCACACCACCGAATTCGGTGAAGGCCCCGCCGTGCAGCGCACATGCGCCGCTGCCGACCGGACCGGCCACGCGATCCTGCACACGCTGTACGGTCAGTCGCTGAAGCAAAAGGCCGAGTTCTTCATCGAATATTTCGCTATCGACCTGATCATGTCCGAAGAGGGCGAATGCCAGGGCGTGATGTGCTGGAAGCTGGATGACGGCACGCTGCACCTGTTCAGCGCCAAGATGGTCGTGCTGGCCACCGGTGGTTATGGCCGTGCCTATTTCAGCGCAACCAGCGCCCACACCTGCACCGGCGACGGTGGCGGTATGGTGGCGCGCGCGGGTCTGCCGCTGCAAGACATGGAGTTCGTGCAATTCCACCCCACCGGCATCTATGGTGCGGGCTGCCTGATCACCGAAGGTGCGCGCGGCGAGGGTGGTTATCTGACCAACTCCGAAGGCGAACGGTTCATGGAGCGCTATGCGCCCCAGTATAAAGACCTCGCGCCCCGCGACTATGTCAGCCGCTGTATGACGATGGAAATCCGCGAAGGCCGTGGCGTTGGCAAGAACGGTGACCACATCCACCTGAACCTGTCGCACCTGCCGCCCGAGACGCTGAAACTGCGCCTGCCGGGTATTTCGGAAAGCGCACGGGTCTTTGCCGGTGTGAACCTGAACAAGGAACCGATCCCGGTCATCCCGACCGTGCACTATAACATGGGCGGTATCCCCACGAACTATTGGGGCGAAGTCTTGTCCCCGACCGAGGACGAACCCGACCGCGTCGCACCCGGCCTGATGGCTGTGGGCGAGGCGGGCTGTGCATCGGTGCACGGGGCGAACCGCCTTGGCTCGAACTCGTTGATCGACCTTGTGGTCTTTGGCCGTGCTGCGGCGATCCGCGCAGGCAAGATCGTGAACCCCGACAGCGCCGTGCCCAAGCCGAACCCTGCGTCGGTTCAGGCGGCCTTGGACCGGTTCGACAACACCCGTTACGCCAAGGGCAATACACCCACCGCAGAACTGCGTCTGGAAATGCAGCACACGATGCAAAAAGATGCCGCTGTCTTCCGCGAGGACAAGACGTTGCAGGCGGGCAAGGTTGCCATGGACGAGATCGCGGGCAAGTGGTCTGACATCCAGGTCACCGACCGCAGCCTTGTGTGGAACTCGGACCTGATGGAAACGCTGGAACTGGCCAACCTGATCCCCAACGCTGTGGCAACGATCACCGCAGCGGCGGCGCGCAAGGAAAGCCGCGGGGCACACGCCCACGAGGATTACCCGGAGCGCGATGACGAGAACTGGCGCAAGCATTCGTTGACATGGTTCGACGACAACAAGGCGACGCTGGGCTATCGCGCGGTGCACATGGACCCGCTGACCAACGAAAGCGAAGGCGGCATCGACCCCAAGAAGATCGCGCCGAAGAAACGGACGTTCTGAACCATGCTTGGTGAAATCCGGCGCACGCTCAAGTCCGAAGGGTTGGCTGTCCATCCCGTCAAGACGCGTGCGTTCTATCTGAAAGGATACGGATTTTCCCCCGATGTCGTGTTTGATGTCGGGGTGCATGACGGCACGCCGTGGCTGTACAAATCCTTTGCCGATGCGCGCTTTGTGCTGATCGACCCGCAGGCAGATTGCGGCGATATGGTGCGCGCCTCGGGAAAGCTTGATGATTTCGACTTTCACGCGGTCGCCCTTGGCGCCGAAGCAGGCACCGCCAGGCTGAACCTGCCCGAAACGGCACGGGGCAAGGGCGGGGCCATGGCCTCTTTGATGGAACGGACAGACAATCTGGCCAATACCTTCAACAAGGTTGAAACAATTGACGTGCCGGTGAAACGGCTGGACGACGTGGCGGCGGGCTATGATGGCCGCTGTGGTCTGAAAGTCGACACCGAAGGGTTCGAGACCGCTGTGCTGGCGGGTGGTCCCGAAACATTGAAACGCTGCGAATTTGTCATATTGGAGCTGAGCGTGACCGAACGGTTCACCAACACTGCACCTCCCTCGTCGGCCATCACGTTGCTGGCCGAGGCCGGTCTGGAACTGCGCGACATTCTGGCCATCGCGGACGGTCCCGGAAAACGCGCGCAACCGCGCCACATGGACGTGATG
The DNA here is from genome assembly GCF_022788695.1 of Pseudosulfitobacter sp. DSM 107133. Taxonomy (NCBI): domain Bacteria; kingdom Pseudomonadati; phylum Pseudomonadota; class Alphaproteobacteria; order Rhodobacterales; family Roseobacteraceae; genus Pseudosulfitobacter; species Pseudosulfitobacter sp. DSM 107133. The sequence goes on from NZ_CP085154.1 coordinate 775,248, forward strand.
TTCACGCGGTGGGCGGCATGAGGGCGCTGTTGATCGTATCGCTGCTGGCGCTGACCGCCTGTGCCGAAACCACCCAGGCCGTGGACGGTGTGGCGCGCAAATCGGCCAAGGCGGCGGTGGCTGAAACCATCGTGACCCGTTTCCCGATGGTGCCCAAAGCCTATGTGACCCCTTTTACCGACTGTATCATCGACAATGCATCGGCCCGTGAAATCGGCGAATTCGCCAAGGACGCCGTGATTGGCGTTCGTGAAACAACCGCTGTGCTGGTTCGGGGTGTCCTTGAACGGCCAGAGACTCAACAATGCATCACCAAGGCGGGCCTTTCGGCTCTGACCGCGTAAAGGAGACACCAGATGGTTCAACTGACGCTTCCCAAGAACAGCCGGATCAAGACCGGTAAGACATGGCCCAAGCCCGAAGGTGCCACCAACCTGCGCAAGTTCCAGATTTACCGCTGGAATCCCGACGACGGGAAAAACCCGCAGGTTGACACCTATTGGATTGATCTGGACAGCTGCGGTCCGATGATCCTGGACGCGCTGATCAAGATCAAGAACGAGATTGACCCGACGCTGACCTTCCGCCGTTCGTGCCGCGAGGGGATTTGCGGGTCCTGCGCGATGAACATCGACGGCATCAACACGCTGGCCTGCATCTATGGCATGGATGAGGTGAAGGGCGACGTGAAGATCTATCCGCTGCCGCACATGCCGGTGGTCAAGGATCTGATTCCCGACCTCACGCACTTCTACGCCCAGCACGCATCGGTCATGCCGTGGCTGGAAACCAAGACCAACCGCCCCGCGAAAGAGTGGAAACAGTCGGTCGAGGATCGCGAAAAGCTGGACGGCCTGTACGAATGCGTCATGTGTGCGTGCTGCTCGACATCCTGCCCCAGCTACTGGTGGAACGGCGACCGTTATCTTGGGCCAGCCGCCTTGCTGCACGCCTACCGCTGGATCATCGACAGCCGCGACGAGGCGACGGGCGAGCGTCTGGACGACCTTGAGGATCCCTTCAAGCTGTACCGCTGCCACACCATCATGAACTGCGCCAAGACATGCCCCAAGGGCCTGAACCCTGCTGCGGCGATTTCCAACATCAAGAAAATGATGGTCGAACGCGCCGTTTGATCCATCTGTGGCGCGCCCCTGCCGGGCGCGCCCATTGCCCTCTGACCCGAGGTCGCGTCCCATGCCCAACCCGCCCGATGATGCCGACGCCCGCCGCGCCATAGCGCCGGTGATCTGCTATCCGGTTGAAACCCTGCCGCAGCCCGACATGGCGCTATACGCAAGTGCGCGCGCAGTCATGACCAAGGTAGACGCGGTGACCGTACCACCGCGCGATGCGGCGACCTTTTCTGTTCCTGCGGGCCACATTTTCCGCATTTCATCGGTAGAGGGCCCGCAGGTTGGTGATCTGAACCTGTGGAACGCCCGTGACCTGTCCGAGCGGTTCTATTCCGGCAAAACCCGCGCCCTGCACGGCACCCACATCTCGACGGGCGACCGCATGTGGTCCAGCTTCCCCGCGATGCGCTCCATGGCCACGGTCATCCACGACACGCTGGACTGGTACGGCATCGACAGCTTTGGCGGGTCGGTCCACGACGTGATCGGCACCCGCTGCGACCCCTATACCCACAACCTGCTGGCAGGCGGGCAGTACCACCACTGCTGCCACTCGAATCTGACGCGCGCCCTAGCGGATCATCTGGGCGTATCCCCGCAAGAGGCGGAGCCCCATGTCCACGACGTGCTGAACGTGTTCATGTGCACCGGCTTTACCCGCGATACCGGCCAATACTTCATGAAGGCCAGCCCGGTGCGCCCTGGCGATCACATCGACTTTTTCGCAGAGATCGACCTGCTGGGCGCGCTCAGCGCCTGCCCGGGCGGCGATTGTTCGTCGGAACACTCCAGTGATACGGCCGCCTGCTACCCGCTTCTGGTCGAAGTGTTCAAACCACGGGCCCAGGCACTGACCAACTGGCAGGCACCTGAACCCAACGGCTACAACCGCACCCACGGCTGCTAACGGACACCCGGCTCCAGCTTCTCTGGTTCAAAAAATCCCCGCCGGAGGCTCCCTCAGAAGCCCCCGCGCAAACGCTCAGGCCGTCACGCAAAGGCCGCCTCAAGCGCAATCTCGACCATATCGCCAAAGGTCTTCTCGCGGTCTTCCGACGGCAGCGCCTCACCGGTTTGCAGATGGTCGCTGACGGTCAGCACCGCAAGCGCCCGCCGCCCGTGTCGCGCGGCCAGCGTGTAGAGTTCGGCGGCTTCCATCTCGACGCCCAGAATCCCGTGGCGCACCATCTGTTCGTCCAGATCGGGGCGCTCGGCATAGAACACATCAGAGGAATAGATGCCGCCCACATGTGTCTTGGTCCCGCGTGCCTCGGCTGCTTTCACCGCTGCGGCCAGCAACCCGTAGTCGGCACAGGGCGCAAAGTTCATTTCGCGGAAGATGCCCGATGACGGCGAGGTGATGGTGCTGGCCGTCATCGCCACGATCACGTCGCGGATGCCGACATGCGGTTGCATCCCACCACAGGATCCGATGCGGATCAGGGTTTGCGCGTTGTAATCGCGGATCAGCTCGTTGGCGTAGATCGACAGCGACGGCATGCCCATGCCCGACCCCTGAATGGTAACGCGGTTGCCCTTGTAGGTGCCGGTAAAGCCCAGCATCCCGCGCACCTCGTTGACCAGCTCGGCCCCGTCCAGAAACGTGTTCGCGGCCCATTTGGCGCGATAGGGGTCGCCGGGCATCAGCACGGTTTCAGCGATCTGGCCGGGTTTGGCTCCGATGTGGACGGTCATGGGGGGCTCCTAATATGTGTCTTGCGCAGAGTGCCCGCATGGGCGCGGAGGGGCAAGAGGACACGTTAGGTTAGGGTCCATACCCTGGGGAAGTCAGGGAGTGTAACGTGCAACTGTATTTCGTGGCATGCCGAGATACAGTTGCGAAACTTGTAACGGGCGGTTTGGTTCAGATTTCCAGAGCAGCCGGTGTTTTGCCTGATTCAATTGCTTCGACATACCACTTGGGTTGACGGCCTTTTCCGGTCCATGTTTGCGATGGATCGTTAGGGTTTGCGTATTTCGGCTCGGACGGGCGCTTTGCCTTTCCCGACTTTTTGGTGCCGGCACTGCCAGACAGCTCGTCCAGCGAAAATCCGAATTCGGCAGCCGCTTTTTCGGCGGCCTTACGGGCCTCGCGAAGGTCGCGTGTCTGGGCGTTCTTCATGGCGGACTTGACGTCAGCCAGAAGTTTTTCCAGATCTTTGTGCGACATTGTATTGAGGTCAATGTTCATTGCTGTGCCTTTCTGAAGCGTACATTTTTGTATTGCGCGTAAACGTGCACTTAGCAAGATAGCAAAATTAATCAACCCGTTCTCGTAATTGGGGAAACTGTCGCTATTCCCGCTGGAAGCGTATTGGCAATTATTCCGCAGCTACGGCTTTGGGGTCGACCAAAGTAACGATGTCTTTCATTATTGTATTCAATTCAAAGTCTTTCGGCGTATAGACCCGCGCCACGCCAAATTCTTTCAGCCGCCTGGCGTCGTCTTCAGGAATAATTCCGCCGACGATAACAGGAATATGGCCAATTCCCGCTGAACGCATTCTTTCCATCAGGTCCTCGACCAGTGGCACATGGCTGCCCGAAAGAATCGACAGGCCGACGACATGGGCGTCTTGTTCCAGTGCCGTGGCCACCAGTTCTTCGGGGGTCAGGCGAATACCGTCATAGGTGATGTCCATGCCGCAGTCGCGTGCCCGAACGGCGATTTGTTCGGCGCCGTTCGAATGGCCGTCCAGGCCAGGTTTGCCCACCAGAAACTTCAGGCGGCGGCCCAATTTGTCGCTGACCGCATCGACGGCAGTGCGCAGATCGTCCAGCCCTTCGGTCTTGTTCGACACCGACGCCGACACGCCGGTGGGGCCGCGATATTCGCCGTAAACGCTGCGCATCTGCGCAGCCCATTCGCCGGTGGTCACGCCGGCCCGTGCGGCAGTGATCGACGCAGGCATAACGTTCTCACCCGCCGCGGCCGCCGCGCGCAGATCGGCCAGCGCCGCGTCCACAGCAGCCTGATCGCGGGTGTCGCGCCATTCTTGCAGACGGCTGATTTGCTCGGCTTCGGTGGCTGGGTCCACGACCATGATGCCGCCGTCTTCTGTCATCAGCGGAGACGGTTCGGTATTGGTGAATTTGTTCACACCCACCACCACGGTTTCGCCTGCTTCGATCCGGCTCAGACGGTCGGAGTTGGATTGCACCAGCTGCGCCTTCATATAGTCGATCGCATCGATCGCGCCGCCCATGCCGTCCAGATTGTCCAATTCAGCGCGCGCACCTGCTTTCAGCTCTTCCACTTTGGCGTCAACCGCAGGGTTGCCATCGAATAGATCGTCAAACTCCAGCAGATCGGTTTCAAAGGCCAGAATTTGCTGCATCCGCATCGACCATTGCTGATCCCAGGGGCGGGGCAGGCCCAGCGCTTCGTTCCAGGCGGGCAATTGCACCGCGCGGGCGCGCGCCTTTTTGGAAAGGGTGACAGCCAACATTTCGACCAAAATGCGGTAAACGTTATTCTCAGGTTGCTGTTCGGTCAGCCCCAGCGAATTGACCTGCACGCCATAGCGGAAACGGCGGTACTTTGCATCTTCCACGCCATAACGTGTTGCGCAGATTTCGTCCCACAAATCGACAAAGGCGCGCATTTTGCACATTTCGGTCACAAACCGGATTCCGGCATTAACAAAAAACGAAATACGCCCAACCAATACGGGAAAGTCTTTCGCAGGAACGCGGGGTTTCAAAGCATCCAAAACAGCGGTGGCAGTGGCCAGGGCAAAAGCCAACTCCTGCTCGGGCGTCGCGCCTGCCTCTTGAAGGTGATAGGAACACACGTTCATCGGGTTCCATTTTGGCACATTGGTATAGCAATACTCGGCCACGTCCGCGATCATCTTCAGAGACGGGGCAGGCGGGCAGATATAGGTGCCGCGGCTGAGGTATTCCTTGATCAGGTCGTTTTGCACGGTGCCTTGCAGCCCCGCCACATCCGCGCCTTGTTCTTCGGCCACAGCGATATACAGCGCCAGCAGCCAGGGGGCGGTGGCATTGATGGTCATCGACGTGTTCATCTGTTCCAGCGGAATGTCCTGAAACAGCGCCCGCATGTCGCCCAGGTGCGCTACCGGCACGCCGACCTTGCCCACTTCGCCGCGCGCAAGAATGTGGTCGCTGTCGTAGCCGGTCTGCGTGGGCAGATCAAAGGCGACGGACAGGCCGGTTTGCCCTTTCTCCAGATTCGAGCGGTACAGCGCATTCGACGCCTTGGCCGTCGAGTGGCCTGCGTAGGTACGGATAAGCCAGGGGCGATCTTTTTGTGTCATCGAAAGGCCTCGTGAATCTGCGTGGGCAATATTATTGCGTCATGGACTTGCTATACGAAACTTTCGGGTAGTGTCAATTCGCTGCAACGCGGCGTAACCGGATTTTGCCACATGTGCCTGATTGGGCGGCCGTCAACGCAGCCTACAGATCATTTTTGTGCTGCTGCGAAAGCCAAAGATCCAGCGCAGCGGGCCCAGTTGTTCGGTTCCGGTCGCTTCAAAGCCCTGACGTGCGTAAAGGGCGCGGGCGCGCGGATTGGTGTCGATCACGTCCAGCCGTATCGCCGTTGCCCCCCGGCGGAGTGCTTCGACCTTGATCGCGTTCAGTAATGCAGTGCCCACACCCTGCCCCTGCATTGTTGCATCAACAGAAATACCGTCCATCAACAAAACGCCGCTGTCGAGATCCCGTTCGATGAGCGCCAAAAGCGGGGCGCGCCACAGGGTCGAAAGCCAGCCGTAGATTGCGGCAAGATCGGCCAACTCTCCCCCGACCAACGCGCCGTCGCTGGTCTTGAATCCGGCCAGCCCCACCAGCCTGCCGTCATTGGTGCGCGCCACCAGTGCAAAGTCCGGGTTCACCTGTGCTGACAGAAACGCCAGTGCTTTGTCGGGTGGGCCCAGGAGAATGTGCAGTTTGGGGCCGAACGCCTGCCAGAACAGCGCAGCGACCGCCGCGCGTTCTTGTGGGTCAAACCCGGCTGAAATGGTGAACTCCATAAGATACCGTCCTTGCAAATATGCAGATGGTTGTTGTTCTTGGTCGCGTCCAACTGCAACTGTGTGTCTATGACCCAAACCATACAACTTCCTTTATGGCTGTTCATTGTTATTGTGGTGTTCGCAATGGTCACTGCGCTGAGCCATTTTTTGTTGCCTTCGGTGCGGTGGTTTTTCCGGCGGCGGTTTGAAAAGGCGGTGGCGCGGTTGAACACGCGGCTGACCCGTCCCATCGAACCGTTCAAGCTGGCGCGCAGGCACGATATGATCCAGCGTCTTGTCTACGATCCCAAGGTGACGCAGGCGATTGTCGAACATGCCCGCAAGGAGGGTGTGCCGGAAAACGTCGCCTTTGAGCAGGCCAAGCGCTATGCCCGCGAAATCGTGCCAAGCTTTTCCGCCTTCGCCTATTTCGGCTTTGGCATCCGTGCTGCGCGGTTTCTGGCCAACACCGTCTATGACGTGCGTACCGGCCTGTTGAACGAAACCGCGCTAAAGAACGTCGCTCCCGATGCAACGGTTATCTTCGTGATGAACCATCGGTCCAATATGGACTATGTTTTGGTGACCTATCTGGCCGCGCGTGCGTCGGCCTTGTCCTATGCAGTGGGCGAATGGGCGCGGGTCTGGCCGCTGAGTGTTCTGATCAAGTCGATGGGAGCCTATTTCATCCGGCGCAAATCACGCGGCTCGCTTTATCGCGGTGTCTTGCAGCGTTATGTGCAAATGGCGACTGCGGGTGGGGCCACGCAGGCGATTTTTCCCGAAGGGGGGCTGTCGCTGACCGGCCGCGTGATGCCCGCCAAGCTGGGGTTGCTGTCCTATGTGGTCGAGGCCTGGGAAGAATCGGGCCGCGAGGTGGTCTTTGTGCCGGTTGCCATCAATTATGACCGCGTGCTGGAAGACCGCATTCTGATCGCCGCCCACAAGGAAGGCGGTCGCCGGTTTCGGGCGCGGATTTCGGTGATCTTGTTCTATATCATGCGCAAGGGCTGGCTGCGCCTGTTTGGCAAACACATGCGTTTTGGCGAGGCAGCCGTGGTGTTCGGCCAGCCCGTTGCCCTGTCCAGCTATGCGCCCAAGCCTGATATCGACACATTGGGGGCCGATCTGATGCGCCGGATCGAAAGCGAAATGCCGCTGTCCTTTGTGCCGGTGTTGGCGCGGGTGATGCTGCGGGCCACGGCGCCGCTGGACCACGAAGCGTTGCAGCAGGCGATGCAGAAAGAAATCCGCGCCGCCAAGACCAACGTGCTGGCCTCGCGGGATTCGATCAGGGCAATCAGTCTGAAAGCCGAAAAGCATATGTTGCTGCGCGGGTTGATCGTTGAAACCGACGGCTTGTACGCGATGAACCCTGATGAGCGGGACCTGCTGGTGTTCTATGCCAACTCGATCGAGCATTTTTACAACAATGCTGCACATGCGCCCGAAATTTCTGCGCGCGCAAAGTCATAAAATTACAAAAATGGGTCAAATGAGGTTGCAATATTGCGCAAGGGTCAATATTTCACCCTAAACAGCCGTGATTCTGCACTGCGGCGTTTCATCTATGGTTAAGGAGACTGGCATGGCTTTGGACACTGGCATCGCGCAATACGACGCACCCGAAAAAGACCTGTACGAAGTGGGCGAAATGCCCCCGTTGGGTTATGTTCCCAAACAGATGTACGCATGGGCGATCCGCCGTGAACGTCACGGCGAGCCTGACAAGGCCATGTTGCAAGAAGTCGTGGATGTTCCAGAGCTTGATAGCCAGGATGTGCTGGTTTTGGTGATGGCCGCAGGCATCAACTATAACGGCGTCTGGGCGGCTCTTGGGCAGCCGATCAGCCCCTTTGACGGCCACAAGCAACCTTACCACGTCGCAGGCTCTGACGCCGCTGGCATCATCTGGGCCGTGGGCGACAAGGTGAAACGCTGGAAGGTTGGCGACGAGGTTGTGATTCACTGCAATCAGGACGACGGCGACGACGAGGAATGCAACGGGGGCGATCCGATGTATTCGCCCAGCCAGCGCATCTGGGGCTATGAAACGCCCGATGGTTCGTTCAGCCAGTTCACCCGCGTGCAGGCGCAACAGCTTATGCCGCGCCCCAAGCATCTGACATGGGAAGAAAGCGCGTGCTACACGCTGACGCTGGCCACCGCCTACCGTATGTTGTTCGGTCACGAGCCGCACGATCTGAAACCGGGCCAGAACGTTCTGGTCTGGGGCGCTTCGGGTGGTTTGGGATCTTACGCGATCCAGTTGATCAACACCGCCGGTGCCAACGCCATCGGTGTAATCTCGGACGAAAGCAAACGCGATTTCGTGATGGATCTGGGCGCCAAGGGCGTTCTGAACCGCAAGGATTTCAAGTGCTGGGGTCAGTTGCCGACAGTCAACACGCCTGAATACAAGGAATGGTTCAACGAAACCCGCAAATTCGGCAAGGCGATCTGGGATATTACCGGCAAGGGCGTGAACGTCGATATGGTGTTTGAACACCCCGGCGAGGCGACGTTCCCCGTGTCGACATTCGTGGTGAAAAAGGGCGGCATGGTCGTGATTTGCGCCGGCACATCGGGTTTCAACCTTACCTTTGACGTGCGCTATATGTGGATGCACCAGAAGCGTCTGCAAGGCAGCCACTTTGCCCACCTCAAGCAGGCTTCGGCGGCGAACCGTTTGATGCTGGAGCGCCGTCTTGATCCGTGCATGTCCGAAGTGTTCACATGGAACGACCTGCCCGACGCGCACATGAAAATGATGCGCAACGAGCACAAACCCGGCAACATGTCGGTTCTGGTACAGGCGCCCAAGACCGGCCTGCGCACGTTCGAGGACGCTTTGGAAGCAGGTAAGTAACCAAAGCGCACGTTTTTGGCGAAACTGACGCCCGCGAATCATGCATAGGTTCGCGGGCGTCTTGCTGTCTGGAACACAGTTGTTGTCTGCCAAAGGCTTGGAAAATCGCCCCTCACCATTTCGGGGGAGTACCAATAGGCGAATTTCTTAAGAAATATCGCTCATGCTATAGTTGAATTAACCGACTGTTAACCAACTGAGGGCGAACCTACCATGAAAAGTGAATGGATTTTGGATGTTCTGACAGATCTCAGGGCCTTTGCCTACGAAAACGGGCTGCCTCTTTTGGCAGAACAGCTGGACGACACCGCAATCGTTGCAATGGCCGAGATTTCCTCAAGAGCAGACCCTAAAACGGGCGGGGCCTATGACGCTGAATGCGCAGATGGAAACAAGTTTGGAGAAGCTGGAGCAGTCTGACACGCTGGACGTTCTCCAGATTGTCATTGAAGAATTTTGCCACCTTTTTGCAGTCGATCACATGATCTATCATTGGGTCGACAGCGCGGGCGATCAATATGGCTGCGGCACATATTCCGATGCGTGGCGCGACCGATACATTGAACAGAACTATCTGCGCATCGACCCGGTTGTGATCGGGTGCTACCAGCGGTTTCATCCCGTGGATTGGAAACGGCTGGACTGGTCCAGCAAGGCCGCGCGGGTATTCCAGGCCGAAGCCATTGAATACGGAGTTGGAAATCAGGGGTTTAGCGTTCCGATCCGCGGACCGAACGGTCAGTTTGCGCTTTTTACCGTGTCGCATACATGTGACGACGCCACATGGGCAAAGTTCACTGAAACCCACCGGCGCGCACTGATCCTGATTGCCCATGCATTCAACCAAAAGGCACTGGAATTCGAACCCGACCGTCAGCCGGAACAGGCATGTGGCCTGTCCCCGCGCGAAGTGGATTCGATGACGCTGCTGGCGATGGGCTACAGCCGTGCGCAGGTGGCCGAAACGCTGTCGATCTCGGAACACACGCTGCGGGTCTATATCGAAAGCGCGCGTTTCAAGCTGGGCGCGATGAACACCACCCATGCGGTCGCCCGCGCCATGAGCCGGGGGTTGATTGTTGTCTAGTGTTGCGTATGCGCCCCTGGGACCGTGCGCCCGGCTTTCACGACATTAACGATTGCGCGGTTACCCCAATGGTCATTCAGACCACAGGGGAGCCGCACACATGCTACGTTACATCTATGGCAACGACCTCCATTCATTTCCCAAACTGCGCGATACCATGTTCCGCGACCGGGCCGACCAGTTCAAAGCGCGTTTGGGATGGGAGGTCAGCGTGGACGACACCGGGGCCGAGCGGGATCATTACGACACGCTCAACCCGCTTTATGTGATCTGGGAAGAACCGGACGGCAGCCACGGCGGTTCTATGCGGTTTTTGCCGACCACGGGGCAGGTCATGGTGAACGACCACTTTGGCCACCTGACGTGCGGCGCGCCGATTTCCAGCCCTCGTATCTGGGAGTGCACACGCTTTTGTCTCGCGCGAGGGGCGGGCAGCCATGTGGCGGCTGCGCTGATGCTGGGCGGCGGCGAGATCATGGAAAACTTTGACGTCGATCATTTTGTCGGCGTTTTCGATGCGCGTATGGTGCGGATCTATCGCATGATCGGATCGTCGCCCGAGGTCTTGGGAAGCGAAGGGCAGGGCCGCGACCGGATCAGCGTGGGACTGTGGCAGTTTGATCCCGAGGCCAAGGCCACGGTGGCGCAGCGTGCAGGGGTTTCGTCTGCCCTGTCGCGTCAGTGGTTCGAGCAGTCCTTTGGTGTTTCGGGGCGACAAAATCTGGCCCGTACCGGTTAATCCGCGCCTTCCCTCTGGCCCCCGTCGCGGCCCGGCTTTAGGGTCGCGAAATGACAGATACCGCCCTTACATATTCCGACGATCAAGCCGTTGCCCATGACGCAGTGACCGAGATGCTGCGCAGCGCGGGCATTGATCTGGACGCGCAATTGCTGAGGCCTCCGCAATCTTCGGCAAGTGCGGTGATGGCAGTCACCGGCAAGGCTGGGTCAGGCAAAACCCTGTTGCTGGCCGAATTGTACAAGGCGCTTGAGGAAGCGGGGGTCGAGGTGGTCTCGGGCGATTACGAATCGCGCAAGCGCAAGGAAAAGCGCACGCTGGCGATCCTTGCTCCGACCAACAAGGCGGCCAGCGTGTTGCGCCTGCGCGGGGTGCCGGCGACGACGATCCACCGCATCCTTTATACGCCGGTCTACGACCCCGAATACGAACGCATCGCCGAATGGCTGGCGGGCAACGGCGAACGCCCCGAAATTGCCGAGCTGACCGAGCTGGCGTTGGACCGCGCTGCGGCGTTTTATGCCAACAACAAATCCATCCCCGGCGCGCTGGCCGCTGCGGGCCTGCGCGGCAGCGATTTCATCACCGGCTGGAAACGCCGCGAAGAGCCGCTGGATATCGGTTTTATTGACGAATCCTCGATGCTGGATGACAAGCAGTTCGAAGATCTCAAGGAAATTTTTCCCACCTTGCTGTTGTTCGGCGACCCCGCACAGCTGGCCCCCGTGGGCCAGTCCGGCACGATGGTTTTTGAGAAACTGCCAGCCCCGCGTGTGCTGAACCTCAGCCGTGTCCACCGTCAGGCCGCCGACAACCCGATTCTGGATCTCGCGCACGCGCTGGTCGATCCGGCGCTGGAATTCCACCACTTCGAGAAGATGATTGAAGACGCCTCCAGGCGCGACGAACGTGTGGTCTGGGGGCAGCGGGTCGAGGTCGACCTGATGGCGCGCAGCCCTGTTCTGGTCTGGCGCAACGCCACGCGCATCCGACTGATCAACGCTTTTCGCACCGTCTACGGCGCGCCCGAAGATGCGCTGATCGAGGGCGAGCCGCTGATTTGTGACGGGATCGAACTGCCATTGAAACACCGCAAAAAGCGGCTGGACCTTGAGGCGCGCGGCCTGATCAAGGGCGCGCAGGTGGTGTTTTTGGGGGCGGGACGCAAGCCGGGGTTTTCGCGTCTGCATGTTATGGGCGCAGAAGATCCGCAGATTTCTGCGGCATCGATCGTGAAGATCGAAAAGCCGGACGAAGAAGAGCCGTTCATTCCCTTTGCCGCGCGCATGGGGGCGACGTTCCTGCACGGGGCCGCCGTGACCATTCACAAGGCGCAGGGCAGCCAGTGGGATACGGTGCAGGTGTTCGCGCCCGATCTGTTCGTCGCGGCCCGCATGGGGCGTGTCGAGGCGGGACAACCCCTGTGGAAGCGTCTGGCCTATGTGGCGATCACCCGTGCGCAAGACCGTTTGATCTGGGTGGTGCGCAACCGGCTGTCGAAACCGACCGAGCCGTTGCGTGTGGATGACTTGAAGGCAGTGCCGGTCGCACCGCTCAATCTGTCCGAACCCGAAGCGTTCCTGTAGCTACCGCCGCAACAGCGCAAACGCTGCCGACGCCCCCCAGCCGGCGGCAATGGCGATGGCAATCGACATCAGCCCGTACAGCATCGGCTGATTGCGCGACAGGGCGTGCAGCCAACGCTCAAGCCCCACTTTGCGCACGTCGATGGTGGTTTGATATTGCGACACGACCTTGCCTTCGCGGGTCAGGAAAATGCGGGTGATATAGCCACCTTCGTTCAGCGCCGAGGGCAGCTGAATCGAAGTGCGAAAAAGCGTTTGCTGGTCAACCGCCACATTTCCTTCAAGCACCTGATACAGGCCTGCATTGCCCCGGATACGGATCAGTGCACGGGTAAAATTTGCCGAGTCCTGAATGGTCATCGGAGCCCCGACCGAGCGGATCGCCCGTGGGACAGTGATGCGGTACCGCAGGTCTTCGATGTTTGACAAAACCTCGCGCAGGGGGCCGCTGGTGGCGACGGCATAATAGCTGGGCGCGCGGTCTACTTCGACAGAATCCGTGTTGATCCAGATGCCATAGCGGTGCTCTTTGCGCCGTACCGTGACCGGCAGCGAGGGGCCGGAAACCGTAATGACCACCTCAAGCGGAGGGCCGTCGGGGATTGGCGTTTCGCGGCGTACAGCACCGAATATCAGGATCTCGGATCCGTCAAAGCTGGCCGTGATTGCAACCTCGTCCCGGGACAGGCCCAGCACCACCTCTTCGGCTTGTGCAGGCAGAGCAGCGCACAGGGTCAGCAGGGCAAGCAGACGGGCCAGCATCAGCGCGCCCTCGTGGCGGCAATGGAATACAGCTCGGAAGGTTGCAGTAGCAGTTCAAGCGCCAGTTTGCCGCAGACAATCATTACCAGCAGTGCCAGCAGAACGCGCAGTTGCTCGGCTTTCATACGCATGCCGATGTTCGTGCCGATCTGCGCGCCGATGACGCCACCGACCAGCAGCAGAACCGCCAGAACCACGTCAACGGTAAGGTTGGTGGTGGCATGTAGCATGGTGGTAAAAGCGGCAACAAAAATGATCTGGAACAGCGAGGTGCCAATCACCACCTTGGTGGGCATCCCAAGAATATAGATCATCGCTGGCACCATGATGAAGCCGCCGCCCACACCCATGATCGCGGCCAGAACCCCGACACACAGCCCCACCAGCAAGGGCGGTATCACTGAAATATACAGTCCCGAGACGCGAAACCGCATCTTGAACGGCATCTTGTGTACCCAGCCGTGTTTGCGCCGTTTCGGCTTGTTGTTCCCCGAGGAAGACCGGCGCAATGCGGCCAGGCTTTCGACAAACATCAGGGTGCCGATAATGCCCAGAAACACCACATAGCAAAGACGCACCATCAGGTCGACCTGTCCGATGGAGCGCAAGTAGTTGAACACGGCGACACCGGCGGCCGCGCCGATCAAGCCTCCGATCAGCAGCACACCACCCATGCGCAGGTCGACCGTGCGCCGCCGGAAATGGGCAAGGACACCGGAAAAGGACGAGGCGACGATCTGGTTCGCACCCGTGGCAACGGCCACGGCGGGGGGGATGCCGATAAAGAACAACAGCGGCGTCATCAAAAACCCGCCGCCAACCCCGAACATGCCGGACAAGATGCCAACCAGACCGCCCAGCCCCAACAGCAAGAACGCGTTTACGGAAACTTCAGCGATGGGCAGGTATATTTGCATCCCTATTCTTAGGCCGCGTAACAGGACGAAAGCAATATGCTACACCGCAGCATAATATGTCAGGAGCGACATTTTTCGAACTTCTGGACCTATCGTTCCTTGACGTAGGGCTCTCCGCCTGCGCGCGGCGGTGTGGCGCGGCCGACAAAGCCTGCCAGAATAATCACCGTCATTATATAGGGCAGCGCGCCCAGCAGCTGACCCTGGACCCGCATTCCCGTCAGTGCGGTGATGACATCGGGCCGCGTTTCCAGCGCACCGAACAGGCCGAACAGCAGGGTCGCATACAGCGCATACCACGGCCGCCACTTGGCAAAGATCAGTGCGGCCAGCGCGATATAGCCACGACCAGCGGACATATCCTTGACGAAACCGGCCTGAAGCGCGGTGGACAGATAGGCCCCCGCGATGCCGCACAACACCCCGCAGATCCCAACGGCCGCATAGCGCAGCGCCACGACCGAAACGCCTGCGGTGTCCACCGCGGCAGGGTTTTCACCCACAGCGCGCAAACGCAGGCCAAAACGGGTGCGAAACAGGATGAACCAGGTCAGCGGAACGGCGGCAAAGGCGATGTACACCAGAATGGAATGCCCCGAGATCAGTTCGGCGTAGATCGGCCCCAGAAAGGGGACATCAGCCACCGCATCCGCAAAGGGCAGGGTGATCGGGGTGAACCGTCCGCCACCGATCAGCGAAGGGGTGCGCCCGCCCTGCTGAAACCAGCTTTGAGCGATCAACACTGTCAGTCCCGCAGCCAGAAAGTTGACGGCAACACCCGAAATCAGCTGGTTGCCCCGAAAGGTGATCGAGGCGACACCGTGCAGCGCGCTGAGTGCCAGCGAGGCAGCGATGCCCGCCAGCAGGCCCAGCCAGACCGAGCCTGTGACCGAAGCAACAGCTGCGGAAAAGAAGGCGGCGGCCAGCATCTTGCCTTCAAGGCCGATGTCGAAAATACCAGCGCGTTCGCTGAAAAGGCCGGCAAGGCAGGCCAGCAGCAGCGGGGTTGCCAGACGCACGGTGCTGTCGAGCAGTTGGATCAGGGTCAGGAAATCCATAACGTTACTCCGCCGGCTCTACAGGTTTGGGCGCGCGGGCGCGGCGCATCGCAAGGAACATGCGTTCCAGCGGCATCCGCACCATATTGTCCAGCGCACCGGTGAACAGGATCACCAGCGCCTGAATGACAACGATCAGTTCGCGCGGGATCTTGGTCCACAGTGCCAGTTCTGCCCCGCCCTGATAGAGAAACCCGAACAGGATCGCGGCAAGGAAGACACCAAAGGGGTGGCTGCGCCCCATCAGGGCCACGGCGATGCCGATAAATCCGGCCCCCTCGACCGCGTTCAGCACCAGACGCTCGGCCTCGCCCATCACGTTGTTGATGGCCATAAGCCCGGCCAGAGCACCGGAAATGATCATGGTGATCATGGTGATCTTGAACGGCGAGATGCCCGCATATTTTGCCGCACTCTCGGAATGGCCATAGGCGCGCAGCTCATAGCCCAGACGGGTGCGCCAGATCAGCACCCAGACCAGCACGCAGGCCAGAACGGCCACCAGCAGGCTGATGTTGGCAGGTGCGGCCTTGGAAAAGCCGATGCCAATGGGGGCCAGAACCTCGTGCAGCGACGGCAGGTGGACGCCTTCGGGAAAGCGGGCCGTGGCAGGGTCCATACTGCCGCGAGGGCGCAGGACGTTCACAAGGATGTAGTTCAGCAGCGAGGCCGCGATAAAGTTGAACATGATCGTGGTGATCACGATGTGGCTGCCGCGTTTGGCTTGCAGATAGGCCGGAACCGCAGCCCAGATCGCGCCGAACAGGCCCGCCATCACAATCGCGCCCAGCAGCGCCAGCGACCAATGCGGCCACGGGACGTAAAGACAGGCCAGCGCAACGCCCAGGCCGCCCAGGGCCGCCTGACCCTCGCCGCCGATATTGAACAGGCGCGCGTGAAAGGCCACGGCAACGGCAAGGCCGGTGAACATGAAGTTTGTGGCGTAATACAGCGTATAGCCCCAGCCATAGGTTGATCCCAGTGCCCCCGAGACCATCAGTTTGACGGCGGCAACCGGGTCTTCGCCGATGGCAAGGATCACCAGTGCCGAAATGATAGCTGCGAGGATCAGCGAAATCAGCGGCACGAGGATGACCTCGGCCCATTTGGGCATCACATCCATGGGGCGGCTCCTGTCTGGCGGGCAGGGGTGTGGGGGCGCTGCCCCCGTCCCTGCGGGACTCCCCCGGGATATTTGTGGCCAAAAGAAAGCAGGGTCATTGTGGGACCTCCATGCCAGCCATCAACATGCCCAGTTCCTTTTCGTCGGTCTGCTCGGGCATGCGTTCGCCCATGATATGGCCGTCGAACATCACTGCAATGCGGTCTGACAGCGAAAAGATTTCCTCAAGCTCGACCGAGACCAGCAGGATCGCCTTGCCCTGATCGCGCAGGGCGACGATTTGCTGGTGGATGAATTCGATGGCGCCGATGTCGACGCCGCGCGTGGGCTGGCCGACCAGCAACAGATCGGGGTTGCGTTCGATTTCGCGGGCGAGGACGATTTTTTGCTGGTTGCCGCCCGAGAAGTTTTTGGCGGCCAGTTTCGGGTCGGGTGGGCGCACGTCGAAACGTTCCATTTTTGCGATGGTGTCGGCGCGGATGGCGGCATTGTCCATCAGCGGACCGGCGCGATAGGACGGGTCGTGATGATAGCCAAAGGCGGTGTTTTCCCAGGCGTGGAAATCCATGATCAGCCCTTCGCGCTGGCGGTCTTCGGGGACATGGGCAATGCCGCGGGCACGGCGCGACTGGCCGTCGGAATGTTTGCCGCTAAGGTCAATCGGGTCTCCGTTCAGCAACACGGTGCCGGTGCCGCGTGCATAACCGCCCAGCAGTTCCAGCAGTTCGGACTGTCCGTTGCCTGCGACCCCTGCAATGCCGAGGATTTCGCCCGCACGCACTTGCAGGTTGATGCCCTTGAGCCGTTCCACGCCGGTGTCGTCGGTGACCCGCAGGTTCTGGATGTCCAGCACCACATCGCCGGGGGCAGCGGGGGCCTTGTCGACGCGCAACAGCACCTTGCGGCCCACCATCAGCTCTGCCAGCTGCTCGGGCGTGGTTTCGGCGGTTTTGACCGTGGCGGTCATTTGCCCGCGTCGCATAACGCTGACGGTGTCGGTGATCTCCATGATCTCGCGCAGCTTGTGGGTGATCAGAATGATCGTCTTGCCCTCTTCGCGCAGCCGGCCCAGAATGCGGAACAGCTGGTCGGCTTCGGCGGGGGTCAGCACGCCCGTGGGTTCATCCAGGATCAGGATATCGGCCTGCCGGTACAGCGCCTTGAGGATTTCGACGCGCTGTTGCATCCCCACGCCAAGGTCTTCGATCACGGCATCGGGGTTCACGTTCAGCCCGTATTCTTTCTCAAGCGCCACCAGTTCCTTGCGGGCCTTGCCCAGCGAGGTGGACAGCGACCAGCCGTCTTCGGCGCCCAGAATGATGTTTTCCAGCACGGTGAAATTTTCGACCAGCTTGAAATGCTGGAACACCATGCCGATGCCCGCCGCAATCGCGGCCTGACTGTCGGGAATGTCGGTTTTGGTGCCCGAGATAAAAATCTCGCCCGCGTCGGCTTTGTAAAAGCCGTAGAGGATGCTCATCAGGGTGGATTTGCCTGCGCCGTTCTCGCCGATGATCCCGTGGATGGTGCCGGGCATCACGCGGATCGAGATGTCCTTGTTGGCTTGCACAGGTCCAAAGGCCTTGGATATGCCTTTGAGTTCAATCGCGGGGGCAACGGTGGTTGCTGTCATGGCTGGCGAACCCTTTGTCTTGCGAAAGGGCCGCGCCAGATCGAACAGCGCGGCCCCTGAGTGGTTTCAAGAAACGATCAGAAGTCCAGAGCGGGGCAGCTGTCGTTTTCGTAGTAGGAAACAACCTTGATTTCGCCATCAATGATTTTCTGGCGTGCCTCTGCCACGGCAGCCTTCATCTCGTCGGTGACCAGGGCTTCGTTGTTTTCGTCGATCGCAACGCCAACACCATCTTCGGCCAGACCCAATGTGACGACCTTGCCGGTTTCCAGATCTGTCCCTGCTTTCATGGCGTTATAAACGGCCACGTCAACGCGCTTCAGCATGGATGTCAGAACTTGACCGGGGTGCAGGTGGTTCTGGTTGCTGTCCACGCCGATCGACAGAATGTTTTCATCAGCCGCAGTTTGCAGCACGCCCACGCCAGTGCCGCCCGCTGCGGCAAAGACCACATCCGCGCCCTGGCTGATCTGCGCCTTGGTGATTTCGGACCCTTTGACGGGATCGTTCCATGCGGCAGGCGTGGTGCCTGTCATATTGGCAATTACAGTGGCGTCGGGGTTCACGGATTTGACACCTTGGGCATAGCCACAGCCAAAGTGGCGGATCAACGGTACGTCCATGCCGCCGACAAATCCAACAGTGCCGGTTTTCGACGCCATCGCGGCCATAATGCCCACAAGATACGAGCCTTCGTGTTCAGCAAAGCTGACCTGGCGCACGTTGGGGATGTCGAGCCAGCTTACGTCGATCACGGCAAACTTGGTGTCGGGGTAATCGGGGGCCACTGTTGCCAGCGGATCGGCCATGGCAAAACCCATGGTGATAATCGGATTGGCGCCGGATTCGGCAAAGCGGCGCAGGGCCTGTTCGCGCTGGGCCTCGGACTGCATTTCGATTTCGGCGAATGTGCCGCCGGTTTCTTCGGCCCAACGCGTTGCGCCGTTAAAGGCCGCTTCGTTAAAGGATTTGTCGAATTTGCCGCCCAGGTCAAAGATCAGGGCGGGTTCGGCCATCGCAGCACCGGCGGTCAGGGCCAGCCCGGCAGCGGCGCCCAGAAATTTTTGCATAAGGGTCATTTAATATCTCCCAGTTTTCGTGTTTGGAGCCTGCCGCCCGCTTTGGGGCAGTGGGGCCCGACGCCCGTGCATTTCTGTGTGCAAAACAGGCAGATCAGATTGATCAGATGCAAATAAGGCCGCACCGTCGGTGCCGGGTCAACCGCTTTTTCTGTGTGGAGGGGTGGTTTTGCGTGGCTTACCTAGGGTGAAGTCAACCCAATGGCGCGCGCATAAGCACCGCATCAACGGCTTTGGTCCCCGCGCGGGGGTAATATGCCCGTCGCAGTCCGGCGGGGGCAAAACCGCTACTTGCGTACAATGCGCAGGCGGAGGCGTTGTCGGCTGCGACTTCCAGAAACGCCTCATTGGCGGTTGCGCCTGCCTGCGCCATCCATTTGGCCATCAACAACCGCCCGATGCCCTTGCCCTGATGGTCGGGGGCAACGGCGATGGTCAGCAACTCAGCCTCGCCTGCGACGACGCGCACAAGGGCAAAGCCCCGCGGCAGCGTGGCGGCAAAGACGTGGGGGCTGTCGAGAAGCGACGCGAATTCTTTGGCTGTCCAGGGTCGTGCGTTGGTGAAGGCGGCGGCGTGGATCTGGGCCATGACCAAGGGGGGCATGTCTTGCCGGGTCATGGCGTGTCTGGGGGCAGGATCACAGGCGGTACATCACGGCCTTGCGCGGCATCGGGGGGGCGCAGGTAATAGGGTGCCGGGGCAGGGGCCGCTTGCGGGAACCGGGCTGCGGCCTGCGTTGCAATGCTGGCGGCCAGATCGGCGGGGGCCGGATCGGGGTGCAGGGTGGTGCCGGCAGCCTCAAGCGTGGAACGGGAGACCAACGCGGGGCCATCTGCCTGCATCACATAGACCGATTCGCGCGGGGCGGGCACGCAGACAGGTGGCGTTTGCAGGCTTTCACGTTGTTCGAAACCGGTGATGCCATAGGCCGGCACATCCAGCCCCAAGGCCAGACCCCGTGCAGCAGAAACGCCAATGCGAATGCCGGTGAAATTGCCGGGGCCGACGCCCACGCCAAGCGCATCCAGATTGCGCCATGTCAGATCATGGCGCGCCAGCAGCTCTTGCAGCAGGTCCATCAGGCGCTCGGCCTGTCCGCGTGCCATCTCTTCGGCCACGGCTTCAACCACCGCACCATCCGACCACAAGGCGGCAGCGCACCAAGCGCCCGCGGTATCAAAGCCCAGGACAATGCTCATATCAGGACACCGCGTTGCGTAGAAATGCGCAAGGCGCCGCAGATGCAGCGCCCGTAGAAACTTGATGTATCGGTCACAAAGATCAGACCGCGACGGGGCGCACTTCGGTGACTTCGGGGATGTAATGGCGCAGCAGGTTTTCGATGCCCATTTTCAGCGTCAGCGTGGACGATGGGCAACCGGCGCAGGCCCCCTGCATGTGCAGATATACAACACCGCGGTCAAAGCCGTGGAAGGTAATGTCGCCACCATCCTGAGCCACGGCGGGACGCACGCGGCTGTCCAGCAGTTCCTTGATCTGGCCAACGATGGCACTGTCTTCACCGCTGTGCTCGGCATGGCCCGAGGCGGGGGCGTGGCCCTCGTCCATCACAGCGTCGCCCGATTGGTAATGTTCCATGATCGCACCCAGAACGCCGGGCTTCATGTGGTCCCATTCGGTCGCGTCATCCTTGGTTACGGTGACGAAATCGGTGCCAAAGAACACGCCTGTCACGCCCGAAACCGCAAAGATGCGGCGCGCCAGGGGCGATTTGGCCGCAGCATCGGCTGTGGGGAAATCTGCGGTGCCCATGTCCAGAACGGTCTGGCCGGGCAGGAACTTCAAAGTGGCGGGGTTCGGCGTAGATTCGGTTTGGATGAACATGGCAGTTGCTCCTGATGGGCTGTTGCATCAGATATGCGGATCAGCGCGCTATAAGTCAAGGTTTGGAACGATTCTAAACTGGGCGCTGTCGGGGGCGTCAGGTGATCGCTTCCAGCTTTTCCTTGCTCAGATCGCCTGGGACGATTGTGATCGGAATGGGCAATGATCCCGCGTTGCGCGACAGCTGCGTGACCAGCGGACCGGGGCCCTTTTTATCGGTGCCCGCCCCCAGAACCAGAACGCCGATTTCGGGGTCTTCGCCAATCAGGGCGATAATCTCGTCTGCGACCTGTCCGTTGCGGATGACCAGTTCGGGGTTCACCCCCTGCCTGTCGCGCATCCACTTGGCGAACACCTCGAAATGCACTTCGATGCGTTCGCGGGCCTCTTCGCGCATGATATCGCCAACGCCGATCCAGTGATTGAACTCGTCCGGCGGAATGACCGACAGCACAGCCACGCCGCCGCCGGTCTTGGCAGCGCGCATGGCGGCAAAGCGCATGGCGTTCAGGCACTCGCGCGTGTCATCCAGCACAACCAGAAATTTGCGCATCACTTCCTCCGTTTTCAGCAGCAGCATGGCCCAAGGCAGGGCAGCGCGCAATGTTGTTCAGTTCCCAGCGGCCGCTTCGTCCAGCGCCATGGTCATCCGGTCATGGCCCCAGAACAGTTCGTCACCGACGGTAAAGCTGGGCGCACCAAAGATGCCGCGTGCGATGGCGTCGTCGGTCAGCGCGCGTAAAGCCTGTTTGGTTTCAGGGGTGCCAGCCTGTTCGACAAGCGCAGCGGCATCCTGTCCAAGCGCCTGCAACACCGGCCCGATTACCTCGGGTGCGCCGATGTCCAGATCCTCGGCAAAGTTTGCAGAATAGACCGCGCGGACAAAATCACCGATCCAGTCCGCACCGGCATTGGCCGCGCAAATCCGCGCTGCCAGCATGCTGCCACGCGGAAACGTCGACGGCTTTTGCAAGGGCAGTTCGGCTGCGGCACAGATGCGCGCCATGTCACGCCACATATAGGCGCCTTTGATCGGATAAAGGTTAAACGGCGAATCCGTCATACCCTGCGCGCCGAACACCGGTCCCAGCAGGAACGGACGCCAGACCAGCGTCACCCCGCGTGCAACGCAGGCAGCCTCGATCTGCATCGCGGCGGGATAGCTGTAGGTGCTGGCGAATTCGAACCAGAATTCCAATGGTTTCGTCATGCTGTTATCCTTCGGATGCGGCCCAGTCCCAATACAATTGCCGTACCCGGCGTGTGACCGGGCCAATCTGGTATTGGGTGTCGTCAAAAGCGGTGACCGGCGTGACTTTCATCATATTGCCGCTCAGGAATACCTCGTCGGCGTTGTGAAAGTCATCAAAGCCCAGCACTGTTTCATGCACCGTCACACCGTCGGCGCGCAGATTGCTGATATGGCGGGCGCGCGTGATGCCCGACAGAAAGGTGCCATTGGCCACCGGCGTAAATACTTCGCCGTCGCGCACCATAAAGACGTTGGCGGTGGCTGTTTCGGCCACGTTGCCCAGGGCATCGGCCACCAGCGCGTTCCCGAACCCTTTGGATTTCGCTTCGACCAGCATCCGCGCGTTGTTGGGGTACAGGCAGCCCGCCTTGGCGTTCACCACTGCATCTTCCAGCACCGGACGGCGGAATTTGGTGCGTGTCAGCGTGGTTGACGCATCGGGGGCCGCCATCGGGATTTTTTCCAGCGAAATGGCAAATCCGGTCTTTTCGGGCATCGGCACGATGCCGGAAGGATCGCCGTCAATCGCCCAGTACATCGGGCGGATATAGACCGGTTCCGCAGGGTCATAGGCTTTCAGCCCTTCGTGCACGATGGCGATCATGTCTTCGGGGCTGACCGTAGGGGTGATCATCAGCGCCTTGGCCGAGCGGTTCACGCGCGCGCAATGGGCCGCCAGGTCCGGCGTGTACCCGTCAAAAAACCGCGCGCCGTCGAACACGGTTCCGCCCAGCCACGACCCATGATCGGCGGCCTTCATCACAGCGACGTCACCGTCGTGCCATGTGCCGTCAAAAAACGTTCTGATTCCCGTACCTACAGCCATCTCTTACCCTCCTGGAATTGTCGGGACGTTATCAGGATAGGCCGGAGGGTCCAGTCGCAAAGACCAAATTGTGACCTGTCTCAGTCGCCGCGCTCGCGGATGGCATAAACCCCTTCGGGCAGGTCCAGTGCGGCGGCCATATCGCGCACCTGTGCATGGCTCAGGGTGATTTTCATGACTGTGTCGGTGCGCGCATCGTACTGTTCGACGGTCACGCATTCGGTAAAACTGTTGACGATCACATCTTCCTGCAAAGGCACGCCGCCGTCGTCCACCAGGGTGATCACAGTCGAGTCAAATTCGTGTTCAATTGTAAACATGTCCAGAGCCTAACCGCACGGGCTGCACATGCAAGCGGTGATCGGCGCGTCTTCACCTGCGTGCTGTGATCTGGTCGGATCGGGGCTGGAAGCGGGCGGTGGACATGCTAAGTTGCAAGGCGACGTTTGCGGTGTTTTTGGGCCGCACAGACCAAGGAACTGACGCATGCTGAAGAAACTGGTACAGGTTCTGCTGCCGCTGGCCCTGCTTGCGGCCTGTGACGTGCCCACAACCGTATCAACCCCCCCGTCGCAATCGAATGCGCCTACCAACAGCAGCGCCGGAAACGATGAACTGCGCGGCAAGGATCAGGCCGAACGCGCCTTTGTGCAGGTTCTGCAACGGCTGGAACCCGTGGCCGAGCGCGAGTGTCGCAACCGCACCACCGGCGTGAACTGTGATTTCCGCATCGTTGTCGACGACAGGCCGAACCAGCCTGCCAATGCCTATCAGACATTGGACAAAACCAATCGTCCGGTGATTTTCTTTACGCTCCAGCTGATTCAGGACGCCTATAACGCCGACGAGATTGCCTTTGTCATGGGCCACGAGGCAGCGCACCACATCGCCGGGCATCTGGCACGGCAACGTCAGAATGCGGTGGCCGGTGCGGTGATTTTTGCCGGTCTGGCAACTTTGACAGGCGGTGACGCCGGCGCGGTTGAATCGGCGCAGCGTCTGGGGGAGCAGGTGGGCGCGCGCACCTATTCCAAGGAATTCGAATTGGAGGCGGACGCGCTCGGCACCATCATCACCCACCGCGCAGGTTATGATCCTTTGCGCGGGGCCGAATTCTTTACGCGCATCCCTGATCCCGGCAACCGCTTTCTGGGCACGCACCCGCCCAACGCGGCGCGTCTGGAAACCGTGCGGCGCACCGCTGCGGCGTTGTGACTGTCTGAACGGTTACGTGTATTTCCAAATGACACATGAAGAGACCGCCCACCGACAATGGGCGGCGGCACGGCGCAGGCTGGTGCTGAGCTGATGCGGTTGCTGGGGCAGATCCTGACCGACCGCGGGTCAAAATACGCGGTGTCGGGTATGGCCGTCAGCAGCCGCGCCGAGATTGATGCCGCGTTGAAACAGCTCAAGCGGGACAAGACCTATGCCAAGGCCACGCACAACACATGGGCGGCGCTGTTGACCGAGGGCGGCCCGATCAAGGGCGACGACGGCGAAGCCGGAGCGGGCATGGTGATCATCCGCATGCTGGAGCGCGAGGACCTGGCCGATCACCTGATTGTGGTAACGCGCTGGTATGGCGGCAAACATCTGGGCGGCGATCGTTTTCGCCATGTGCAGACCTGTGTGCGGGCCTATCTGGACGCGCTTTAGACGCTGAGTGCTATGGCCGCAAAGAAACAGCCCGAAGCTACCAGCACAAAAACGTGCCACAGCGCCATCTGGAACCGGAATTCGCGCATGGCAAAGAACACCGCCCCCGCCGAATAGGTCAGCCCGCCCGCTGCAACCAATGCCATGGCCGCGCCGCTCAGGCTGGACCACATCGGCCAGATCAGCAGCACGCTGGCCCAGCCCAACGCCAGATACAGTGCCAGCGACCCGCGTCCTTCCGTCGACCAGAACGACAGTTTCGCAATCGCCCCGCCCAAGGCCACCAGCCAGACGAACCCCAGCACCACATAACCGGAGACGGACCCCAGAACGACAACGAGCGGCGTGTAGGTGCCCGCAATCTTCAGGTAAATCGCCGCATGATCCACCCGCGCCAACACGGGCCGCGAGCGGTCCCATGGCAGCAGGTGATAGGCCGCGGATGCCGCGAACGCAAAGACCAGAACCGCCAGATAAACGCTGACCGAAGCCACGGTCGCGGCTGGTGCATGGGTTGTCACATGTCCCAGCAGGACCGCGGCGCCAATCAGCGATCCGGTCAGCCCGAGGACATGCACCGACCCGTCGACAAGCGTTTCTGAAAGGGATCGTGGATAAGCCATGCGCTCAAACTAACCTGTTTCAGTCCACAGGCTATGGCAGATGTGTAACAATATGGTTGACGTTACTGGAGCTTGGCGGCTTTGCGCCCACGCGCCAGATGCCAGCGATACAAAACGGGGGCCAGCACCCAATCATACAACACAACCGCCACAGGTTGCATCACAGGCCAGGACACCACCCGCGCCAGCCAGCGAAAACGCGGCATGTCCTGCCACAGCAGAATGAACGCGGGGATACCGGAATAGACCTGACCGTTCTTGCGCACATGCAACCGTTTGGCCGCGTCATCGGCGCTGACACCCCAGCCTGCCAGCGCATCGCTGTTCAGATCGTCAAAGCGGATCGGCAGGGCGTTGTCACGGCTGTATCCGGCGTAATGGTCGATCTCGAACCGGCAGACAGGGCATTCGCCGTTGTACAAAACGCTGGTGTCTTCCGTGGTGTTCTGTTCCATGCTCTAAAAGATAGGGCGCAAACCGGCCCCGCAACATGGGACAAAGCCGCACATCTCAGCGCGGCTTGTTCCCGTCGATCCAGCGCGACATCAGCTGTTTGTCCTTGAAGCATTCGCGCGGCACGTCCTGCCGCTTGATCCGTGCAATCCGCTCGGCAAAGGCGACCTGCTTGCCGGAAGGATAGTTCGAAAACTTACCCTCGACCGGCTTGACCTTATGCGCATCAATCCACGCCGACAGCGCCCGCCGGTCACGCAATGTGCCTTGCGGCAAATCCTTGCCCGCGCGCTTGGCGATTGCCATGGCATAGGCCACCTGCTTTTCCGTTGCAGGTTCGGGCGCGTTCAGCGGCAGGTCGGATTGCACCGGCACAAACAGTCCGGGCAGGGCGGGTTCATAAACAGATGCATGGGCCATGACGGCGTTCCTTTGTTCCTGTTAAGAACAAATTAGAACAAATGCGGAACATTTTCAAGAGGGACGTGATTTTGCCCCCTTCACGTCATCGCGATCAGACCAAACGCCCCCACAAATCGTACTCGCCCGCCTCGTCCACTTCGACTGTGACGATCTGGCCCGGGGTCAACGCTTCGAACCCTTCGTCGATGAACAGGTTGCCGTCGATCTCGGGCGCGTCGGCCTTTGTCCGGCAGGTTGCGGCATCGGCGTCCACCTCGTCCACGATCACGTCGATGCGGGTGCCGACCTTGGCTTCGAGCTTGGCCTCGGAGATGGCCTGTGCCTTCTCCATGAACCGGTCCCAGCGCTCTTGCTTGATCTCGGGGGCGACATGATCGGGCAGGGCGTTCGACCGCGCACCGTCCACGTTTTCGTATTGGAAACAGCCGACACGATCCAGTTGCGCCTCGTCCATCCAGTCCAGCAGCGTCTGGAATTCGGCCTCGGTCTCGCCGGGGTAGCCAACGATAAAGGTCGAACGCAAAACGATGTCGGGGCAGATGTCGCGCCATTCGGCGATCCGGTCCAGCGTCGCCTCGGCGGCGGCGGGGCGGGCCATGCGTTTCAGTGTGTCGGGATGGGCGTGTTGGAACGGGACGTCCAGATAGGGCAGCACCAGACCATCGGCCATCAGCGGGATCATCTCGCGCACATGCGGATAGGGATAGACGTAATGCAGGCGCACCCACGCGCCCAAGCTGCCAAGATCGCGCGCCAGCGTGGTGATCGGCTGTTCGGTCAACCCGCGCCGCACTTCGCGGTCCCAGTCGGTGCCATAGGCGGATGTGTCCTGCGAAATCACCAGCAGTTCCTGCACACCCGCTTCGACCAGCTTTTCAGCCTCGCGCAGCACAGCCTTGTGCGGGCGGCTGGCCAGGCGGCCGCGCATGTCGGGAATGATGCAGAACTTGCACTTGTGATTGCAGCCTTCGGAAATCTTCAGATAGCTGTAGTGCCGGGGCGTCAGGCTGACACTGCGGGCGGGCAGCAGGTCGACAAAGGGATCGGGCGACGGCGGCACGGCGGCATGCACCGCGTCCAGAACCTGTTCGTATTGATGCGGACCGGTCACGGCCAGAACCTTGGGATGCGCGCCGGTGATATACTCGGGCTCTGCCCCCAGACATCCCGTCACGATCACCCGCCCGTTTTCGGACAAGGCCTCGCCAATCGCCTCAAGGCTTTCTGCCTTGGCGCTGTCGAGAAATCCGCAGGTGTTCACAATCACCGCATCCGCGCCGGAATAGTCGGGCGAAATCCCGTAGCCTTCGGCCCGCAGCCGCGTCAGGATGCGTTCGGAATCCACCAACGCCTTGGGGCAGCCCAGACTGACCATGCCGATGGACGGCTGGCCGGGGCGTGTCTTGCCATCCAGCCTTGCGGCGGGGGCGATGTCGGGGCGCAGATTGGGTGGGTTTGTGCTCATGATCGCTCCTTTAGTGCAACCGGTGCGCGGCGGAAAGGGTTCTTGATTGAGAATGGGCGGCAAGACGCGTAGCAATCGGGTGTGGATTAGCAAAGGATTTTTAGCATGAAATGGATCGGGCGTCTGATCGTTTTGATCGTTTTGATCGTGGTTGTGGCCGGCGTGTCGCTGTTTTTCCTGCCTGCCGACCGGATCGCGCGCATTGCCGCGGACCAGATCCGCAACGCCACCGGGCGTGACGTGACGATTTCGGGCGATGTATCGCTGTCGATCTGGCCGGTACTGGGGGCCTCGGTCGGCAGCATCGAGATCGGCAACGCCAAATGGTCAGAACAGGGACCGATGCTGACCGCGCAGAACGCCGCCATCGGCATTGACGCCGCAGCCCTGCTGTCGGGCGAGATCCGCATCACCAACATCGCCGCCACCAGCCCCACGATCCGGCTGGAACAACGCAAGGACGGCCGCGCCAGCTGGCAGTTCACCGATGCCTCTGGGGCTGCGACGATCGAAACGCAAACCTCGCCCGACACCGCACCGCGTCCGTTCTCGATCCAGAAGATGAACATCACCGACGCCACGCTGATCTATGACGCCGAAGGCGCTGACCTTGTGCAATATAAGGGTGTCGATCTGGCGCTGGACTGGCCCGAGCGTGCAGGCTCTGCGGACATCCGTGCCACCCTGCGCCCGGCGGGCGAAGCGGTAAAGGTCAATGCCACGATCGGCAGCTTTGCCGGTTTCCTTGCAGGGCAGGTGCAACCGGTAACGCTGCAACTGAGCGCAGGAAAAGGCACTGTATCGCTGGACGGTCGCGCCAGCACGGCGGGTGAGGTTGCGGGCAAGCTGACGCTGGACCTGCCCGATACCGGCGCGTTCATGCAGGCTTTGGGCGTGGGCGCTGTTGACCTCCCGAAAGGGCTGGGGCGCAGCATCGACATGGCATCCGACATCACCCTGACCAAGGACCGCCGCCTGTCGTTGCGCGAACTGGTCGCGAACCTTGGTGGGAACCGGCTGACAGGGGCGGCAGACATCGCGCTGAACGGCACGCCACAGGTGAACGCCCAACTGAACGCGGGCGCGCTGGACCTGACTGGCGTGACGGGCAGTGGAGAGAACCGCCCAAGCGGCGGCGCTGACAGCGCGGCATCCGGCTGGCCGAAGGATAGGATAGATGCGTCGGGTCTGGCTGCCTTCAACGGCGAGATTGCGCTCAGGGCCACGTCGGTCGATCTGGGCAGTTTCAAACTGGGGGCGACCCGCGCGCTTCTGACCAATGACAACTCGCGCGCCGTTTTTGAACTGCGTGAAGTCGATGCATACGAGGGGACGATCACCGGCCAGTTCATCATGAACAACCGCGCCGGCCTGTCCGTGGGCGGCAAATTGTATGCCAATGACATCTCGATGCAGCCCTTGCTGAACGACGCACTGGGCCTGACCCGCCTGACGGGTGGCGCCAATGCCGAGTTGAATTTCCTGGGCTCCGGCAATTCGGTTGACGCCATCATGAAGTCTCTGTCCGGCGCAGGAGCCATCGCGATTGGCAAGGGGACCATTCAGGGGATTGATCTGGACAAGCTGATGCGCTCAGGCGCGACCGGCAGCGGCACCACAGTGTTCGACAGTCTGGGGGCCACGTTCAAGATGGCCGCAGGCAACGTCCAGAACGACGACCTTCTGTTCACACTGGCCAGCTATCAGGCGCGGGGCAAGGGACGGATCGGGCTGGGGCAGCAGGACATGGACTATACATTTACTCCCATCGCCCTGAACGCAAACGAGGGCAACGGCATCGCCATTCCCGTGCGCATCACCGGCCCATGGGCAAACCTGCGCATTATCCCGGACATCGAGGCGGCAATCGACCTGAACCTGGGCGCGAAAAAGGAAGAGCTGAAAGACGCCGCCGAGGCCAAGCTGAAAGCAGCGGTCGAGAAAAAACTGGGCGTGAAAGCCGAAGACGGCCAAAGCGTCGAGGATGCGGCCAAGGCCAAGGCGAAGGAGAAAATCGCCAAGGAACTGCTGAAAATATTCGAGTAGCGCAGGCTTCTTTTGGCCCCAAATATCCCCGCCGGAGGCAAGAAGTCCTTCTGGAGCGCCCAACAGATATTATGCCTCCGGCGGGGATATTTCTCGCCAAAAGAAATGGTCTTTCTGTGCGTCACGGGAACAGGTCGCCATTGCCAGGAATGGCGACCTTCTGTCGTTACGAGGTGATCTGTTCGCGCAGGATCGAGGCGGTCAGCGAGATCATCAGATAGATGCCCGAGAAGATCAGGAACGCCAGAATGGTGTTCTCGAACTTGCGTGGATAGCTGGGCTCCTGGCTGGCCACCGGTTTTACCGCAACCGTCAGATAGCGCACCTGCCGCGAGGCTTCGACGCGGCTTTGTTCCATCTGTTGCAGGGCCGATTGCAGCATCATGTCGCGGCTGGCAAGGTCAGCCTGTGCCAATTGCAGGTTCACGGCCATCTGCGCCAGCGAATCCTCACCTTCGGAGGCATCGTTCATGCGCTGGTTCAGTTTGGCCAGTTGGTCGTTCAAGCGGCGGATATCACCCTTTACACCGTCCACCTTGGCCTGGTTGGGACGTGCGTTGTCTTCAAGTGCGGCCAGCTCCAGTTCTTTTTCCAGCTTCAGTGTTTCATAGTTGGTGATCTGGGTGCGCAGGGCAGCAATCACGGCTTCGGGGTCCAGCGTGCTGGTTTCCACTTGCAACTTGACCAGTGCCTCTTGCGCCGCCCGCCGTTCGGCTTCGGCTTTTTCGAAACCTTCGCGGGCGTCTTTCATCTGGTCTTCGCGCTTTTGCTGGCTCAGATTGTTCACCCGCTGCTCGGCATAGCTGATCAGGCGGCGTGCAAACTCGGCAGACACTTCGGGTTCGGCGGCGACCACTTCCATGCGGATCATGCCTTCGGTGGGATCATATCCGATTTTCACATTCTTTTTGAAAATCTTATAGGCCTCTTCATTGGTCGGGTCGGGGTTCAGGCGCTGGATCGGGTCGATCCAGTCCTGGGAAAAGTGGGCCTTGAATCCCAGATCATCGTCCAACCGCAGCATCGCATCCTTGGATTGAAGGTAGCCCTGGGTGGCGATGGCATCCGAGTTGGTGGCGAATTGTGTAGGCAACAGGCCGCCCAAGGGACCGGCACCCCCGCTGCCTTCGTTCTGGATGATCAGAAAGTCGGCCTTGGTTGCGTACATCGGCGTGGCGATCTGGTAGAAATACCAACCGGCCAGAAAGGTCGGCAGCGCCACGAAGAATGCCAGCCGGACCAGCAACAGCCCCAGCTTCTTGCGGCGGCGCTTGCCGATGTCGCGCTGGATCTGCGAAATTTCCTTGACCCGCCGCTCGGCAGGGCTGAGCTCGGTGGACGGCAGGTTGCGCCCCGCCGGTACGGTTTGGGGCAACTGGTGGCGGTTCTGGTCGGTGCGGGCGGGCAGGTTTTCAAAGCCGTCCGGCTCGCCTGGCTGGCGGCCGCTTTCGCTGGGCACAACCAGATCCAGCATGTTTGCGCGCTGGAACGGGTCGATGCCCCTGGCCCGCAACAGGCGCACCGCGTCGAAATCGGATGTCGGGGCCAATCCGTGTTTTTGCGCGACGCGTCGGGCCATACGCAACTGGCGGCCGGTCAGCCCTTCGCGGCGGATCGCATCCATGTCGTTTTCGCCTGCGACTTCGCCGGCTGACGACACCTCGCCCTGGCGCGGCTGCGGGGCTGCGGAGTGTTGTGGTTCGGGCCGCTGTTGGGCTTGCGCTGTCGGCTGGGGGCGTTCAGACGAAGCCGCCGGGCGCGGGGTCTGTGCTGCGCTTGCCGGGGCGGCGGGAGATGGTGAGGACGGACGAGGTTGAGCGGTTGGCGTTTCTGACGCTGGGCGCGGTGTTTCTTTCGCCTCGGGGTCGCGTTCAAGCGGCGCAGCCGCGCTTGCCAGTTGCGATACGCTGTCAGACGTGCCACTGAACTGCGGCGTTGTCCGCTTGATGCGGAACTTTCTAGCTTTTGGTTTGGTAGTCATAAAGCCTTTTCGCCTCTTCCAACGTATCGAACATATGCAGTTGTCCGTCCAGCAGCACTGCGGCAGAGCGGGCGAACTTTTCAAGCGTTTGTGCCTGGTGTGACACGATGATGATCGTCGTGGTGCGCAGCCGTTCTTGCAGGATATCGCCCGCCTTGCGGTTAAACTCGACGTCGGTTGACCCCGGCATACCTTCGTCGATCAGATAGATGTCAAAGTCCAGTGCCAGCATCAGTGCAAATGAAAACCGTCCGCGCATGCCCGACGAATAGGTGCCCAGCGGCTGATCGAAATATTCGCCCAGATTGCACAGCCAGCGGCAGAAACTTTCGACATAGTCCGGGTCAAGCCCGTAGAGCCGCGCAATGTAGCGCGCGTTTTCCATGGCCGACACCTTGGGCACCACACCGCCCATGAAACCCAGCGGGAACGAGATGTTGCAGCCCCGGCGAATTTCGCCTTCGTCTGGTTTTTCCAGTCCGGCCATCATGTTGATCAATGTGGTCTTGCCGGTGCCGTTCGGGGCAAGAATGCCCAGCGAATTGCCAAGATCGACGCGAAACGACACGCGGTCGAGGATCACCTTGCGTTGACTGCCCGTCCAAAAGGACTTGCTGACATTTTCAAACTCAAGCATCGCCTGCTCCGGTCCCGCTGCTCCGGTTGGAGAGCGTCCCCAATTTGGTCACGCCCGCCCCTTTTTGTCAGGGGTTGTTGGCGAAATAGCCACAGATTTTGGCCATATTATGTCTTGAACAATAACAAAAGTATACCTCAGGCAAGGATTGTTCCCCCGGCGCGCGGTCGGCGCGGGGGAACTTGGTCTAAAGTGGGGCATAGCTTGCAAGCCCTGGCTTACAGCTCTTGTTTCTGAACGCGTAGCAGCTTGCCCGCGACAATGCTGATGAGCGCGGCGGCAAAGCTGAACAGCGCGCCCATTTTGGCGGCGTCCTGTACGGGGCCTGCATCAAAGGCAACCGCAGCGATAAACAGCGATACGGTAAACCCGATGGCGGCGACACAGCCGATCACGATCAGATCAACAATGCGCATCCCTTCGGGAATGCCCAGGCCCAGCGGTCGCGCGGCCAGCCAGCCGAACAGGAAAATCCCCACTGGTTTGCCCACGATCAAGCCCAGCAGCACCAGCCATGTGGCCTCGCCGATCGAGCTCATCTCGACGCCTGCGTTCAGCAAGCCAAAGAAGAACAGGATGATTTCCACCGGGTGTTTCAGCGCATGTTCTATCTGGTTCAGCAGGTCGGTCAGATATTGTTCGGCTTCCGAGAACAGCCCGAAGGCGCGGTCTGCGTGGGGGATGGTTGGCACAATCGGCAACAGGCCCAGTGCCGGGTGCAAGCCGGCCGCCATAAAGCCGTACCAGCTGGCACAGCCCGCCAGCAGATAGGGAAAGAACGTCAGCTTGGTGCGCACCCAGGTCGACGCGGGGCGGTCCTGATTGCCCCGGTCCAGCTTGCGCGGCAGCCAGTTGAAGAACATGAAAACACCTACAGCGGCCGCCAGCGACAGCAGCAGCCATTCGGGGGCCAGTTCGCCACTGGGGTAGAACACCGCCAGAATGATCAGCCCCGCCGCATCATCGGCAATCGCCAGCAACAGCAGGAAACGCACCGCGGGGTGTCCCGCACCAAAGACGATGCGCCCGACCAGATAGCTGAATGCAATGTCCGTGGCAGTGGGAATCGCCCAGCCGTTTGCCACGGCGTCATAGGTCGATGACCCGATGATGGCAGCCAGACCCAGATAGACCGTTACCGGCCCCAGCATCCCCCCAAGTGTGGCAAACAGCGGTGTGGCGGCCTTTTTGCCGCGCAGCGATCCGTTTTGCAAAATCACCGCTTCCCAGACTTCCTTGGCCGCGATGGCAAAGAACAACGCCATCAGCAGGTCGTTGATCAGATAGTGCAGGGTCAGTGTGCGATAGGCTTCGTGCCCGTCGGTTGCCGCGTGCAGGTGCCCGATGGGGGCATGGTCCCAGATCACGAAATGTATGAAGTGATGGTAACTGTCCGCGTCTATGTTCGCCCATACCAACGCAATCAGCGCGCCAAATATCAACAACAGTGAGTAGTTTGTCAGAAAATTCCAGACGCGGTACATGAGGCCTCCACCATCAGATTTGTCGTCATGGCTTAACCGATTGTGAATTGTTGGGCAATGCGAGGTGCAGGATTAGCGTGTTGCGGGGAAGGTGCGCGCCAAAACGGTGGGCACCGATTGTACAAACGCCTCTGGCAGGCAGCGCCGGGCGCGGCTGCGATCTGTCTAGCCGTGCCCGATCCGAACGCTGTCAGCACAGGCTGTTTCGACGGTTTCGATCTCAAGCGTGCTGTGCCCGATGCCGAATCCGGCGAGCACGTCGCGCACCGCCCTGCGGGTCGGGGCCGCTGATGCACCGGCTTCCAGCACCAGATGCGCATCCAGCGCGGGGGCGTTCTCGCCCATCATCCACAGGTGCACATGGTGCGCCGAGGCCACGCCGGGAGCAGCTTCGACCGCGTCAATCACCGCGTTGGTGTCCAGTTCCGCAGGGCTGCCCAACATCAGAATGCGCACCACGCCGGGCATTTCGGTCGCAGATTGCCACAGGATGTATCCCGCAATCATCAAGGTGACGAGCGGGTCTACCCACACCCAGCCAAACAGCAGGATCACCGTGCCTGCGATAATCACCGCGACCGACCCCAGCGCATCTGCCACGTTGTGCAGGAACGCAGCACGCATGTTCACGCTGCCTGCCTGCATCCGCCAGACCAGTGCTGCCGTGACCAGATCGACCAGCAGCGCAAAGCCTGCCACCCAGACGATGATCCAGCCTGCCACCGCTGTGGGTTCGAAAAACCGCAGCACCGCTTCGTAGACCAGATAGAACCCGATGATGATCAGCGTCGTATAGTTGATCAGCGCCGCCACCACCTCGATCCGGTCATAGCCAAAGGTCATCCGTGCATCTGCAGGTCGGCGCGCGATCTTGCGGGCGCCAAAGGCGATGATCAGCGCAATAGCATCCGACAGGTTGTGCAGCGCATCGGCAATCAGCGACAGGCTGCCAGCCAGAAGCCCGCCGATAATCTGGGCCACTGTCAGCAGCAGGTTGACCGCGATGGCCCCTGCAACCCTTGCGTCGCCTGCGTCGGGGGATATGTGGTGATGGTGTCCACCACTGCCGTGCGCGTGATTGTGGTCATGGGGCATTCGGTCTTTCCTGTAGATATTCGGGAATTGGCCGCACCCACATCAAAGGGTGAGTGCGGTGCTGCGGTGCAGGGCCGTCAGTCAGGCCACCGCCTGCCAGACCACACCGGCCAGCATTGCGCCGACGATGGCAAAGCCCAGATAGGCCGCGAAGACGCGCGGCTTGACCAGCGCCCAGACCGCTATCGCCGCAGGAATACAGCTGACCCCGCCTGCAATCACAAAGGACATGGCCGCCCCCTGTGACATGCCCTGCGCCAGCAGCGCATCCACCAGCGGCACGGCGGCATAGCCGTTCAGATAGGCCGGCGCCCCCACCAGCGCCCCCATCAGGATCGGCCCCAGACCGGTGCCCCCCAACAGACCCGCGATCAGCGATGCAGGCACATAGGTCAGCATCAGCGCCTCGATCACATAGGCCAGTGTCAGCCATTTCAGCAGGAACAGCCCGTTGTCCAATGCGGTTTCACGAAAGGTCTCGCGGCGTGAGTCTTCGGTCCAGAATTTCCAGACCGGCGCGCCCGAGAACGGTTTTTTCACACCACAGCACCCGCCAACCGCAGGGCGTTCACGCAGCGGCTCGGCAAAGATCGGGGACCGCGCCAGCGCCCATGTCCCAAAGCCGCCGAACATGCCCAGACCAACCGCCGCCAGCGTCTTGGCCATGGCAAATTCGAACCCCAGCGTGCCCGAGGTAATGGCGAACATCGCCGGGTCCATCAACGGCGAGGCCAGCCAGAACGCCATGACCGCCGCCAGCGGCGCGCCCACGGCCAGCAGTGCCGCGATAAAGGGGATCACCTCGCAGCTGCAAAACGGCGACAGCCCGCCCAGCAGCGCCGCCATCACGATCATGCGTGCGGTGTTGCCTTCGAACGCCTTGGCAAGGATGGTTTCGGCCCCGCTTGCTTTCAGATAGGCCACGGCCATCACCGCAAACAGGATAAACGGGGCTGTGTTCAGCAGTGCTTGGGCGGCGAAGCGCACCGTTGGCACAAACTGCGGCATATCCAGAAGCGCGACCAATGCCAGCAGGGCCAGCACCGCCCCCCATGCGCCGCGCAAGGGTTTCAGCCAGCGGCGCGGGGTAGGGGGGGGCGTATGTGTAAGATCAGCCATGATTGTGGTCCTCGCAGGGGGCGGTGCTGTCCGCGCAGCAGGCATTCAGCAGAAATTCAGACAGGTGCCGCACCTGGTCATAGGCCACGGCGGCGCAAATAATCGAACGGCCCTGACGGGCCTGTGTCACCAGTCCGGCCTGTGCCAGAACTTTGACATGATGGGTCAGCGTGCTTCCGGTCACACCTGCGCGTTCGCCCAGTGCGCCGATGCTCAGCCCCTCGGGGCCGGCCCGTACCAGCGCGCGCAGCACGCACAGGCGTTGTTCAGACCCAAGGGCTGCAAAGCTGCTGGCAGCAAGGGTCAGGTCCAGATCATCAGAGGGAGCGGGGATGTGCGATTCTATTTTCATATTTCTAGAATTATAGAAATGAATGTATCCTGCCAAGTCTTATTTCGAAAAAATGCGAAATGAAAGCGCCTGCCGCTTGTCGGCGCGGCTGCTGGCCTTATACCATGCGTCATGGCCATCACTGACGACATTGCCACCTGCACCCTGTGTGCCCAGCGGTTCGCAGGCACCGCCACCGGACACCATCCGCGCCCGGTGGTCTGGTTTGACAGCGCGCCGCGCATTCTTATTGCAGGGCAGGCCCCCGGCGCGCGGGTCCATGCTTCGGGCAAGCCCTTTGACGATCCGTCGGGTGACCGCCTGCGCGACTGGATGGGGATCGACCCCGCCACCTTTTATGACATGCGCCGTATCGCCATCCTGCCGATGGCCTTCTGCTTTCCGGGCTATAACGCGCAAGGGTCCGACCTGCCGCCGCCGCCGCTTTGCCACAAAACATGGCGAAGCGCCGCGATGGACCACATCGGACCTGTGCCGTTAACGCTGCTGATCGGCGGCTATGCGCAGAAATGGCACCTTGGCACAGGCACCTCGGTCACCGACACCGTGGCTGGCTGGCGCGCCCATGCGCCCGCCGTCTTCCCCCTGCCGCACCCGTCATGGCGCAACACCGGCTGGATCCGCAAAAACCCGTGGTTTGAAACCGACCTCTTGCCAGCCCTGCGCAAAGCGGTTCAAAAGGCGCTGACATGACAGAACATACCCCCATCGACGCCGCCTATGCGGCCATGACCGCTGCGCCGGATGACGACACCCTGCGCCTGCGGTTCTATGAACGTCTCGCCGCCAGCGAGCTTTACGTCCTGCTCGAGGGCGAGGCCGAAGGCGACAAGATCACCCCCCAACTGTTCGAGGCCGAAGGCGCGCAATATGTGCTGGCCTTCGACC
Source organism: Pseudosulfitobacter sp. DSM 107133 (assembly GCF_022788695.1). Lineage (NCBI taxonomy): Bacteria > Pseudomonadati > Pseudomonadota > Alphaproteobacteria > Rhodobacterales > Roseobacteraceae > Pseudosulfitobacter > Pseudosulfitobacter sp. DSM 107133. The sequence continues at coordinate 812,371 of NZ_CP085154.1, forward strand.
GCGAGGAACGGCTGGCCGGATTCGCAGGCCCCGCGGCCGCCTATGCCGCCCTGTCAGGGCGCGTGACAGCGGGCTTGCTGGCCGCCAACAGCCTTGGTTTGGGGCTGAATATCGAGGTCGCGCCCTCGGCGATCCTGCTGCCCGCCGATGCGATGGCATGGCTGGACAACACGCTGGGCAACGCGCCGCAGGACGTCGAGGCCAAAATCGAAAGCCTGACCGCGCCCAGGGGGCTTCCCGACAGCCTGATCGAAGCGATCGACGAAAAACTGGCCACGGCCACAGGTCTGGCCCGCTATGCCTGCCTTGTGGGTGTGACCTATGCGGGGGGCGGCGCGGGCCACATGCTGGGCTTTGTCGGTGCCGTGCCCCATGCCGAAAGCGCGCTGGCCCAGGTCGCATCCGAGGCGCTGACGTTTTCGGGTATCGAAGCGGGGGCCATGGATGTTGCTTTCTTCCGCGCGGATGATCCAATGGCAGAACGTCTGGCCCGCACCGGCCTGCGGTTTGACCTGCCACAGCCCGAGGACCTGTCCGAGCGCACCCGCCCTGCACCCGGTTCAGACCCGACCAAACCGCCGATCCTGAAATAATCGCCCGTGTCCTGGCGCGCCCCACAGCGCCCAAGTGCAACAATCGCCCACTTCGTTCACGAAAACCGCTCCGCGCCTCACAACCGCGTCAGGCGGGATGATTTGCACAGCGATCTGTGGCTAACTTTGCGCACCCGTCCCGCAAAGGAGCTTCCCATGACCCGCTTTACCCTCGCGATCTCGGTCGCCGCCACCGCCCTGACCTTGGCCACTTCAGCCTTTGCCGGGCCGCAATATGTCGATGGCACCGGCTATGCCGCTTCGGGCTATGATGTGGTCGCCTATTTCGACCTTGATCAGAACCCCGTCGGGGTCGACCAGCCCCCCGCCATGCCCGGGCGCGCCGACATCACGGCCGATTACAACGGGGCCACCTTCGCCTTTGCCACCGAGGCCAACCGCGCCCGTTTTGAGCAAAACCCCGCCGCGTTCGCGCCGCAGTACGACGGCCATTGCGCTTACGGCGTGGCTCAGGGCGGCAAGGTACCGGGCAACCCGAACCTGTGGCGTATTGTCGATGGCAAGCTGTACCTCAACATCACCCCCGACGTGGTCGGCTTCTGGGAGGAAGACATTCCCGGCAACCTGACTGCAAGCGAGGCCAACTGGGTGTCACTTGACCCCAAACCGGCTTCGCACAGCCGTATTCCCAAGTTCAAATCCACAGCGCCTGAAAAGAACTAGGCCCATCCTTCATCTTGCCCGATAAACTCCGGGGGAGGCGCGCAGCGCCGGGGGCAGCGCCCCCATGCCCTCATAACCCAGAACAGGCCCCATGCGCGTTTCCAAACCCAGTCTGACCCGCCGCCGCCTGATCGGCCTTGGCGCGGCTGCCCTGCTGGGCGGCGGCGCGGCCTTTGGTGCACGCTGGTACAATATCACCGCGCGCAACGGGGCGGGCACACTGACGCCGCCGCAAGCCTATGCGCAGGTGCAAGGGAACACGCTGCTGCTGATCGACATCCGGCGTCCCGATGAATGGGCGCTGACGGGTGTGGGGCAGGGCGCTCATCCGCTGGATATGCGGCGCGCCGATTTCATGGCAGCGCTGGGCAGCCTTGTCCAGGGCAACCCCGACCGACCCGTCGCCCTGATCTGCGCCCGTGGCGTTCGCTCGCGGCTGATGACTTTGAAACTGCAACGTGCCGGCTTTGACAACGTCCTGGACGTGCCCGAGGGCATGTTGGGTTCGGGCGCAGGTCCGGGCTGGATCAAGCGCGGCCTGCCTCTCACGCAGCTGTGACGGAAAACCTCTTGGCGGCAGACACACGATAGAGCAGCATCATCCAATGACAGTTTTCAAATCCCTGTGCGCGTCCGTCGCGCTGTTCGTGACGGCCCAGACAGCGCAGGCCGGATGCGGCACCGCGCCCGAAGCTTGCGAAATAGCCAATGGCAGCTATCACATCACCCTGCCGGATGGCCCGCCCAAAGGGGCGATCATGTTTCTGCACGGCTATGGTGGCAATGGCGCAGCCTCCTTGCGCCCCGGCGGATGGGCGGGCACCGCGCTGGCGCGCGGCTATGCTGTGATCGGCCCCGATGGCACCCCGATGCCGGGCCGCAATGGGCGCAACTGGTCATTCCATCCCGATTTTCCAAGAGACCGCGATGATGTCGCCTTTCTCAAGGCCGTGCGGGATGACGCTGCGGCCCGCTTTGATCTTGATCCTGCGCAGATGGTGCTGGGCGGCTTCTCGATCGGTGGATCAATGACCCACTACACCGCCTGCGCAGCGCCAGACGCCTTTGCCGCCTATCTGCCCGTTGCGGGTGCCTTTTGGCGGCCCCATCCCGAAACCTGCGCGGGGCCGGTGAAATTGCTGCACACCCATGGCTGGACCGACACCACCGTGCCGCTGGAGGGGCGGGTCATCGCGGGGCGGGACGTGAACGACCCCAATGCCTTTGTGCAGGGTGATGTGTTCTATGCAATGCAACTGTGGCGGCAGGTCAACGGTTGCGTGCAGCTGCGCGCCGACCGCTTTGTGACCAAGGGGCCGTTCCTGCGCCGCGCATGGGATCGCTGCGCCCCCGGCACCGCACTTGAATTCGCGCTGTTCACGGGTGGGCATCAGGTGCCGGACGGCTGGATCGACATGGCGCTGGACTGGCGTGAGGGGCTGTAGGGAAGGCATCGGGGTACGGTTCAAGAGCGTCGCAATCGGCAGGGTTTTCTCTGGAACGCGGCGGCCACAGGCTAAAGACCAGAAATCAAGCGGCCTTTTCGGGCGTCTCGTTGCCCGCCTGCGGTTGGCGTTGACCTCTGTAGTGCGCTTACTCCGCCGCCAGCTTGCTGCCGCCTTCCAGATCGGCCCGCAGCGCCGCGCGCAGCACCCGTGCGCGGCCCACAATCGCAGGCTCGTGCAGCGTCAGCGGGCTGTCCATGCGCAGCCCCGCAGGGGCGTGACGTGCAAGGTTCAGCGAGCTGAGCGCCGACAGCGGCACCGCCAGCAACAGGCTGGCCACGATCGGCACCAGCCACCAAGAAATCAGCCCCGCGATCAGCCCCACCGACAACAGCACGCCCAGCGTGGTCTCGACCCAATGGAACTTGATCAGGACCGAGAGCGGCTGGCGGGTGCCTTCACGGTTCTGCGGTGCCCAGGCTTCACGTCGCGTGAACAACGCACGCAGCACCGCTTTGGTTTGCTGGATCATCAGGATCGGGGCATAGGCCACCGACAGGGCCACTTCGGTCAGGAACGCGGTGCCAAAGGCGCGCTTGCCGCCGAACATCCGCACCGCGCCGGGGCGCATGGCGATGACCAGCGCTGATGTGATCTTGGGCGTCAGCAGCATTGCATACATGATCACCAGAAAGGCGACACTGTCGATGTGGCTCATCTCGGGCGGCCACGACGGGAACAGCGGGTTCGCCTCGTTGAAATAGCGGATCACGTTGGTTTCCGCGTCCTTGCCCAACAGGGTCCAGAACACCAGCAGCACGAACCACGCAGGGCTCATCAGATAGGCCATCGCGCCCTGGAACAGGTGAAAGCGGCTGACCGGATGCAGCCCCTTGGTGCCCAGCAAGCGCAGGTGTTGCAGGTTGCCACGGCACCAGCGGCGGTCGCGCAGGACATAATCGACCAGCGTGCCGGGTGTTTCTTCGAAACTGCCCGCGACACGCGGCAGGAATTTCACGGTCCAGCCTGCACGGCGCAGCAGCGACGCTTCGACAAAGTCATGGCTCAGGATCAGATCGCGCCCGCCACGGATGTGCGGCAGACCTGCGGCGCTGGCAAAGGCGCGCACGCGGATGATCGCATTGTGCCCCCAATAGTTGCCTTCGGCGCGGGCCCAACGTGCCAGCCCTTCGGCCAGCAACCAGCCATAGGCCATGTTGGAAAATTGCTGGATGCGGGCGAAAACCGTCTCGGCTCCGATCAGCTGCGGAAAGCTCTGGATCAGCCCGGCCTGTGGATCGGCGGCCATTTCGTCGGACAGGCGCACGATGGCGCGGCCTGTCATCAGGCTGTCGGCATCCAGCACCAGCATAGCGTCATATGCCGCGCCCCAACCGGTGATCCAGTCGGCCAGATTGCCCACCTTTTTGTCCACGTTCTGCGCGCGGCGGCGGTAATAGACCGACATGCCCGCAGGCACCCCACGGCGCAGCGCTTCGAAAGCCTGCACTTCGCGCTGGGCAATCTCGGGGTTCTGGGTGTCGCTGAGGATGAACAGGGAATAGCGGTGCATCGGGTCACGCCCGGCCACGTCGTTCAGCATCGCGGCTGCATTGCCGAACACATCCCAGGTGACTTCGTTATAGACCGGCACCAGCAGGGCCACGTCCAGCGGCGCGCCGCGCCGCGCAGGCACCCGCGCCTCGAACCGGCCGACCAGCGCCACACCAACCGTGCTGACTGCAAGGGCAACCCAGACAAAGGTCATCCCGATCATCGCCAGAAGCGCCCATTCGACAAAGCTCATTCCGGCCTGTTGCAAGACCCCGTGCAAGCCCCACAACAGCAGGCCGGTGATGACAAGCGCAGGGGCAAAGACCGCCAGACGCCAGCCAAAACCGTCCTGCGCACCGCGCGGTGCGCCGGGGGCGCGGTGCAGGTCCTGTTCGGGCATGGCCAGCGGCGCACGCGGGGGCATATAGGTCAGATCGGTCTTGGTCATGTGGTGGTCCAACGGTAAAGCCAAAGCTCGGTCAGGGCCGCGTCGCCCAGCCGCAATTGCACCCGAAACTCGGCCAGCTTGGCCTCTTCGGGCATAAAGGTGAAGGCCAGGCGCAGCCCGCCCGTGGCCGGATTGCGCTGCAAGATGCCCTCGGTAACAGTGCCTGCGCTGGTCGTCACAACCTTGGTGATCGTATCAAGGTCTTCGGGCATGTGGTCATTCGGCGCAAAGTCGATGGCGAAGACGCGACCGCCTTCGGGACGCGCACCGGCGGCGGTGTTGATCACGCGCATCGGCTCGGCTTCGGATGTCGGCGCAGGGTCGGCCCCCCAATCCAGCTGATAGGTCATCTGGTATTCGCTGCCTGCCGGGATCGCCTCGGCGGGCCGCCAATAGGCGACGATATTGTCATAGACCTCAAGATCGGCGGGAATTTCGACCAACGCGACCGCCCCTTTTCCCCAGCCTTCGCCGGGGGTGACCCACAGGCTGGGGCGGTTGTGGTAATGCGCCTCAAGATCGTTGTAATCTTCCAGCGCGCGCTTGCGCTGCATCAGGCCGAAGCCCTTGGGGTTCACATCGACAAAGGAGCTGATCTGCAAGGTTTTCGGATTGGCCAGCGGCCGCCAGATCATCTCTCCGCCGCCGTTGTGGATCAACAGCCCGTCGCTGTCATGCACCGCAGGGCGGAAATCGTCAAAGCGCTGGCGGTTGGTGTCGTCGAACAGAAACATCGAGGTCAAAGGCGCAATGCCGATGTGGCGCAGCTCGGTCCGCGCGAACAGATGCGCGCTGACGTGCATGTGCAGCACCTCGCCGGGTGTGATGTGGAATGTATACGCACCGGTCACCGAGGGGCTGTCCAGCAGGGCATGCACCACAATCGTATCGTCGCCATGGGTGGGGCGTTCCAGCCACAGGCCGATAAAGTCGGGAAACTCCTCGCCCTCGGGGTCGCCGGTTTTGATGGCCAGCCCGCGCGCGGAAAGGCCATAGCTTTCGCCCGCGCCGATGCCACGGAAATAGCTGGCGCCCTGAAACACCGCGTATTCTTCGAAAATGCGCGGTTTGTGCAATTCGGCGCGCAGCCGAAGCCCGCTGTAGCCCAGGGTATCGTCAATTTCGACGTCGGGAAATTTGTCGGTTTTGTCAAAGACGTCCATGTCGAACAGCAGCGGACGGGCAATGCCGTCTTCAACTTCGAACATGGCCACGGCTTGCGGAAAATACAGACCCGGCGGGAACACATCGACACGTTGCGGAGCGTCGGTGCCCTCCCACAGCGCGTTGCGCGAATCGAACCAGATCTTGCGATACTGGTCATAGGTCAGATCGCGCCAGCTTTTGGGTATCTTCGGGCGTGGTGTATAGCTTTCAGCAGCCATTTCACGGGCGCGCTGGATCAGGCTGCGGGCGTCAAAGCGCGCAGGTGCGCCGACTTGCAGGCCGGGTTCGTCCGCCCAGCCAAGGGTGGGGGTCGCAGCGGCAAAAGCCGCGATAGATGCCAGAAGTTCTCGCCGCAACATTAGACAGCCTCTTTCTTCCATGGCTGGCCTTTGAACCAGCCAGCGCCGTAAGCGGTGGCAACCAGCACCGCGCCTCCGGCCAGATTGATCAAAAGAACCGGCAGGATCTGGTGATCGGTCACGTCCATGCCAAAGCCCATAAGGCGCGCGGTGAACATGCTGACCACGAATACCGCCAGTGATTGCTGCCCGACCTTCAGGATGATCGTCACCAATACGCCCCAGCCCCGCGCCAGCGCACCGGTGCCGGAAGCCAGCAGCCGGTTGCCCTTGTCACCCGCAATGACCCAGCCCAGATAGGCCAGCGCCAGAAAATGCAGATAGCGCAGCGGGGCAAAAGACGACTTGTCGAACCACGCTGCATGCGCAGTGCGCCAGTCTGCCGCCCACTCCAACCCGAACACGCGCACGCCGATGTTTGACAAGGGCACATTGCCCAGCACGATCACAGCGGCCAGGATCATCAACGGCATGGACACCGGCGGCTTGGGCAGCCAGCCGCGCATAAAGGCAAAGCCGGTAAAAAAGAGCAGCTGCCAGGCAAAGGGGTTGAAAAACCAGTTCCGCTCGGTCCACGGCTCTGCCGGCAAAGTCAAATGCCATGCACCAAGTCCCACCGATTGCATCAACGTCTCCTGTGCCAAAAGCCACACGCAAAGCACGAACGCTGCAACTGCGAAAAGGTTCACACGCACCAGTAACATTATGACCGGCATGAACAGCAAGACGACCATATACATTGGTAAAATGTCAAAGTAATTAGGCACATAGCGCAGCGTCATGAAGCTGAGAAAAATATCGGGATTTGCCCATTTCTCGCTTTCGACAAAGACAGGCCACAGGTTCAGCTGCCCCCAATAGTTCATTCCGGTGATGTCCAGATTGGTCAGCCAGACGGTCAGCGCGATGGTTGCGCAAAACAGTCCGACATGGGCCCAATAGACTTGCCAGACCCGAAACAGCACCCGCGAACTGCCCAAGCGCCAGCCGACACGGTCAAACCCGCCACCAAAGGCGATGGCGCTGGCCATGCCCGAGCAGAACACGAAAATCTCTGTTGCATCGGAAAAGCCCCAGCGTGCGGGGATCCAGCTGGCCAGAAAGTTGCCGGGCGTGTGGGCGATCAGGATGATGAACATCGCGATACCGCGAAAGAAATCAAGACGCAGATCACGCACGCGCGCAGGCTTGGAAGCGGCTACGGATTGCGTGCCGGATGGGGCGGCTGTCAAGGAGCTATTGCGGGTCTTGAACATAGGGGCGGGTGAGGTCTCGGAATAGGTCATCCGCGCCTCTTAATCTGCATCGTGACAGTTGTCTTCATTGACTTTTCTCATTGGGCGGCAATACGCCGTGCGCGGGAAATCGACGCCGCGCGGGTCTGGGCAAACCGGTCTTCGTGACCGCCCCGCTTGGCCGTCCGCTGCGCCAGAATCTGGGCTGTACGCTCAACCCGACCGGCGCGCAATCCGGCATCTATCGTCATACGTTCAAAGACATCGCGCTGGGCATGGCTGCCACCGATCGACTGCATCGACGAGCGTGCAGCGGCAAGGTTTTGAAAGGCCTGATCCCAACGCCCTTCGGCAAAGGCATTGAGCCCCGCGATTGCGGCAAGTCCGGGCTCGGCAATGCGCTGGGCCACTTCACCGTGGCGGATCGAATCGCGTGCAAAGCGGGCGCACATCGCATCGGCGGCCGCGCCGTTCTGTGCACCCGACAACGCCAGCATGTAATGGAGGTCGGCAAAAACCAGACAGCCGTCCTCGACCCGTGCCTCGGAAAAGGCGGCCAGCTCCTCCCATCGCGGGCCAACGTCCAAACCGTCAAGTTCCAGCCGCATTAACAGCGACGTGGCATTGGCGATATCGCGGTAGTCATCGGTCTTGTCGGCGCGAATCTGGCTGTCGTACAGCGCCAGCGCCACATCCATTTCGCCGCGGTCCATATGCAGCAGCGCCTTGTGCCACCAGACATGGTAGCGAAAGTTGTTACAGTGATCCCATGCGGCCTTGTGATCTTCGATCAAGGCGATGCCTGCGTCGGGGCGCGCTGTCATGTCAAAAACATGGGCCACCGCGTGCAGGCCCCATGCATCGTCGGGCGCATGGGCCAACCCTTGCAGGCCGGCGCGTTTGGCGGCGGCGTAATCGCCGGTTTCCTCCAGCGTAAAGGCATGACAGCCCAGCAGATAGCCGCGCATGGGATGGTCGCGGTGTGCATCCATCACCGCCTCGACCGAGGCGCGCATCCCGGCAGCATCGCCCAGCACGAAGCGGATGGCGTGGCTGACCTTGGCCGACAGCGTGTCGCGCGGTTGCAGGCGCAACGCGGCCTCCATTGCCGCCACCGCGCCCGATGGCCGCCCTTGCAGCCATTCGCCCAACGCCTGAACCCACAGCTTTTCGCGCGGTGCAGCGCCCGCGCGGGCGGCGGCAGCGCGCGCCGCCTTGTGCGCATCCTGCGCCACGGCCACCAGTTCGGCACGCCCCATCATCAGCGAAAACAGCCCGCGTGCGGCGTGCCCCATGGCGAAATCAGGAGCGCCTTCCAGCACCTTGCCCAAATGCACAGGTGTCTGTGTGCCGTGCGACAGAAAGCCGGAGATAACGCCGTTCCAGTGGTCCACCAGAACCGGATCGTTCAGGGAAACAGGGCTGTCGCATATGTCGTTGCGCATGAAAGGCACCTTTGTTGTGGCACGGGACGATCCCGTGCGATGCCTCTAATTTACCCATGTATTGCGCAAAACGGGGGCGCTACACGCAGGTGTGACCGCGCCGCCGCCTTTCGTGAGAACACAGGCCGTTTTTGCAACAAATCCGGTGAAAACGGCACAACATGCGTGCAACTACGGCTTGGGGCGGGGTGGTGTCTCCAGCATTTGTAACACTGCGGCGGTGTCCTGGCCAAAGGACGGCGGCGCGTGGCGATAGCTGACCGGCGTGGCCGACAGTTTCAGCGGATTGCCCAGCAAGCGCACATGGCCATCTGCCACGCCGTCACAGGGCACCGCGACCACAGCGCCCCGCGCCTGCGCCTGATCCGAGGTCAGCGCCTCGGCCACATTGTGGATCGGGCCAACAGGCACTTTGACCGCATGCAGACGGTTCATGACCTCTGCGCGGCTCAGAGTCTTGAGTGCCGGAGCCATCAGCGGCATCAGCGCCGCACGGTTTTCAATGCGATGCTGGTTGGTGTCAAAGCGTGGATCGTCGCTCAGCCCCGCCAGCCCCACCGCGTCGCAGAACCGAGCAAACTGCGCGTCATTGCCCACGGCCAGCAGCACATGGCCGTCGCTGCATTCAAAGGCGTCATAGGGCACGATGTTGGGGTGCGCATTGCCGCGCCGTTCGGGCACCTGGCCGCTGGTCAGAAAGTTGGTGCCCTCGTTCACCAGCCACGCCATTTGCGCATCCACAAGGCTCAGATCAATGTGCTGGCCCTCGCCGGTTTTGTCGCGGTGGCGCAGGGCGGCCAGAATGCCAATCGTCGCATACATGCCGCACATGACATCCGCGATGCCGACGCCCACCTTCATCGGTGCCCCGTCTGGCGCGCCGGTCAGCGACATGATCCCGCCATAGCCTTGCGCCATCAGGTCATAGCCCGGCTGGGCGCGGTTCGGCCCGGTCTGACCAAAGCCGCTGATTGAACAATAGACCAGTCCGGGGTGCTTTTGCAGCAACGTGGCGTGGTCCAGCCCGTATTTGACCAACCCGTCGGGCTTGTAGTTCTCAACCACCACATCGGCCCGCGCAGCCAGCTGGCGCACGGTCTGCTGGCCCGCCTCGGTGGACAGATCGACCGCAACCGACAGCTTGTTGCGATTGGCGGCCATGAAATAGGCGGACAGGTCCGTTGGCGCGCCATCCTCATCGCGGGCATAGTTCGGCCCCCATCCCCGTGTGTCATCCCCACCGGTCTTCGGGTTCTCGACCTTGATGACAGTGGCCCCCAAGTCACCCAGCATCTGGGTTGCCGTGGGACCGGCCAGAATGCGGCTCAGGTCGAGGACAAACAACCCGTCGAGCGCGCCCTTAGATTCGGCCATCGTAGGCTCCTTTCTCGATATGGGCGGCGATCACGGTAAAGGTGTCGGCGCTTTGGGCATCTTGCAGCGCTGACTGCAGTTCGGCACGGCTGCGCACATCCACGCCCGCCCCGCCAAAGGCGCGGCCAATCGCGGCAAAGTCGTGGGTGCCAAAGTCGACCCCGTGATTCCCAAGCTGTCTTTGCCGTTGCTTCAACTCGATCAGCGCCAGCGATGCGTCGACGAACACGACGAAAATACAGCGCAGACCCAGTTCTCTGGCCGTCGCCAGTTCGCCCGCGACCATCAGGAAACCGGCATCCCCGCTGAAACTGACCACCGTGCGGTCGGGTGACGCCAGCGCCGCGCCCATGGCCAGCGGCGCGGCACAGCCCATGGTACACAGCGCCGAGGATTGCATCAGCCCGCGCGGCGCGTAGCACTGCCACATCTGGCTGAGCAGGATGCGATGCGCGCCGCTGTCTGCGGTGGCCAGCGTGTCGCGGGGCAGGGCGGTGCGGCATGTGGCGACGATGGCGGCGGGTCCCCAATCCTCATCCGTGGGAAAGGCTGCAGCCAATGCGGCTTGCGCGGCGGCCACTTCGCCACCCGCCCATGTTGCGCGCGGTGTCGCGGCCAGCATCAGGGCGGCCACGGTGGCGCGCACTGATCCGACAATGTTGACCGTGGATTGATGCATGTAGTGGTGGTTCGGCACCGCTGTCACCTCGACCACACGCTGGGCCGTACTGTCCCAGACATCGCGCCAGCCGGTGCGCATCTCGATGGGATCATAGCCCAGACACAGCACCAGATCGGCGTTTTGGACCAGCGGCAGCAGCGTCTTGTCCGCCAGCGGTGACAGGCCGGCGCCCCCTAGCGCCAGCGGGTCGTCCTCGGGCAGCATCCCCTTGGCCTTGTAGGTGGTAATGACCGGCACCCCAAAGCGCCGTGCAAGCCCGGCCACATCGGCGCATTCGTTCAGCGCATCGACCCCGGCAATGATGATGGGCCGCGCGGCCTGCGATAGCCAGCCTGCGATCTGCGCCAGCGTCGCAGCATCGGGCACAACATCGGCGGCCACGGCGCGGGACGTGGCGGCGTCGGCAGGCACCTGCGCTTCGGCCACGCGAATGGGGATGTCGATGAACACCGGACCGGGCTGGCCCTCGGTGGCGATGCTCACGGCCTTGTCCGCGATCACATGGGCGGCACCGGTGTCCAGCAGAAAGGTGGCCTTGGTGATCGGGGCAAAGACCGCCCGTTGGTCCAGCACCTGATGGGTATAGCTCTGCGCCTCGTCCGCATCGACCGCACCGGCCAGAACGATCAGCGGCACGCGGTCCTGCAACGCATTGGCCACCGCGTTGACCCCGTTCAGCACGCCGGGACCGACCGTGGCCACCAGCACCCCCGGCGCGCCGGTGCGGTGCCACGCGCCCTCGGCCATAAAGGCCGCCGCGTTTTCGTGTTTGCACAGCACAAAGGTGATACCCGCCGCCTCAAGCGCGTCCACCATGGTCAAAACCTCGCCCCCCGGCATCCCGAACGCCATCCGGCACCCGGCGTCATACAGCCTGCGCGCCACCGCATCGGCGGCCCTGATCGTCTTGGTCATCACACCCTCATCGCTTGTTGGCGCAACAGTGCATTGGGCGGGCGAGGGGCGCAATTCACCATACCGCCAGCTTTGTGTCAGAGGGGCGGGCTTGACCTTCCAGTCTTGGGAACCCATCTGTCAGGCAATGCCCCCGGGCTATCAAGGAACCGCCTCATGAACATTTCCCAAGTCGCCACCGCCTCGGGCCTGCCCGCCAAAACGATCCGCTATTACGAGGACATCGGCCTGATCCGTCCCGCCCGCAGCGCCAACGGCTACCGTGCCTTTTCCGATCAGGATACGCACAAGCTGGCGTTTCTGTCGCGGGCGCGGTCGCTGGGGTTTTCCATCGAGGATTGCCGCACCCTGCTGGCCCTGTGGGAAGACCGCAGCCGCGCCAGTGGTGACGTGCGCAATCTGGCCATGGATCATCTGGCCGAGATCGACCGCAAGCTGGCCGAGTTGCACCAGATGCGCGACACGCTGGCCAATCTGGTGAGCTGCTGTGCAGGGGACGACAGGCCCGACTGCCCGATCATCGACAGGTTGGCCAAGAGTTGAACAGGGCGATGAAGGCCCCGCGGGTCTGTTCTGACCTAGGGTCCAGACCCTAAAACGCAAAGCGTGATTTCAAAAGCGCCTCGGTATATTCCTCGACCGCGGTGCTGTCGTGCACGACGCCGCCCCCGACATTCAGCTGTGCTGTGCCGTCGGGGTGGCACAGCACGGTGCGTATGGCCACGTTGAATTGCATGTGACCCTGTGGCGCGATCCAGCCGATTGCCCCGCAATAAGCGCCGCGCGGCTGCGCTTCCAACGCGCGCAGGATCTGCATCGCCCGGATTTTCGGCGCACCGGTAATCGACCCGCAGGGAAACAACGCTCCGAAGATGTCGCGCAAGGTAACATCGGGCAACAATTGCGCCACGATGCGCGATGTCATCTGGTGCAGGGTTGCATAGGTTTCGACCTGGAACAGATCGGGCACCCGCACGCTGCCGACCTGTGCCAACCGGCTGATGTCATTGCGCATCAGATCCACAATCATCAGGTTCTCGGCCTGGTTTTTCGCAGACCCGCGCAGCCATTCGACCTGCGCCGCGTCCTCATCCGTGGTTGGCCCGCGCGCGACCGTGCCTTTCATCGGCTTCACCTCGATCCCGCCAGTTTCGTTAATGGCAAAGAACAGCTCGGGCGAGCGCGACAACAGCACAGGCCCGCCCAGATCGACAAAGGCACCATGTGGCACGGGCTGCCTGCTGCACAGCGCAGCGTACAGTTCCAGCGGCGTGCCGGCGTAGCGGGCGTTGATGGGAAAGGTCAGATTGGCCTGATAAATATCCCCCGCCGCGATATAGGCTTTGATCTGGTCGAATGCGGCTGAATAGGCGTCCTGATCCCAAACCGGTTGCGGCGCGCTCAGAACTGCCCCGCCGCCAGCCCGCGCAGCCCTTGCCGGTGCAGGTGCGTCAAAGACACCGAATTCAAGCAACGGCGTGGCGCGGTCGGGTGGCATAAGGTCATGCAGCTTGTGCGAGAACACATAGCCCAATTCGTAACTGGCATAGCCCGCCAGCCAGCAGCCCTGCGCCTTGGCGGCTTCCATCGCGGCAAAGGCGGCGGGCACCGCGTCGGGGGTGTCGGCACGAATGACGCGAAGCGGATCGGCAAAGGCCGTCCCCCCCGCCAAAGGCCCGCCGTCAAAGATAACCTGATGCTGCATGGCTTCGCGGTTCAGCTCAGAAATCCGCCGCAATTCTCAGCTCGCGCAGGGGGCGCACACGGTTGATCGACTCCTGATACAGCGGATGGGCCTTGTAGGCCGTCAGCGCCTCGGTACTTGCAAATTCGGCGTAGACAACCACATCCGCTTCGCCCGAAAGCGCATCATCGCGGATATTGCGGCGCACTTCGAACACGTCGGCGTGCGGGATATCAGCCAGCAACGACAATCCTTCGATGATGCGCGTGACATCTGCCGGATCTTTCGCGCTGAAGAAAACGACATGACGAATGGCTGGACGCTCGGACATGAAAACTTCTCCTGTTTGGACTTTTCGCATTGGCGCGCCCCTAGCGGGAACACGCGCCAAAGACCAGTGCAAATGACCCCGTAAAGGACGCCTGAACGACTTTGACAGTCGGCTGACCACGTCGATTTGAAATCGGGATGCGGGTGAGGCGGGTTTTGGTCACGCCTCAGCGTTCACCGGATCAACACAACAAAGCAAGCCATCAAAACAGCAAGCCATCAAACGCAAAACGGCCCGACACTGTCGGACCGTTTCAAATCGTGCAATCTGTCGCGCCTCAGCGGCGGCGGTCGCGCCGTGACGACATTGGCTGGAACGCCACGCCCACATGCGCCTCGCAATAGGGTTTGCCCGCTTGCACCGGCAGGCCGCAGAACCAGAAATCTTCGGTCGCAGGATCTCCCACCGGCCATTTGCAGGTGCGCTCGGTCAGTTCCATCAGGCTCAGGCGCTTGGCCTTTTTCTCGATTTCGCTGACCTTGGCCAAGGCCTCGGGGCTGATCTCGTTGGCCGAGGGCTGCGGTGGCAGCGGCTGACCGGCGGGAATGATCTTGGCGCGCGCAGGCATCACCGCAACGCGGGTTTCCGGCACCGGCTCTTCTTTGGGCTGGGGCTTGGCTTCGACCTTTGGCTTGGCCTCTGCCTTGGGCTTGACCTCGGCCTTGGGGGTCGCGGGCTTGGCCTTGGGTTCGGGCTTGGCCGCGGCCGCACCCGAGCCTGCGCGGTTCGACAGGCCCAGACGGTGGACCTTTCCGATCACGGCGTTGCGGGTCACGCCACCAAGCTCCTTGGCGATCTGGCTGGCCGACTGGCCCTCGCCCCACATCTTTTTCAGAAGTTCAACACGGTCGTCTGTCCAGGACATGCAGGCTTTTCCTAGCTAAAAAGCGGCGCATCTCTGATGGCCGCTCCAATATCAAAATCAGGCCCCTATTCTAATCACTCAGCATGGAGTTACAAGGCAAGAACCCACTTACCGCCGATCTGGCGCAGGCACCGGTGTTGATCCGGTGCCGGAAACTGCAACAGGTCGGCCTTTGCGCCGCAACCACGCCTCGCGCAGGGCCAGCAGCAAAGCGCCCGCAACGATGATACAGGCGCCGGCAATTGTCACCCCGTCAGGGATCACATCGTAAAAGATCACGTCGTAAAATGCGGCAAAGATCAGCGTCAAATAGCTGAACGGCGCAACAAAGCTGGCATCGGCGCGCGCCATCGCATTTACAAAACAGGTCTGTGCACAGGCCATCAATAGCCCCAGCGCCCCCATCAATCCCCATTGCGCCAATGTGGGCGGCTGCCAGAATGCGATCACCGCCAGCGTCGAGATTGCCACGCCAAGGGCATTGTTTATCAACAGAATCTGGAATGCCCCCTCGCGCCCTGACAGGCGTTTGATGAAGATCAGCTCCAGCCCCATGATGGCGGCAGCCCCCAGCGCCAGCAGGGCCGCAGGCTGGAAACTGTCCGGCGTCGGGCGCAACAGCACCATCGCCCCCGCCAGCGCAATGGCCGCCGCTGTCCAGCGAATGCGCCCGACCTGTTCACCCAGCAGCGGAATCGCCAGCACCATGCCGAAGACCGGATTGAGAAATGTGATCGCCGTGGCATCGGCCAGCGGAATATAGGCAACCGAGGCAAACATCAGCGTCACCCCGGCCCAACCCGCCGAGGTGCGCGCCAGGTGCCAGCGCATATGCGGGCGCGTGACCTTGGGCCGCACCACCGCCGCTGCAAGTGACAGGCCAGGAAAGGCAAACACAAAGCGCCCGTTGCTGATCTGTAGCGGGTGCAGCGCCGGGCCGAACTGGTCCGATCCCAGCGCCTTGGCAATCAGCATGGTTGCCGCGATGAACGCACAGGCCGTGCAGATCAACGTGGCCGCAAGGGCAGGATTCTGGGCGCGGGGTGAGAACATGGCAGATCAATGCGGCAGTGGCTTGGGCAAGACAAGTGTCTGCATCCGCTAAAATCTCTTTCTTTCGCAAAAGACCTGCGCTAAACACCGCCCCATGACAGCAACGGCACATATCAATTCAATCCGACGACGCACCGCGTAACGTCCCTCGTGTCGCGGGTTTTTCCCGCTTGTCCATTGCCAAACGGCACCTCAATCCTTCAAATCTGTTGACCCTGCGGCTTGCGTCATGCACCAAAGTGCTTCGCACCGCCCGTATCAAAGGACGATCACCATGATCCCCTCCGTTCTGCCGACCTATTCCCGCGCTCCGCTGAGCTTTGTCAAAGGCGAAGGCGCCTGGCTGATCGAGGCTGACGGGTCGCGATACCTCGACCTTGGGGCGGGCATTGCCGTGAACGTGCTGGGCCACGCCAATCCGGCACTGGTCAAGGCGCTGAGCGATCAGGCACAGGCGCTGTGGCACACCTCGAACCTCTACCAGATTCCGCAACAGCAGGCGCTGGCCGACAAGCTGGTCGATGCCACCTTTGCCGATACGGTGTTCTTCACCAACTCGGGCACCGAGGCTTGCGAACTGGCCGTCAAGATGGCGCGCAAGTACTGGTATGACAAAGGCCAGCCAGAGCGGGTCGAGATCATCACCTTCTCCGGCTCTTTCCATGGCCGGTCCGCGGCCGGCATCGCCGCTGCAGGCTCCGAAAAGATGGTCAAAGGCTTCGGCCCGATCCTTGGCGGGTTTGTCCACCTTGACTGGGGCGATATTGACGCCGTGGCGGCGGCCATCACCGACCAGACCGCCGCGATCCTGATCGAACCTGTACAGGGCGAGGGCGGCATTCGCCCGCTTCCCGATCAGGACCTCAAGGCTCTGCGTGATCTGTGTGACGCACACGGCATCCTGCTGATCCTGGACGAAGTGCAATGCGGCGTCGGCCGCACCGGCAAGCTGTTCGCCCATGAATGGGCGGGCATCACGCCTGACATCATGATGGTCGCCAAGGGCATCGGCGGCGGCTTCCCCCTGGGCGCGGTGCTGGCCACCGAAGACGCCGCATCCGGCATGACCGCAGGCACACACGGTTCGACCTATGGCGGCAACCCTCTGGGCTGTGCCGTGGGCTGCGCCGTGATGGATATCGTGTCCGACCCCACTTTCCTGGCCGAGGTCAACCGCAAGGCAGGCCTGTTGCGCCAAAAGCTGGAAGGGCTGATTGCCAGCCACCCGGACGTGTTCGAAAGCGTACGCGGATCAGGCATGATGCTGGGCCTCAAGTGCAAGGCCGCCAACACCGATGTTGTCGCCGCTGGCTACAAAAACCACGTGATCACAGTGCCCGCCGCCGACAATGTGATCCGCCTGTTGCCCCCGCTCAACCTCACCGACGAGGACATTGCCGAGGCGGTCACCCGTCTCGATGCCGCAGCCGCCAGCCTGTCCTGACGGGCTCTTTTGGCTCTAAATATCCCGGGGGTCCGGGGGCAGTGCCCCCGTCGCCGGCCAATACAGAAAATGACTTATGAAACACTTTCTTGATATCCACACCACCGACCCCGCCGAATTGCGCAGCATCATCGACACCGGCCGCGCCATCAAGGACGCCCGTGCAGGCCGCCCCAAGGGCACGCCCGACGATGACCAGCCCCTTGCGGGCCACATGGTCGCGCTGATCTTTGAAAAACCATCCACCCGCACCCGCGTCAGCTTTGACGTGGGCGTGCGCCAGATGGGCGGGCAAACCATGGTACTGTCGGGGGCCGACATGCAACTGGGCCACGGCGAAACCATCGCCGACACCGCCCGCGTGCTGTCTCGCTATGTCGACCTGATCATGATCCGCACCTTTGAAGAGGCAACCCTTCTGGAAATGGCCGAATATGCCACGGTGCCGGTGATCAACGGGCTGACCAACCGCACGCACCCCTGCCAGATCATGGCCGACATCATGACCTTTGAAGAACACGCAGGCCCGATCAAGGGCCGCAAGGTTGTGTGGTCCGGCGACGGCAACAACGTCTTTGCCTCCTTCGCCCACGCGGCCAAGCAGTTTGATTTCGACCTGGTCTTCACCGGCCCCGAAACCCTGCAACCCGAGGCGGCGCTGAACGGTCTCTACACCACCGAGCGCGACCCCAACAAAGCGGTGCAGGGGGCCGATCTGGTGGTCACCGATACCTGGGTGTCGATGCACGATCCGCAATCGGCCCGCGAGCGCCGACACAACCAGCTGCGCGGCTATCAGGTGAACAACGCACTGATGTCCAAGGCCAAGCCCGACGCTCTGTTCATGCACTGCCTGCCGGCCCACCGCGATGACGAGGCCACCTCCGAAGTCATGGACGGCCCCAACTCGGTGATTTTTGATGAGGCCGAAAACCGCCTGCACGCCCAAAAGGCCGTCATGCGCTGGTGCCTCGGAAAATAATGTAATCTCCCCCGGGACAGCCTTCTTTTGGCCCGAAATATCCTGGGGGAGACGCGCAGCGTCGGGGGCAAAGCCCCTAAGACCCTCAGCCCAGATCGGGAAACCAGTCGGGCAGCGCACACTTGCTGTCCAGCTTGAACGAGCGCGACCGCACCAGTCCGATCCTGGCATCCACCGTCGGCCCTGCCGCCAGCTCGGTGCGCGCCATACGCACGCCCTGTTGCCAGTCAACCGCCTCCATGCGCGTCACCTGTGTCTGCACCTTGCGCGCTTCATGGGCCGGGTCTTCCCAGGCCTTGCCCGGCAGCCCCTTGCCGGGGCCCGTTGCCACCGCGGCGCGGTGCACATTCGCCTCGGACAGTGCCGCGCGGTTCGCGAATTTCAGATGGGCCAGAAACACCCCGTCGGGCAACACATAGTCGAACTGCGCCACACGTCGGGGCCGTACCTGCACCCCGTGACGTTTCATCGCCACCCCGCCGCGCACGGCCCATGCTTTGCTGTAATGTCCTGAAAACACGCCAAAGGTGCCGTCATCGGTCTGCACCAACTCCAGCCCCAGTGCAAACAACGCCTGTCCGCTCAGGCCTGCAAACACGGTCTCCAGACCGGCGTGTTGGGCCGGATCAAGGCAGATCAATTCGTCGGCGTCGGTGCGGATCACCCAGTCATATACCTCGGCCAGACCCGCCTGAATGCCGTTCAGCATCCGCCCGCGCACCCCGTCAAAGCCGGACAGGTCGTCGCGCGGCACGGTCAGGATGCTGGCCTTAGGGCAGATCTGCGCGATTTTGGGGTCGGGCCCATGGGCGACAACCACCAGATGTTCAGCCCCCAACAGCGCGCCATAGTGGCGATACCACTGCGCCAGCGCCCAGTAATCGCGGTAAACCATGGTGATTGCACATATCTTCATGCAGGCATCTAGCCCGCGTCGCGTCTGCGGAACAAGCCGGAACATGTCGAAAACACGGCGCCATGGCTTGCCCCCACGCTGCGGGCAGGTATGTTTCGGGGCAGGTTCAATAACATCAGGCAGGGCATATGGCGCAACAGGACAGGCGGGCGCAGATCGGGGTTTACGGTCTGGGCACAATGGGCAGCGCCCTGGCTCTGAATTTGGCGGATCACGGTTTTGATGTGGCGGTGTCAAACCGCGAGGCTGACTGGATCGAAACCTTTCTTCCCGAGGCCGCAGGTCTGGCTGGCACCGTCACCGGCCACGCCGATCTGGCCGATTTCGTCGCCGCCATCGCCGCTCCGCGCACCATCCTGTTCATGATCCCTTCGACCAGGCCGATGGATATGATGATCGAAGCGATCACGCCGCACCTGTCCGAGGGCGACACGATCATCGACGGTGGCAACGCCGATTTCAACGACACCCGGCGGCGCAGTGCCGCATTGGACGGCACGGGCATCCACTTTGTCGGCATGGGCGTGTCGGGCGGGGAAGAAGGCGCACGCCACGGTCCGTCTATGATGGTTGGGGGTTCGGATCATTCCTGGGCGCAGCTCAAACCGATGGCACAGGCGATTGCCGCCAAGTTCCACGGTGACCCTTGCGTAGCCCACCTTGGCCCCGATGGTGCGGGCCATTTCGTCAAGACGGTGCACAATGGCATCGAATACGCCGATATGCAGATGATCGCCGAGGTTTACGGCCTGATGCGCGATCAGGCGGGGATGGACGCGGGCCAGATCGGTCAGGTCTTTGACGGCTGGCGCGACGGGCCGCTGGCGTCCTATCTGATTGACATTACGGCCAAGGCGCTGGCCTCGTCCGATGCGGCCACGGGCCAACCCATCGTGGACGTGATCCGCGATCAGGCGGGGCAAAAGGGCACAGGCCGCTGGACCCTGATCGAAGCCTTGAAAATGGGTCAAAGCGCCTCGACCATCGAGGCCGCGGTGGGGGCACGCGGCTGGTCGTCCGAGGGCGATGTGCGTCGCGCGGCGCAGGACCTTCTGGACCCTGCAACACAGGCTGCCGACTTGCCTGAAATGGATGATTTGGAAAACGCCCTGCTGGCCGCACGCATCCTTGGCCATGCGCAGGGCTTCCGCGTTTTGTCTGCGGCCTCGGAAGAGTTCAACTGGGATCTGGACCTTGCCCGCATTGCCGAAATCTGGCGGGCGGGCTGCATCATCCGCTCGGCGCTGCTGGACGAATTTGCGGGCGCAGTGCGCGCCGGATTGCCGCACGGCCACCTGATCCTTGCCCCCGCGATGCGCACCCGTCTGACGGCGGCCCTGCCGGGGCTGCGGCGTGTGGTTGCGGCGGCGGCACTCAGCGGACAGCCGGTGCCGGCACTGTCAGCGGCGCTGGCGTGGCATGACACGATGGCCTTGGGCCGTGGCACTGCGAACATGATCCAGGCACAGCGCGATTACTTCGGCGCGCACGGGTTCGAGCGGATGGATCAGGACGGCGCGCACCACGGGGAGTGGTTGCGTTAGAGGCGACGTTTGACGCGTAGCGTCGGGTCTTCCTGCGTCGGATCTTCCGGCCAGGGATGCTTGGGGTATTGTCCGCGCATGTCCTTGCGCACATCGGCATAGGAACTGGCCCAGAACCCCGGCAGGTCCATGGTGATCTGGATGGGCCGGTGCGCGGGCGACAGCAGTGTGACCTTCAGCGGCTTGCCCGCCACGGTCGGGTGACGGGTGACGCCGAACATCTCTTGCAAGCGCACCGCGATTTCCGGCGCGTCGCCGCTGTAGTCGATCGGCACATTCCGTCCCAGCGGTGTGGTGAAATGCGAGGGGGCCGCGCGGTCCAGCGCCTGCGCCTCGTCCCAGCCCAGCCGCGCCTTCAACGCAGGGGTCAGATCAAAGGCCTTCCAGTCGGCAGCGGTCCGCACGCCGCCAAGATGCGGCAGCAGCCAGTCCTTAAGTGTTGTGATGAGGTGATCATCAGACCAGTTATCCGCATCCACCAGCCGCGCCCGTGCCAGAAACCGTGCCGCCTTGGCCGAGGGCAGCAGGCCCAGTTGCCGTATGCCATCCAGCATCGCCACGGCGATATCCTCGGGCGGCGCATCCCGCCACGCGCGGTCCTCCAGCACCAGCGCGCCCAGCCGTTCCTGCTGGCGCGCCAGTACGCGGCCCTCGCGTTTGGACCACAGGCAGACGTCATGCCATGCAATCGCATCGCCAAAGGTGGCGCGCAGGTCGGCGTCGCTGATCTCGATCGCCTGCCGGATCTTCGCCTCGCGCGGGTCGCCGTCCAGATCGGTCGCCACGATCAGCCGCGCGCCAGCCAGCGCGTCGCCATCGGGCAGGACCGCGCCCTTGCCACCTGACAGGACAAAGCGCGGCGCATCGCCCTTGCGGCGCAGACCGATGCGATCAGGGTAGGCCAGCGCCGCCATCGCCCCCATCGACTGCGCATTGCCCGAGGTGCGGGATTTCAGGCGTTTCGCCTCTTGCCGCACCCTTGCCAGCGCGCCGCGCTGCACCGCGTTGCCGAACCGGTCGGGGCTGCGCAGGGCCTGCATCCGCAACCGCAGGTCGCTGCCCATGCCGCGCAGGATGTCGCGTTCGGCCAGCAGGGCCGCCAGTTCCGCAGCACCCGCACCGCCGCGCACCAGCATATGCGCCAGACGCGGGTGCAGTGGCAGCCCCGACAGCGCGCGGCCATGGGCCGTGATGCGGCCCGCGGCGTCCAAGGCCTCCAGCATCCGCAACACCTCGACCGCTTCGCCGTAGCGGCCCGGATGCGGCGGCGTGACAAAGCTCAGCTCCTCCGGCGTGGCCCCCCACAGCGCCAGTTCCAGCGCCATGCCGGTCAGGTCCCCCGCCTCGATCTCGGCGGGGGGGAAAGCGGCCAGCGCCCCGTCCTCTCCACGCGTCCACAGTTTGTAGCAATGTCCCGCCGCCACACGCCCCGCACGGCCGGCCCGCTGGGTGGCCTCGGCGCGGGTGACGCGCTCGGTCACCAACCGCGACATGCCGCTGGAGGGATCGAAGCGCGCGCGCCGCGCCAATCCGGCGTCCACCACGATGCGGATGTCGGGCAGGGTCAGTGATGTTTCGGCAATGGCCGTGGCCAGCACCACCTTGCGCCCCGTTTTCGCAGGCGCAATCGCGGCGCGCTGGGCGGCAAAGTCCATGGCCCCGAACAGCGGATGCACCGCCACGTCACTGCCAAAGCTGCCGTCCAGAAGCCCCTGAACGCGCCGGATCTCGCCCTCACCCGGCAGGAAGACCAGCGCGCTGCCGGTTTGCGCACGCAGGGCGTCGCGGATCAGATCGGCAACCGCCCCTTCCAGCCGCGCCTGACCGCGGGGGCGGTCCAACCAGTGGGGTGTCACCTCATATGCACGGCCCTCGGATGTGACCAGCGGCGCATTCAGCATCTCGGCCACGGGGGCGGCATCCAGCGTGGCGGACATCACCACCAGATGCAGGTCGTCGCGCAAGGCCTCGGCCACCTCAAGACACAGCGCCAGCCCCAGATCGGCATTCAGGCTGCGTTCGTGAAATTCGTCAAAGATCACCACGCCGACGCCGGGCAGGTCGGGATCGGACTGGATCATGCGGGTCAGGATGCCTTCGGTCACAACCTCGATGCGGGTGGATTTGCCCACTTTCGCCTCGCCGCGCACGCGGTAGCCGACGGTTTCGCCCACAGGCTCGCCCAGTGTTTCGGCCATACGCTCGGCGGCGGTGCGCGCGGCCAGCCGGCGCGGCTCAAGCATCACGATGCGCCCCGTGAAACCCGCCTCCATCAGCGCCAGCGGCACGCGCGTGGTCTTGCCCGCACCGGGGGGCGCTTGCAGGACCAGCCGTTTGTGCGCGGCAAGCTGTGTGCAAACCGCGTCCAGCACGTCATCAATGGGCAGGGCAACTGTCATGTCTGTGCTTATCTGCGAAACCGAGGCCAAGGCCAAGGCTGGACAAATCGGCGTATAGACCGGAAAAACGGGGCCAAGCACGAAAGGCACGCAGATGGACATCACCGACACCGCCCAACGCATCACATCGGGCGACCGCCGCGCGCTGGCCCGCGCGATTACGCTGGTGGAAAGCGGGCGGGCCGATCACCGTGCGCAGGCGGCGGAACTTCTGGGCGCCTTGCCGCGAGAACGCCAAGCCTTGCGCATCGGTTTGTCGGGCACGCCGGGCGTGGGAAAAAGCACCTTTATCGAAAGCTTCGGGATGATGCTGACAGGGCAGGGGCTGCGCGTGGCGGTGCTGGCTGTCGATCCGTCCTCGGCGCGCTCGGGCGGCTCGATCCTGGGGGACAAGACGCGGATGGACCGGCTGGCGCGTGAACCCAAGGCGTTTATTCGTCCCAGCCCCAGCCAGACCCATCTGGGCGGCGTCGCGCGGCGCACCCGTGAAGCTGTTGCCCTGTGCGAGGCGGCAGGCTTTGACGTGGTGTTGATCGAAACCGTGGGCGTGGGCCAGTCGGAAACCGTGGTGGCGCAGATGGCCGATCTGTTCCTGCTGCTGCTGGCGCCGGCGGGTGGTGACGAGCTGCAGGGTGTCAAACGCGGCATCATGGAAATGGCCGACGTGATTCTGGTGAACAAGGCAGATGGCGACCTGAAAGCGACCGCCACACGCACCTGTGCCGATTATGCCGGGGCGCTGCGGCTGTTGCGCAAACGTCCCCAGGACCCGGCGGGCTTTCCCAAGGCGATGATGGTTTCGGCACTGGAAGACACCGGCCTGAGCGCGGCGTGGGAGACGATGCAGGAGCTGGCAGGCTGGCGGCGCGAGAACGGGTTTTTCGACAGGACCCGTGCGGAACAGGCGCAATACTGGTTCGAGCAGGATGTGCGCGCGGCCCTGCTGGCGCAGCTGGACGGGGCGCAGGCGCGTGCCGATATGGCGCGGCTGGGGGCCGAGGTGGCGCAGGGGCGCACCGATCCGGCGCTGGCGGCACGGCAGATGCTGGCCAGCTTGGGCCACACACGCAGCTGATCGCGCAATAAGGCAGTGAAACCTGCGCAATCACGCTTGACCCTTGATGCGATTCCCCCTATTGCCACCAGACGAAATTAGGGGCGCAGCTGCGAGCGGCGCTTGTTGTCGTTTCGGGGACCGCCCTGACAGCGACCAGAACAAAAGGATAATCCCATGTCGCGTCGTTGCGAACTGACCGGAAAAGGCCCCATGTCTGGCAACAATGTCAGCCACGCCAACAACAAAACACGTCGTCGGTTTCTGCCGAACCTGAACGATGTCTCGCTGCAGTCCGAAGTGTTGGGCCGCGCGATCAAATTCAAAATCTCGGCTGCGGCACTGCGCACCGTTGACCACCGTGGTGGTCTGGACGCGTTTTTCGCCAAGTCGAAAGACGACGAACTGTCGGCCAACGCGCTGAAAGTGAAAAAAGAAATCGCAAAAGCTCTGGCCGCCAACGCCGCCTGAAGCCTTTGAGGTTCACGAATTTGGCCCCGTCTGCATCCGCAGGCGGGGTCGTTTCGTTTGCGGTGCAGGGCGTTTTGGCGCAGGGCGGGATGGTTGCGCGCGGATCGGGCGGGCTTTAAAGCTGCGCCCATGATCGTGCTGCGCCAAATCACCCTTGTTCTTGCGATGCTGACGCTGGTTGTCACCGCGCAAGCCTTTGCGCTGGCGCGTGGCGCGGCGCCGGTTGCGGGGCAGATGGTGCTGTGTATCGGCACCGGGTCCGTCACCGTGAACATTGATGCCGATGGCCAACCTGTTGGCGCGCCACACATTTGTCCCGATGCCGCGCTGACGCTGCTGGGGCATGATGTGGTTGTTTGGATGCCCGCGCGTGCCGTGGAGATCCGGCGCGCCGAATATGCCGTGGGCCATGTGTCTGTGACGCGCTTGGCGTCTGCGCCCGCCTATCTGTCGCGCGCGCCGCCTGTTTTGCTGTGAAACCCTTTTATCTTTCACTGATCAAAACAAAGGACATATCCACATGTCTCTGACGAAATACCTAGTTACTGCTGCGGTCACCGCCTTGTTGTCCACAGCTGCCTTTGCCGACGGCATTATGGTGCAGGATCCCTATGTGCGCACCTCGCGTCCCAATGCGCCGACGGCTGCGGCGTTCATGACGCTGATGAACCACGGCGACAGCGACGACCGTTTGATCGACGTGCGCAGCGACATCGCCAAAAAGGTCGAGCTGCACACACATGTCGATCAAGGCGGCGGCGTCATGTCGATGACGCAGATCGAAGACGGCATTCCCGTCGCTGCCGGACACACACATGCGTTGGCGCGTGGCGGGGATCATGTGATGCTGATGGGGCTGAACCGGCCACTGGTGCAGGGTGACGAAGTCAAGGTCACGCTGGTGTTCGAAAAGGCGGGCGAGGTCGAGGTGACCATACCCGTTGACAACGAACGCAAAGCCGAAGGGGCGGGTCACGGTGCGATGGACCATTCGCAAATGGACCATTCCCAAATGGATCACGGCACGGAAAAGACAGACTAGGCGTTCAGCAGGCCCTCGACCCATTTCGGCACCGTCTCGCTGGCGGGGCCGAAGTGGGTTTCGTCGAACTGAGAGACCACCAGGGACGGCTCGAGGTTCAACTCGACCGTCAGCGCGCCGTATGCCGCCGCAGCCTGCACAAAACCTGCGGCGGGGTAGACATTGCCGCTGGTGCCGATGGCGGCGAAAATGTCGGCCTCGCTCAGGCGCATTTCGATTTCTTCCATGTAATACGGAATTTCACCGAACCAGACGATGTCGGGGCGGGCCGTGGGTTGGGTGCAGGCGGGGCATGTCTGGCCTGCGGTCATTTTCAGCGATGCCTGCCACCGATGGTCGCAAGCGGCGCAGAGCGCCGAATCAAGTTGCCCGTGCATGTGTAACACATTGGACGAGCCCGCTTTTTCGTGCAGCCCGTCGACGTTCTGCGTGACGATCAACACATCGCCGGGCATCGCCGTCTCAAGCTGTGCCAGCGCCATATGGGCGGCATTGGGGGTGGCCTCGGCCGCCTGTGCGCGGCGGGCGTTGTAGAAATCGACAACCAGTTGCGGGTTGCGCGCGAATCCTTCCGGGGTGGCGACATCCTCGATGCGGTGCTGCGCCCACAGGCCGCCTTCGTCGCGGAAGGTGCCCAATCCGCTTTCGGCAGATATGCCGGCACCTGTCAGGATCACGATTTTCGGCATGGCGGGCACCTTTCGTCTTGGGGTCGGCGCAGTCTGGAATGGCAAGGCCGCGCCGGTCAACCGTCCAGCACCCGCAAATCGCCCGCCAGCCACGGCAGCTGCGCCAGCGCGGGCGTGATCATATGCGCATCAATCAACCGTCGCATGGTCTGCGCCACGCTGGCGGGTACTTCGCCCACCCAGTCGGTGCCGGCAAACAGTGAAATGGTCCGCGCAAAGGGGGTGAACGGAAGGGTAAAGGCGTCGACCTCGTCGTGAAAGCGCACCGCACGCATATAGCCCAGTGGCGTCGTCACCGCCCAGCCGATGCGCCGTGCCACCATCGCCATCAGCGCCAGATGACTGCCGATTTCGAATCGCTCGGGCAGGTCCAGCTTTTGCCGCGCCAGATGCGCCTCGATCAGCCGTCCGATCATCTGGTTCTTCTCGTAGCGCAGGAACGGCAGGGTGCCCAATTGCGCCATCACGTCGTCGCTGCCCTTAACCGTGCCCTTGGGCGCGACCAGAATGAACGGATCGCGCGCCAGCGGATATTCCAGTACGCCGTCAATCACCGTGCCCGCGCTGGCGGCAATGGCCAGATGCAGCTTTTTGTCCGCGATATCTTCCAAAATCTTGTGGCTGGGGGCGGTGATCAGCTTGAATTTGCAATGGGTCAGGCTGTCGGCCAGAATCGTTACCAGACGCGGGGTCAGGTCATTGTCGAAATCGTCGATCAGCCCGATGCTCAGCGCGCTGAGATGCGCAAGATCCATCACCGCCAGCTCACTTTGTGCCAGCCGCAACTGCGCCAGTGCTGCCTCGGCGCGGCCCAAGAAACTGTGGCCTGCGGGGGTCAGGCGCATGGGACGCTTGCCGTGGTCGATCAGATCGGTCGCCAGCGCCGTTTCCAGATTGCGCAACTGCTGGCTGACCGCGGGCTGGCTCAGGCCGGTGACCGCGGCGGCCTGTGCCACCGATCCCGTTGATGCCAGCGCCTCGAACACTTCCAGCCCGCGCAGGGTGACACCTTTGCTGATCATCGCCATTGTCTCCGGTTTTCGGTTTTGTGAAACTTCACAGCGCACAGGTCAAGCGTTCATAGAACTTTTACAATTCATATCTTTGGATTTCGTGATGTAAGGCCTGTTTTTGCATCGCCTTGCAGCGCCCTTTAAATCGCGCGACACTTCGGCTGAAACCTGTCCACACAGCCCACGGAGCACCCTATGAAGATCGCAACCGCATCCTATCCGCTGGACGTGTTCCAGACCTGGGCCGATTACGAGGCCAAGCTGACCCGATGGGTGTCCGAGGCCGCAGGGCAGGGGGCCGATCTGCTGGTGTTTCCCGAATACGGCGCGATGGAGCTGGCGACTTTGGCCGGTTTGGAGGTTGCGGGCAATCTGGAGGCATCGCTGCACGCGGTGTCTGAACGCTTGCCCCAAGCCGATGCGCTGCATGTGAAGCTGGCGGCAGATTTCGGCGTGCATATCCTTGCGGCCTCGGCCCCCTATGTGCCCGCCGACGGCCAGCGCCCGGTGAACCGCGCGCGCCTGTTTGCACCGACGGGGCAGGTGGGTGTGCAGGACAAGCAGATCATGACGCGGTTCGAGGAAGAGGTGTGGGACGTTGTGCCGGGCAACGCGTTGCAACTGTTCGACACGGCCTTGGGCAAAATGGGCGTCCTGATCTGCTATGACAGCGAATTTCCCTTGCTGGCCCGTGCCTTGAGCGATGCCGACCTGATCCTGATCCCCTCGGTGACCGAGGCGCTGTCGGGCTACTGGCGTGTGCGCATCGGCGCGATGGCCCGTGCGTTGGAAACGCAGTGCGTTACCGTCATGTCATCGGTGGTTGGTCCTGCGGACTGGTCACCGGCTGTGGACATCAGCGTGGGCGCCGGCGGCATCTACGGCCCGCCCGACACGGGGTTTCCCGACACCGGCGTGCTGGCCGTGGGCGCGATCAACCAGCCCGGATGGACCTATGCCGAGGTCGATTTACAGGCCATTGCGCACGCCCGAACCGACGGTGTGGTGCTGAACCGGCGCAACTGGACACGCCAGGATTCGCGCAGCGATGCCGCACCTGAGTGTAAATTGCGCGAATAGCCCTTGAAAACAGGGCTCAATCGGCGCATTTACCCCCATGTCCGCATTTTCAGCGGATGGACTGCATATGGAGAGACCATGGCCAAGGAAGATACGCTCGAATTTCCCGGTGTTGTGAAGGAACTCCTGCCCAATGCGACGTTCCGGGTCGAGCTTGAAAACGGCCATGAGATCATCGCACACACGGCAGGCAAGATGCGCAAGAACCGCATCCGTGTTCTGGCTGGCGACAAGGTACAGGTCGAAATGACCCCCTACGATCTGACCAAGGGTCGGATCAACTACCGCTTCAAGTAAGGCCAACGTGGCCTTCGTACTGGGATCAGGCAGTCCGAGACGCAAAGAGCTTCTCGGACAAATTGGCGTTGTGCCTGACGACATCCGCGCGCCGGATATCGATGAAACCCCAATGGCTGGCGAACTGCCGCGCCCGTATTGTCAGCGGATGGCCCGTGAAAAGGTCGCCGCCGTCACAGCGGATGCGGATGACGTCGTGTTGTGTGCGGACACCACCGTGGCGCTGGGGCGGCGCATTCTGGGCAAACCTGCGGATGCGGCCGAGGCGGCTGCGTTCCTGTGGGCGATGTCGGGCCGCCGCCACCGTGTGGTTACCGCTGTGGCCGTGCGCCGGGGCGACCGGTTGTGGGAACGCGACGTGGTCAGCATCGTGCGCATGAAGGTTCTGTCGAACGAGGAAGTGAACGGATACCTTGCCACCGGCGACTGGCAGGGCAAGGCGGGCGGCTATGGCATCCAGGGACCGGCCGGTGCGCTGATTCCGTGGATTTCCGGGTCGTTCACCGGCATTGTCGGCCTGCCGCTGGCCGAAACCGCAGGGCTGCTGACCGCGGCCGGCGTCAAGCTCTGGGGGAGCACATGAAGGGCAATACGATCATTCTGGACCATCTGGACGGGGCCGAAGCCGCCGCGCTGATGGTTGATGGCAAGCTGCACGACCTGATCATCGACAGCGACGCCCCGCGCCCCGGCACGGTGTACCGTGCGATTGCCGACAAGCCCGTGAAAGGGCAGGGCGGCATGTTCCTGAAAACCCCGGATGGCAGCGCATACCTGCGCCAGATCAAGGGGCTGGCACCGGGTCAGGAGATCTTGGTGCAGGTATCGGGCTATGCCGAGCCGGGCAAGGCGATACCGGTGACACAAAAGCTGCTGTTCAAAAGCCGCTATGCGATTGTCACGCCCGATGCGCCGGGCCTGAACATCTCGCGGTCGATTCGCGAGGATGACCTGCGTGACACGCTGCTGGAAATCGCCCACGAGGCGATGGAAGGCCGCGAAATGGGTCTGATTCTGCGGTCAAGCTGCGTGGGGGCAGAGGCCGACGACATTGCGGACGATATTCTGGCAATGGCAGATTTGGCCGAAACCGTGCTGGGCGATGATGGCCACGGAGCCGAAGTGCTGAGCGAAGGCGACGGCCCGCATATTCTGGCCTGGCGCGACTGGACCGATCCGGCGGATGTGGTCACCGACGCGGGCGGTTTTGAGACGCACAGCGTGCTGGATGCGATCGACGCGGCCCGTGGGGCCTGGGTCGATCTGGGCGGCGGTGCGTCGATGTATGTCGAGGAAACCCGCGCGCTGGTCGCAGTGGACGTGAACACCGGCAACGACGCCTCGCTGGCAGGAGGGCTAAAGGCGAACCTGTCCGCGGCCCGCGCCCTGCCCACAGCGCTGCGGGTGCGTGGCCTTGGTGGTCAGATTGTGATGGATCTGGCCCCCATGCCCAAGAAAGACCGCCGCACCTTTGAAAGTGCGCTGCGGGCCGCCCTGCGCGGCGACACGATTGAAACGGCGCTGGTGGGATGGACCCCGCTGGGCCACATGGAACTGCAACGCAAGCGCGCCCGCGCGCCATTGCCACCCGAGGCCGCATGACCTGTCCGATCTGCAAATCCGAAACCGTCCACAAATACCGCCCCTTCTGTTCGCGCCGCTGCGCAGACATCGACCTGGGCCGCTGGGTAAGCGGCGACTATGCCCTGCCATCAAACGACCCTGAGGACATTGAAAAAGCGCTGGATGCGCTGGAACAAGAGACACGGAAACCTCATTGACCAGATTGGTCAAAAAGCCTCTGGACACCACGCGCCAACCCCCCTAGAAACCGCCTCACCCAGATTGCAATGCAATCACCCGTGCCCGGGTAGCTCAGGGGTAGAGCAGTGGATTGAAAATCCTCGTGTCGGTGGTTCGATTCCGCCCCCGGGCACCATTTAACTACCTGTTATTAAAGTAACATTGCAGATCTAGACTGCGGGTTGATTATCGCATTCATAAACTTGGGTGCCGTATGGGTGTAACTTCGTGCCTCCATCTCAGCAGGCCCGTCCAAATATTTCTCATACGGTTAGCCGCTTGGGCTTATTCTCTTGATTACTAAGCGAAACTGTTGAAGTGTTGACATGGAATTCAACCATGAGCGGAGAAAGTCTCATTGCAGGCAGGCTCCATTGAGCAGCAATGTTATTAACAGAACAACTTGAAACTTTCTTAGGTAACTTTAATAGGCTATCGAGCCGAATACGCCATCTGAACTATGATACCGATGCACTTGGTGATCACATTGACGTCCGCTGTAGTTACATTGCATTTAAAGACGGAAAACAGACGTTCGACGAGTTCCTTGAGGTCTTGTATCATCAGATCGTTTCCTTTTGCCTACCCCGGTCTGAGATCACATCCGCTCACGACAGGATTCAACGAGCTCTTGCTGACAGCGATGCCGTTTTGGTCAATCAAATTTCGACACAGTTGCATGAGCGCGCTCGCAGCCTCTTTATCAAAGCAAAAAAGGGAAGGCGTGTGGATATGTCTCAGGATGAAGCGCGAATATGGATAAGACGTCAAAATATTGAAGCTCTGGACATCCCCTCTGCTTCAGCGAAAGAAATCAGGAGGCTTTTCCAAGCCGCCTAACCAAAAATTCTATGTGGGTTTCGTTTCTCATTATCTTTCTAGCGCTACAACCGCTTCCTTGTGCGCAGCGGATCCCTTCAACCACTGCCAAGGAGAACGTGGCGTGCGAGCCTTTGCTAGTTCGGGATGTGACTTAGCGTCTCTTGCGGCGGCGCGTAGCTTTTCGCGAGCTTCTCGTGGGTCGATTTTGAGTTCTTCGCAAAGGGTTTTCAGCGTGATGATGTCGGACATGTCGATCTCCTAGGTTTCTGATGCGGATCGATAAGACGAGGTCGGCAGGCATGTCAGGGATAACCCCACAAAATCCGTAGAGTATACTGAGGTATTGAATGTTGCACTTGTTGGGATGGTCAAGAACTCAAGAAAGCGATAATTGGACGTACGTAAACACGCCAAGGTACGTAACCGCCCCATTGCTACCGCAGTGATTTAGCTTTGATGCGTGTCACCAGATCGGTGTCATCCACGAAGTTATCAAGGAACTCATGCCATGTTTTGTTGGTGATGCGAGCGGCGCGGATCATTTCCTTCAACTCTTCGATCCCGTCATCGGTCAGTGCGGTGATTGTTTCGTCGGGTCCGACGTAGATGCTGACGATGTTTCCATAGGTCAGGTTGTCGTCGTTGTAGATGATCGCTTCAAGAAGTTCGGCATCCTCACCCAACATTCTGGCGACGTAATCGATAGTGCAAACATGGGTCACCGCAGCCATCAGGCGGCCTTTGATTGTGCAGTTGCCAGCGGCACCCAATTCCACGGCAGCAGTTCATCCAGCCGGTTGATCTTGTGATCGTGGATACGGTCGAAGATGTCAGCCAGATAGGCCAGCGGGTCAAGGCCGTTGAGCTTGGCCGTTTCGATGATGGTCATAGCGCGGGCCAAGGTTTCCGCACCGGTATCTGCCCCTGCAAATAACCAATTCTTACGTCCAATTCCAATCGGTCGCAGGGCACGTTCAGCAGGGTTGTTGTCGATGGCCACACGTCCATCGGTCAGAAATAGGCTGAAGGCCTCCTGTCGACTGAGGCCGTAGCGGAAGGCTTTGGCCAGGTCGCTTTTACCCGGGATGCGCAGAAGCTGTTGTTCGGACCAGACAAAGAAGGCCTCGACTTGTGGGCGGCTGAGCTTTTGACGCGTCGCATAACGGACGTCAGCGGGCTGACCGTTGATGTCTCGTTCAATATCGTAGAACTTGCCGATCCGGTCGAGTGCCTCGCGGGCGATCTCGGACTTGGTCGAGGCCCAAAAATCGTGGAAGTCTCGGCGCAGGTGAGCCCAACAGGCCGCCTAGCGTAAACGCCGCGTGCCATCGGGGTCAGGCTCATAGAGCTTGGCATAACCCTTGTAGCCGTCAGCCTGAAGGATGCCGCGGGCGTTGGCCAGATGGCCGAGAACATGCTCTTCCTTCCAGTCTGGCGCAAAGCGATAGACAGCACCCGGTGGCGATGCCCCCGCCCAAGGGCGTTGATCGCGCACATAGGCCCAGATCCGGCCTTGTTTAACCCCTTTGCCAAGCCCCTTGTCGCGCAAAGAGCGATCCAGCACCCGGATGGGTGTGTCGTCCGCATGCAGCAGGTCGCTGGCCATGATGTCAGCCTCGATCCGCTCGATCAGCGGCGACAGGGTTTTCATGGCGCGGCCACACCAGCCTACCAGCGTGCTTTCGGGAATGTCTGCCCCCATTCGCGCGAAGATCTCGTGTTGGCGATATAACGGAAGGTGGTCGTCAAACTTCGAGACCAGCACATGTGCGAGCAGGTTCGGCCCTGCCATGCTGCCCGGGATCGGACGGCTGGGGGCCGGTTCCTGCACCATCCGCTCACAACGGCGACAGGATTTCTTGATCCGGGCGATCTGGATCACCTTCATCTGGGCGGCGATCATGTCCAGCAATTCGCTGACATCCTCGCCTACCACGCGCAGGTCGCCGCCGCAGTCAGGGCAGCAGGTGCCGGGGTCCAGTTCACGACGCTCGCGCGGGGTCGTATCCGAAACCCGTGGTCGGCGGCGCAAAGCGGGCGCATCAGCAGTGTCTGGTGACGGTTCATCCTGCCCTTCGTCGATGGGGGCTTCATCGCCTTCAGCCACCGCGACCAATAAATCTTCCAGCGCCAGTTCCAACTGTTCGATCTCGCGCTCGATCTTTTCCGAGGATTTGCCAAAGGCCAGTTTCTGCAACTTGGCGATCCGCAGGCGAAGCGCCTGAACCAGCTGGTCATGAACCCGCAACGTAGCCGATATCTTGGCATTCTCCGCTTGCAAAGCCGCGATCATCGCCTTCAACACAGCGGGGTCATCGGGGAGGTTTTCGGCGTGTTTCGACATGCGCCTGACTACCAAAAGTCAGGTTAAAACGCCATATAAATAACGTGAATCCTAGCGCACAATCACCCCACGCGCGCCGGCGGAGCACCCCAATCGGGACGCCGCCAGTCGATCCCTTCCCACAACATCGCAAGCTGCGCCGAGGTCAGCCGCATCGCCCCATCCTGGGCATTTGGCCAAGGGAAACGGCCTCGTTCGAGCACCTTGTAATAGAGGCAAAACCCTTGCCCATCCCAGAACAGAAGCTTGATCCGGTCACCCCGACGGCCTCGAAACGCAAACACCGCCCCACTGGTAGGCTTTTGTCGCAACACGTCCTGGGTCAGCGCCGCCAGCCCTGCGATCCCCTTGCGCATATCCGTGACACCGCAGGCCAGATACACACGCACACCGGTGCCCGGGCCGATCATGCCCCTTCCACCGCGCGGATCAGGCCCGACAGCGCAGCCGGATCGACCGTGCTTTCAAAATGCAAACTGCGCCCGCCACGCAGGCGCAATTCAACAGCAACTGGAGGCGGCAGTTCAGCGACCGGTGCCTGCGCCACCGGCACCCCTGCAGTCACGGGCATGTCCAACGGCAAGAAAAGCGCCCCGGCATCGGGCGACCACAAGCCTTTTTTCTTCAGTTCATGTCGCCACGCGTAAATCTGTTGTCGCTTAATCTCATGGCGCTGCGCAACCTGCGTCACGCTCGCCCCGGCAATCCCAACCGACCCGACAATCTCAAGCTTGTCGTCGTCATGCCAAAAGCGTCGCCGCTCCGCCCCAAGAATTTCGCCACGCATTCCAGACCCCGCATAAGAGACGTCGCTAATGACGTCTTTAACGACGTCTCTTAGATCATCGCCCCAGCCTCAGGCAGGCGGTGCCAATGGCGCGGTTACCAAGGTACACTCGTCGTGAAATTTGAAACCACACCGTCATTTGAAAGCTATTTCAATCTGGCAGAGGCCAGCACTCAATTGGCTCTAACATCCCACATCGATGCCATGCGAATATTGGAGCAGATACATACAATTTTTGTCACTGAATTGCCGTCGATCAGCGATGGCTGGGGGCCGAGCCAAGGTTTGCTCAACATCTCGTCGTTGATGACATGGCTAACCTCAATACGTGTGGCAACAACCGGGCACTCAGCGTCAGCTTTCCCACTGTTTCGGACATCCCTAGAGGCTGCCTGCTATGCGTACAACATTTGGGCACAACCAGAGTTGGAACAAGTCTGGTTAGATAGAAATAGGGAAGAGAAGGCGCATCGAAAATCAAGAAGGGCATTCACATCAGCTGTAAAAGACACTGCAAAGCATCTTGTTAAGCGCTCTTTCGTATGGTCGGGAACAGAAGACTGGATCAATACGGCATACAGCCAATCTATTGATTTTGGTGCCCATCCCAATCCGAAGTCAATCCTACCCGGCTTGAAAATTGACGATCAGCGTACCGATGGAATGGTTGGACTGAATTTGGCCGGGGTTTACGGTGGAGATTCATTTCAAGCGGAGCGGTTGTTAGTAGCCGCTATCGATTACGGACAACTAATTTTGCTTGTCGCTGGTTGTGGTACTGAACAACCTAGCCAGAATATTTTTGACAGTCTCAATTTGATTAATGACAGAAAAGAAAAGTACGTGGCGGATAGGTTTTCGTAGTTTTCACCGTTCGAACAGCAGCCCTAACTAAGCCCCAGCATACACAGCGATAAGCGCGCGTGGCCGTGTTACATTGAGCCAGAGGGCCTCGTGACCGTGACGAACGACGTGTTGCGATGAAAGCGCCGCTGACGCCAGTGCTGGCCCCTGTGCGCTGCTCAGACGTTCAATGATCTAGGAATTACCCTGACGCCCACCACTGCTCGATCTTATTGCGCTGTTGCAACCGCAACCAGCAAAGGAGACCACAATGGTCATTCGGGCAACATGGAAATTCAACGGGCAGGACAAGGTCATTCTCGGCAACTGGCACAGGCTGTGGTGTCTACTTTTCGGTCCGCTCTACTATCTGTTCAAAGGGATGTTCCTGTGGTCGATCTTATCGCTAATCACAGCCAATGGTTTGTGGATCGGCTTTCCCCTGTACAACCGTGCCATCGTACTGCGCCATTTCCACCGCAAAGGCTGGGAGCAAAACTGATGTCACAAGCGCGCAAACATGGGGTGCCGATCCACCCAAGCAGCACCCAATACTTCGATGGTAGAATTCCGTCAATTAGTGCCAACGCTGCATGGCCCATTCACGTGGTCGAACGAATTGCAAAATGCCGCCGTGGACAGTCTAGCCAATGAGTAAACCCACCCATGCGGCACCCGAAAGCACCCACTCAGATGAACCCGAATGCGGACCGATTGAAAAGACTCAGCTATTTGGGTCCGTCTCCCATCCAACAGCCTGATCAATAGTCCGCGTGTCGGTCTCGGGCGCTTTTGGCCTCGTCTGTTGAGGCATTGGTGAAAGGTGACCACAGGGGGATAGGGGGAGGCCTTTTTTTATCAGCGCGCACCCTGTGGACGGACAAGCGGTCATACGGACTGCCGAGATTTTCGGCCCCTAGCCGATATCAAGATCGTCAAGATCGCCAAGGGCGTCATGCATGATCGTGGCGATCTTGGGGGCGAAGTGCGCCGAAATTATCGATGGCGATGTTGGCGTTCTTGGCGCACTTCACTTCCTACCTGTGGTCATTCTTCGTCTGGCAAGGATAGGAACCAGCCTTTCCCCTTCTTCTTAGATCTGACTCCTAGAGCGCGCCTTGCGCGTTCCAAGGTCTTAGGGGCTATGTCGCGTGCCGCAGCCTCTTTCTCCACTTTGGTTGACGGTTCCGGCCCGTTCTTGAGAAACACGCGCAGAAACTGGGTCGCTTCGTCCAGCGCCGAAATTCGCGGAGCGCCTTCGGAAGAGATCAAGTCGTCAATCGTGATGTCTGACGGCCCCAGCCAATTAATGGATGCCCCGCCGCCATCTTCTCCGACGATTTCATAACTCTGCGTTTGCCCGCGAACGGCAATGTTGTGCTTGATGTGCACTATCAGCTTGGTCGAACTGTCGTTGGGGTGTTCGCACACCAGAAACGCCGATCTCGCCGCGCCGATCACATCCATGGAACCACCCCCCTGATATATGGCCTTGTTGTGCTTGGCCTTCGTCAGGTGCCGAATGATCACCACGGCTGTTTCACCAGCCTCCGCTATGTCTTTTAGGAAAGACAAAAGCTGTCGGATCACATTTGGCTTGTAGATATCCTGCCCTGCCGGAATGTAGGCGAACAAGGGGTCAAGGATCAGAAGGTCCGGTGGCTTGCGCTTCACCTCGCGCATGAGGGCATTCAGCCCCTTCTCGTCGAGCGACAGGAAATCACCCTGAACGCGAATTCGCGACGGGTCTCGGTGCGCTTCCAGTCCTTGGTGTTGGGCTTGGCATGAAGCTCGATGAACTTGGGGATCATCTCACCCAGCGTCAGGGCCGATGCCTCGGAAACTTCGGGGGGCTTGTCGAACTCGCCCAACTCGACATCACGGGCGATTTCCATCGCGCGGCGTCTAGCATCGGCAAGGGAGACCACAGGATAGGGGCCGATTTTAACGCGTCTGCGCGCACCGTTCGGTCGGACCAACGTGTAGAACACCTTGGCACCTGTGGTCGACACACGCACATGCAGGCCATTTACTTTCTGGTCGCGGACCTCGTACCGTTTGATGGTCGCGGGGGGCATCGCGTCGAGCGATTTGGTTGTCAGCATCTGTTTCATGCAGACATCGTAAGACACCCAGAATCCGCGTGTCAGGGTATGGTTTGAAGTGCAATAGCCTTTTCTGAAACTGCTCTTGACTGTGTGAAGCAGTCTGCAAACCTGACGCAAAGGAAGTATTAGGTGACCAATGACGAGCATTAGACAGAGAGCACTTTTTGTCCCGCAAAAGCACTTTGAGAAACTACCTTCCGACGAGGAAGGTGGCGTCACCAACTTCATCCATCGCACAGATGACCCAGCAGAAAAGTGGATAGAAGAAACAACCGCGAAAATCGGTGATTGGAAAAACCTGTCACGAAGCATCTACTTGCGTTGGGCCATCACCATCAATGCGATGTGCATCGCTGAGGACCACTACAGTGCTTTGCCAGATGAGAAGGCTCTCCAGACCGTCACTATGAGAAGTGTTTACGGCAAAGCTGTTCACGTACCTCTAGCCGTTTGGTCCGGCAAACAAGCTGCTTCTCATTACCAGCAATCTACAGAACTGGTTGCTGCGTATGGCGTCGCGGATTTGGTCGGTTCAATTGAAGACATCGTCTTCGAGGCTTTCGAAATTTACCTACGTCACAACCCTGAAAATTTCATCAAGGGGCCAGACAACAAACCAATGCGAAAGCTGTTTCGTGACCGAGAAAAGAACCCCGAGGCGTGGGAAACAGCTTGGGACGAAAGGTACAAGAACTGGCGCAGAAAGAAGATTTACAATGGCCTTTTTTCGGTGATGGAGCACTACTGGAAAGAGGCCTCATTGCTTCGCCCCAGCACGTATAAACACACTGATGTGAGCGATTGGTGTGCCACGGTAAAGATGTTCTCGGAGCTACGTAACCTGATTGTGCACAGCGCGCCAAGCGTGTCGCCAGAACTAGCGGATTACTGCTCCATACCAACGGCAATGACGTTCGATTTCAAAGAGGGCGAACCCTTGCAAGTTGAGTTGCACCACCTTCAGTCCATCGAGTGCTTTTTGGACCAATACCTCAGCGCCTTGAACATTTCCTTGTTGGAAAAGGCAAATGGACCAATCAATACGTGGACTTCACCAAAGAGCTGAGAAGGGAGCCGCGCCCCTGGGTGCCTCATGGGGGCAAATATTCCTGCGCTTGATTGCCTCGACTTGAAAGAAGGTAGAATAGGCTGGAACGCTCAACTTCATGACTTCAATCCATTTTTGCGTCAGAATGGGGTGCTGCGCTTCGGTCTGCACAGAGGCTAAGGAAAATTGAAAATCCTCGTGTCGGTGGTTCGATTCCGCCCCCGGGCACCACTATTTTTCAAAAAATAGATAAATTTCAGGCGCTTATCGCGTCGATGACTTTTTCATCCATCCTTCCGTCCACCCTTGCCGCTTGCCTGGCGATGTGGTGCGTCCTGACACATGTTGAACGAGACAAATCACACCAGAACAGGTCTTGTCGGGCGAAAATCAACAGTTTGTGCATTGTTCAAGCAAGCTGACTGCGGTCATCGGTGCTGGAACGGCCCCTGACAGCCGTTCCTTTCACCCCAAGCAAGCAACGCTCTTACCCAAAGAGATAATCAACGTTTTGCATGGTCTCCAGATCAGCGCCTGCAAATTTGATCACCACCCCCTGATCGGCAAACTGCGCCTCGGCCGCAGAGAAGGTGGTGTTGGCAAGCACGTCTTGCGCGGAACTGTAACCAAAGCTGTCGAATTGAAGCGTATCCCAATCATCCAGTTGAAGAATGACATTTGACCCTTTTTCACTGGCGTCAAAGACAAAGGTATCGGCGCCGATGCCACCTGCCATTCTGTCGTTCCCCGGGCCGCCATCAAATACGTCGCCCTCAACAGCTTTCATATAGGCTGTGAATGGGGCCGCCGTCTTGTTGATGAATTCGCGACTTTGGGCAAAGCCCTGAACCACGCCTTCGCGTGACAGCCCATTCGACATCTGTTCAAGCCACGCCTCCAGACCGCCTGCATCGGCGGCACGGTCCAGCACGTTCTGATACAAGAGATCAACGAATCCGTTGTTGTCGAGCGCCCCATAGGTGTTGCGGAACTCGGTTGAATTGGTGAAACCGCCCGCAATGGAAGGATATGCCTGACCTTCAGAAAGCAGCGTACTCCAGCTTTCTAGCCCGCGCTGGTCGGGATCACGGTCCAGCGTCGCACGATACAGACGGAACACATCGTCAAGAAATTCCGACTGTGCCCGACCGGACAAAGCGTTGGTATAGGTATTGGCTTCGGTGGCCGTTCCTGCCTTGAATTCGGCGCTTTCCGAGAATCCGATCACGACCTGCTGTCGAGATGTTCCGTCATCCAGTTGTTGCAGCCAACCCGCCAGTCCCGCGCTGTCTGCGGCGCGCCCCAGAACATTGTTATACAGCAGGTTGACGAAGCCGGTGTTGTCCAGACTGCCATAAACATTCTGGAATTCACGCGAGGCGACAAAGCCGGTGGCAATCTCCACGATGCTGTTCGTGCCGCTCTCAAGGCGATCTACCCAGCCTTCGAATCCGCCGGTATCGGGTGCGCGATCCAGGGTGGCGCGGTAGATGCGGTAAACCTGACCACCCGGCGTGCTCACGGCGTTTGTGCTCTGCCCGCCAATCAGGAGATCATTTCCGGCCTCACCGTACAGCGTGTCTGATCCCTCGCCACCTATGATCGTGTCATTGCCGCTGCCACCACGCACCAGGTCGTCGCTGCCCAGCCCGTTGTAAAAATCGTCTCCGGCAAGCAGATCAATCACGTCCGGGCCACTGGTGCCTTCCAGCACATCGTCGCCGGGGGTCGGGATTCTCGGGCCGTTCAGAATGGTCACAATGCCCGCTGGGACAGAGCCGACAAAGGGCATGCCCTCTTGCAAGGTCACGGACAGGGCAAATGTCTCCGTGTTTTCGTCAAGCGCATCCCCCAGGATTTGAACGCGCACGGCAGTGCTGGTTTCACCGGGCAGGAAGGTGATGCTGCTGTCGAGCAGCCGGTAATCCTGCCCCAGAACCGCCGTCTGGTCGACGGCCGCAACATCAAAGCTGAGTGCGACAGAGGCAGCCTGAGACATCAGGATCGGAATCTCGTACTCGGCAACGTCACCGCCTTTTTCACGGGTGATGGCCGGTGCCACCGAAACCGCGCGGTTCGGGCCAAGCCCGTCATTGTCCAGGATAAAGCCCACCGCCTGCACGCTCGCGGCTCCGTCCGCAAAACTGGCGCCGACCGCATTCGACAATTCCATCATGATGGTCTCGTCGCGTTCGTCGTCGCTGTCGCCTTCGGTCTGGATATAAATCCGGCGCGTGGTCTGACCCGGTGCAATGGTGATCGACCCCACGGTGCGACCGGAATAGTCGAAACCATAGTTCAGATCGCTGCCCTCTCCGGTCCCTTCCAGCGCGCGGTAGTCAACTGTAACCTCGCTTGTCGAGGCTTCGGACAGGGACACCTCAAAAGCCAGATACTCATTATGCCCTTCAAGGGCGAACGCATTCGCGACCGAGATCACAGGTCCGGGCGTGGTATCATCGTCCATAATGGTTGCTTCGCCGACCAACCCGTTTGCATCCAGACTCAGCGTGTCGGGGGCTTCGACGATCAGGGCGAAACTTTCATTCAACTCGGCTGTCGCATCACCGATCACCTCGACACGCACGGATTTTACAAGCTCGCCCGGTGCAAAGTTCACCGATCCGATCCTGGCGAAATAATCCGACCCCGCCACGGCGGTGATGTCCTTGGTCTGATAATTGACGGTCAGCGGGTCGGAAAGGGCACTGGACAGGCGAATATCGAACACAGCGTATTTGGACCCTGAGTCGCCTTCGATCAAAGCAGGATCAGACACCAGTAACGCCAGATTTGACCCTGCGCCGTCATTGTCGTGGATGATACCCGTGGCCTGAATGCGGCTTTCACCACCGGCAAATCGTGCGGTTTCGCTCAGGTCGGTCAATCGCAGATAAATGCTCTCGTCGCGTTCGTCGACGTTGTCGCCTTCAACCTGAATATAGATAATCTTGCTGGTGACACCCGGTGCGAATTCGATCGTGCCAGAAGTTCGATCATTGTAATCCAACCCCCAATTCAGATCGTCGCTGTTGCCGGTCCCTGCGAGTGCACGGTAATTCATGCTGACAGGCTGCAACGATGCTTCGGACAGCGTGACTTCAAAGCTCAGATATTCGTTGTGATCTTCAACCGCGACGGCATCGTGTACTGTAACGACGGGCCCGGTGCCGGTGTCATCATCCCTGATCGTTGCCACACCGCCAAGTCCATCAACACTGACGGTTCCCGTAGACGGTTGACCAACCACCAGCGCAAAGCTTTCGGTTGCTTCGGCCAAAGCGTCGCCCAGCACCGAGACACTGACCGTTTTCACCTCTTCACCGGCGGCAAAGTTCAACAGACCGTTGCGCATGACATAATCGGTGCCGCCCGTTGCGGTGATATCACGGGTTTCGTAGCTGACGGAAAAAGCCTCGGTCGCAGGGCGGCTCAGACGCACTTCGAAAACAGCCTCTTTGGCGCCGCTGTCGCCTTCGACAAGGACGGGATCAGACACCAGAACAGACAGGTTGGGGCCTGTCCCGTCGTTGTCCAGAATAACGCCTGTGGCGCGCAGAACATCTTCGCCGCCGGCAAAGCTGGCGTTTTCACTCAGGTTGGTAAGTTGCAAGACAACGCTTTCGTCGCGTTCGTCGGCACCGTCACCTTCGACCTGAATATAGATAATCTTGCTGGTGACACCCGGTGCGAATTCGATCGTGCCATATGTCCGGCCATTGTAATCATAGCCATAGTTCAGATCATCGCTGTTTGCTGTGCCCTCTAACGCACGATAGCTAAGTGTGACGGTGTCCAGAGCAGCCTCTGAAAGGGTCACTTCAAAACTCAGATACTCGTTATGGTCTTCGACCGCGACCGCGTTGGACACCGAAACCACGGGCCCCGCGCCGGAATCATCGTCGCGGATCGTTGCTTCGCCCACAAGGCCGTCAGTGCCGACCGACGGAGACGACGGGCTGTCGAGGACAAGCGCGAAACTTTCTGTCTGCTCGGCGGTGGTATCGCCAAGCACCTGCACGCTGACCAGTTTGACCTGTTCGCCAACCGCAAAATCCAGCGTGCCGAAACGCGCAACATAGTCAGAGCCTGCTGCGGCTGAAATATCCTTCGTGCTGTAATTGACGGAGAATGCGCTTGTTGCGGGCTGCGACAGGCGCACCTCGAAAACGGCCTCTTTGGTCCCCTGATCCCCCTCTTTGATGGCAGGGTCCGAGACAAGAAGCGAAAGGTTCGAGCCAGCCCCGTCATCATCAAAAATGACACCAGTGGCCCGCAGCGCAGCCTCGCCGCCATCAAATTCGGCATTCTCGCTTAGATTGGTCAGCTGGAGGATGATGCTTTCATCCCGTTCATCCAATGTATCGGAAGTAACGCCGATCCTGATCGTCGCGCTGGTCTCGCCCGGCGCCATAACAACGGTGCCGTAGGTCCGGTCGCTGTAGTCAAATCCGTAATTGAGGTCATCGCTGGTGCCGGTCCCTTCGAGCGCGCGATAGAAGAACGAGACGGTATCGAGAGCAGGCTCTGACAGGGTAACTTCAAAACTCAGAAAGTTATTATAGCCTTCTTCGACCGTGGCATTTGAAATAGAAAGTACTGGCATACCGAAAACCTCACCTATTAATCTGTTCGAAGCCGTGAAAAATCTTTGGCGAAAGTTAGAAAAAAAATCTGGCAAGAGGCAAGAGGCAATCCTTTCAAACCCGAGAAATTCGCTGATTCAGAAACGTCTTGCCGAGAGTTTGGTCCGGACCTGTCACGGTTTGATGTGTTGTGACCTGATTTTTTTGTAACCACTTAATATATTTGTATGAATTCGATTTCTGTCTGATCTGTATCCACGGATTAATCCGGCGTTCATGCGCCGTTGTTTCGGCCGAATACGTCAATCCGATTCATCCTTTTGGTGCGTTGAAAAGGTCTGAACGACGCCCATGTTCCGAAAAATGCTTTTCAGAGGACGGTCTTACAAGACGAGGCCGCCGTTCTGTGGTATGAATCTTTACAGTGGGGGAAGATCAAATGAGCTTCGTTTCAATTACCACATGGCGGATCACAGGCGAGACTGAGACCCTGCAACATGTAAAAGGCCTGATGGAAAGAAAGTACTTTCCGGGTCTGCTGGCCTTGGGCGCGCAACACTCGATGCTTGTTGACGCAGAGTTGGACCGTTTTGCCATCGTAACAGTGTATCCAAGCCGCCAGGTGCGCGATGACGCCATCGCCCATATTTCTGCCCTGCGCACCGAAGGTGCCGAGGAGTTCGGAGCAGAGTTGATGGATGCCTATGGCGGAGAGATGCTGGCCACTTCGGCCCCCTGACCCTCCTGTATCTCAACCTTGCAATAGAACCCCCGTCAGCGGCCTTGACCGAGGTCACCGACGGGGCGGTGTATGGCGTCTGGTGGTCCCTCTTGTGTTGGCGTGTT
The DNA here is from genome assembly GCF_022788695.1 of Pseudosulfitobacter sp. DSM 107133. Lineage (NCBI taxonomy): Bacteria > Pseudomonadati > Pseudomonadota > Alphaproteobacteria > Rhodobacterales > Roseobacteraceae > Pseudosulfitobacter > Pseudosulfitobacter sp. DSM 107133. Next base: position 856,323 of record NZ_CP085154.1, read on the forward strand.
GCAACGCCAAAGCTTGCAGAGAATGGCCCTTGTGTCTCTACTTTTCAGCTGCGAGCAGGCTGCGTCAAAGCAAGGGCGTCACCTGCCACGACATCGGCAGGCCGCCATCGGGGCGCAACGAAAAACGGGCCAGTGGCGGGGGCATTGCCTCCAGCGACATCGGAGTGAGCCGCTGCAAGACGGTCGCGGCCACAAGACAGGCTTCCATCAGTCCAAAGTTTTGCCCGATGCACACACGCGGTCCGGCCCCGAACGGGAGATAGGCAAATTGCGGCCAGGTTGGCGGCTGCAAAAAGCGCGCGGGGTCAAATTGGTCGGGCGCGTCGAAAAACCGTGGATCGCGTTGGGTCAGATAGGGAATAATCTGCACCAGATCGCCGGTGCGCAGCGACAGATCCAACAATTCGACAGGCTCTGTCGCCTGACGCAGAAACAACGTGTAGGCCGGCGGATACAGCCGCAATGTTTCGTCTATGGTCGCCCGCAGGATCGGCAGCTTGGCCAGATCTTCAAAGCTCGGTGGCCGACCCGACAGCACCTGCGCCAGCTCTGACTGAACAGCATCCAGCCATGCGGCTTCTGTGGCAAGCGCCGCAAAAAGCCAGCTCAGCAGCGCGCCAGAGGTCTCGTGGCCCGCAATCAGCAGGCTCATCACATCGTTGCGCACTTCGGTGAAATCGCCGTCATGTTCGGCAATCAAAGTGCTCAGCAAATCGCTTTGATCGCCGCTGGCGCCCCGTTCGATCCGGTCCCGCACCAGCCCCGACACCAGATCATCCATCACCTGTATCGCCCACCGCTTGCGCCGTTTGGCGGCCATCGGCAGCCAGTCGGGCAAGGTTGTTGGCGAGGTCGACTCGCGAAACGCCGTTTCCGAAAGCGTCTGAATCGCCCGTTCAATCTCGGCCCCGTTGGCGCGTGGCTCTGCGCCAAAAAGCGTGCGCGCGGCGATATCAAGTGTCAGCCGCGCCATCGTGGCATCGGTGTCAAATGTGACCCTGCCGTTTTCGGCGCGCCGGGCCAGCTCTGCGCACAGCTGCTCGGTTTGCTGCACGGCCATCTGGCCGTAGTCGGGCAGGCGTCGGGTTTGAAACGCAGGCATCACCTTGCGCCGACGCGCGCGCCATGCATCGCCCTCGGCCAGCAACAGGCTGTCACCGTTCCATTGCCGGATCACGGTTGTGAGCTTGCGAAACCGGATGAACGCGGCCCATTGCCGGGTCAGCAATGCTTCGATGTGGTCGGGGTGAAACAGCAGATGCGACCGGTAGGGACCAAGCCGCAGGCGCACAACATCGCCGTGGGTGGCCCGCAATCTGGCATAGAGGCCAAGTTGATCGCGTTTCAGTTGGGTCAGATGGTCAATACCAATCAGCCAGGGTGCCGGTTGGGTTCCGGTACTGCGCGGGGCGCTCATGCAACTGCACCTGCACGTTTGGGCAGAAGGCTGCGAAAATATTGCACCCCCAGCACCAGCAACAACCCCGTCTGTGCCACCAGCATCCATGCAAAGTTGATATGCGTCAGCGCCATTAGGCAGGCCGCCGCCCCGTCAAACCCCCGGATTTCGGCAGGGCTGTCATAGCGCGCGCGCCCCTCGCCGGTTCTGATCTCCAGCGCAGTGGCGTGCGACAGCAGCGCGCGCAGCCTGCGGTGACGAGGAGCAAGGACCAGCACCGCCGTGTCGGGCAGCCATGGCTGCCACCTTGGCATCCACTCGGGCACGTTGGCCTTGTATTCGGGCCAGCCCTCGGGGAAACGTTTCAGCAGGTCGTGCCGGTGATGCCATCGCACCATGCCCTGCACAAAGACCCAAGCCATCAGTGCCGCCAGGATGATCCAGATATTGCCCAGTATTGTCCCCAGAAACACCCAGGCCAGCGCCGCAGAAAGCTGCATGGGGTTCGAGACATAGGCATAGACCCCCGTGCGCACCAATCGCTGTGTCGGATCCAGCGGGATCGGCGTGCCCGCGCCCTGAATGCACAGCATCTGGTTGGCCGACAGACCGATCACAATGGTGCCACACAGCAAAACGGCAGTCAGCGTCAGGCTGAGCACCGAGCGGTCCGACAGGTCCCACGATCCACCCATGGCGTGCAGGATCAGCGACGGCAGGATCGCAAAGATCATCCCGCCGGTCATGATCGCCAGCAAGATACAGCGCAGCGGCAAAAAACGGTCTTCTGCTGTCCACTGCGCCAGATAGATGGCCGGGATATGGGCGGTGACAAAGACAAACACAACACCCGCGAACCAATAGGGGCCGGCAGAGACAAGCGGCTCAAGCGAAGAAAAGATCGTTGCGTGCAGGCCGATCACGATGGGCAGGCAAATCATTATTGGTCGGGTGTCGGGAAAGGCAAAATACAGCCCCGGCCCGAACAGAACAGCTCCACCAATCACGATATCCGCCGGCAAGCCGTTCAGCATCAGGGACTCCCAGCCATAGGTCCACCAGCCCAGCCAGATGGCGAGTGAATGGGTCACAAACACCATGGAAACACCATAGAGAAATGCGAACAGCCCGCCGATCCGCGCACGTTGCGACGGGTTGCGCAGGCGCACAATGACCAGCACCAGGGCAATGGGTCCCAGCAACAGCCCCCATCGCAAGGCCAGCATGAACGGTTCGGGCAGGCTTAGGGAAATCATCTAAGAACGCCGCGCTTTAGCATGTCGCGGAGGCGCTTGGGCATGTGAACCTCGAACAGTTCGACAACCAGAAACACCACCGGAAACCCAAGGGCCAGATACAGCGCAAAGCCGGGCAGGGCGAGGATCAGCAAAAGGTGGATAATTGCCCCCAGTTGCATCAGCGCCCCTTCATCCGAGGCCAGATCGCGCAGCGTCACAAGAAACCCGAAGGCCAGCGCGGGCAGCATCACACTCAGCGGAAAGGCCAGAAACGCAGTTGCATCGCCCCCCACCAGCTTCGCGACGGCCATTGCCGCCCGCCACAGGATCAACCCCGTGGCGATCGCCGCCAGAGCGGCCAGAATTTCGCGTCGGATGTTGTACATGCCTGCCTGTCTGAATTTGCTTCAGGAAACACAAAACAGCGCGACCTGTCCATGTGCCGCGTCGGTTTTGCGGACAGGGCTGGCGCTTCAGGGCAGGTTTTCACGAAAATAGATATCCAGCTTCAGCGGACGGGGGCGGGTGCCGGGATGTGACAGCAGGGTGATGGCCCTGTCGATCAATGTATCCGGGTCCAGATCAAAAATGGCATCCACGGTTCCGTCCAGCAAGGCGCGGCGGGTGTCGGGGGTCAGCCCGTGGCCGATGAACACCAGCGTTTCGCGTTGCCGCTCGCGGATGGCGCGGGTGATGCCACCCGACGAGCCGCCCACATTGTAGATGCCGACAAGATCGGGAACCTGTTCGAACAGATCCAGGGCGTGCCGGTAGTTCTCGGCCGCATCATCATGCCCCTCGCGCATCCCGACGACCCGCAGGGCGGGAAACATTTCGTCCAGAATGCTGAGAAACCCCGCCTCGCGTTCCGAATGCGCGCGGTAATGGCGCGATCCGGCAACCAGCGCCACCGAGCCCGAGGTGGATTTGGCCAGCCGCCCGATCAACAGCCCCGCCGTGCGCCCCACCGCCCTGTTGTCCAGCCCCAGATGGCCAACCTCGGGCGCGTTGCCCAGATCCGATACGATGGTGACCAGACGGGTTCCGGCGGCGGCCAGTTCAGCGGCTGCATTGCGCACTTCGGGGTGTTCGATGGCGAAAAAGATGATCGCGTCGGACCATCCAGCATTCTTGTGCAGTGCTTCGACCAGTGCCGCCGCGTTAAAGCTTTCAATGAAAAAACAGCGCAGGAACGGATTGTCGACGCCCGACTGGCCGATCCGTTCTTTCACCCGTTCGCCCAGCAGACGCAGATAGGGATTGGTGCCCGCAGGCAGCAACACGGTGATGTTCAGGGGGCGTTCCGCGCCATAGCGCGCGGCATCTTCGGGGCTGAGGAACCCGATATCGCGCGCGGCATCCAGCACCCGGCGGCGCGTGCGGTCCTTGACGCCCTTGCGCCGGTTAATCACGCGGTCAACAGTCGCAAGCGAGACACCGGCGCGACGGGCCACCTCGGCCAGCTGTGGCCGCTGACTGTCATCTTTAGGGGTATTCACCTCTGACGCACCTCAAAACCCATCAAGCTTAATGCTTTGACGAAGGGTGACCCGAAATCCTACTTTACGTCAATACATTGTTTACTTGGGTTTCCGAGACAGGTCTGTCAATCGAACCCTCAAAATACATCAAAATCTCTGGGAGGGGAAAAGATGAAAAAATCGAATTTGATGAACCGTCGCACGATGTTGGCCGCCGGGGCCGGTGCCCTTGCCGCGCCGTTTCTGGTGCGTCCGGCATGGGCGGCGACGCAGCTGCGTTATGGGCACAACAACGAGGTTTCCTCGGTTGCAGGCGCGCAGGCCGACTGGTTCGCCGAGGCGCTTGGCCAGACCTCGAACGGCAACATCGACGTACAGGTGTTTCCCAACAGCCAGCTGGGCAAGTTACAGGAACTGGCCGAAGCGGTTTCGCTGGGTACCATCGCATTTTCGCACAACACCGCCGGTGCGCTGGGCTCGCTTTACCAGCCCTTCGCGGCGCTCGATACGCCCTATCTGTACCGTGATGTCGATCACCTGATGGCGGTGACAGATGTGGACAGCCCGGTGATGCAGGAACTGAACGAGGGTCTGATTGCCGCCGCCAACGTGCGGGTGATCTATGCCCACTACTTTGGCCGCCGCAACCTGACCTGCAACAAGGCGGTGATGACACCTGCCGATCTGGCCGGCACCAAAATCCGCGCCGTTCCCTTCCCCATCTATACCACTGCTGTTGAAGGCATGGGCGCGGTTGCCGTGCCTGTCGACTGGTCCGAAGTGCCCACCGCGCTGGCCACCGGCGTGGTGCAGGGGCAGGAAAATCCGGTCAACGTGGTGCTGAACGTGAAGCTGTACGAAGTGCAATCGCACCTGATGCTGACGGGTCATATGTCCAACGCTGAAGTTGTCGTGATGAACGAAGACGCATGGCAGGCGCTGGATGATGCGGGCAAGGACGCGGTGCGCGAAGCCGCCAACCAGACCCGCGAGAAAGCGACAAAGGCGATCCTCGACAACGAGGAATCCGAAACCCAGCAATTGCGCGATCTGGGCATGACCGTGATCGGAGCAGAAGACGGGCTGGATGTCGATGCCTTCCGCACCTCGGTCAAGGCGCTGGTCGATGAACGCTTTGGCGCCGAATACGGCGATCTTTATGCCAAGATTGCGGCTGTATCCTGATGCCACAGGTCAGCCCGGGCCGCGCATTTCTTGCGCGGCTCGCCCGTTTCGGCGTCGGTTTCGGGATGGCCCTGCTGGCGCTGATTGCCAGTCTGGTCGTGCTTCAGGTCGCGGCGCGGAATTTCTTTGACGCGGGCCTGCCGTGGGCAGACGAACTGGCCCGCTTCAGTTGCATCGCGCTGGTGTTCTTTGCGGTGCCCTGTCTGGCAGGCCGTCAGGTGCTGGTTGCGGTGTCGATGCTGCCCGACATGATACCCCCTGCGCCTCGTCGCTGGCTGGTACTGGTCGCAGATCTGGCCACGCTGGGTTTTGCCGGGCTGATGATCTGGAGCTTTGCCGAATTTCTGCCCCGCGCGGGCAAGTTTCTGACACCGGCGATGCGTGTGCCCAACTGGGTGTACTACAGCTTTGCCCTTGCCGGATGCCTGTTGCTGGCGGTGATCGCGGCCCTGCGGGTGCTGGATGCGCTGCAACGCCGCGACCCGACCGCCCCTTACCAAGACCCGCGCGACGCGGACGGATTGCCCCTATGAGCCTGATCCTTGTTTCCATTTTTGTGATGCTGCTGATCCTCGGTGCGCCGATTGCCGTCTGTCTGGGTCTGTCATCCGCCATCGTCATTGTCACCCATGGGTTACCCGTGTCGGTTGTCGCGCAACGCAGCCTGAACGCGCTGGACAGCTCGCCCCTGCTGGCGGTGCCGCTGTTCATCTTTGCCGCCAGCCTGCTGAACGCCACCGGTGTCACCACCCATCTGTTCGAACTGGTGCGCATGATGTTTGGCCGCATTCGCGGTGCCGTTGCGCAGGTCAGCATCTTTGTGTCGCTGATCTTTTCGGGCATCTCGGGCGCAGCACTTGCCGATATCGGCGCGCTGGGTGCAATCCAGATCAACCAGATGAAGGCGCAGGGCTACCGCGAGGAATTCGCAGCCGGCCTGACCGTTGCCGCCGCCACCATCGGCCCGATCTTTCCACCGTCGATCCCGATCATCATCTATGCTTCGGTTGCCAATGTCTCGGCGGTGAAACTGTTGATTGCAGGGATTATTCCGGCGCTGCTGCTGACCGCGCTGTTGATGATACAGGTTGCGATCATCGCACGAGTCAAAGGTTTGCCGCGTGACGAGGTGCGGGTCAGCCCGCGCGCGGTGGCGCAAAAGGCGCTGATTTCCTTTCCTGCACTCATGGCCCCTGTGTTGCTGATTGGCGGCTTGGTCAGCGGCTATTTCGGCCCCACCGAGGTGGCGGGCGTGACCGTGGCCTATGCCATGCTGATCGGCATTTTCATCTACCGCTCGCTCAGCCTGCGCGGCATTCTGGGTGCGCTGCGCGAAACCGCTGAATCAACCGCGAATATCCTGTTTGTCGTGTCCACAGCCGCGTTGTTTGCATGGGTGCTGACACTGGATCAGGTGCCGATGAAAGTGTCGGGCCTGCTGCTGGGCCTGTCGGACAATCCGCTGGTGCTGCTGTTTCTGGTGAACATCCTGCTCTTGCTGGTCGGCATGGTGCTGGAAAGCATCGCCGCGATCCTGATTATCGCACCCATCATTGCGCCCGCCCTGACGGCGGCGGGGGTCGATCCGCTGCAACTGGGCATCGTCTTTGTGCTGAACCTGATGATCGGCCTGCTGACGCCCCCCGTCGGCATGAGCCTGTACATGATCACCATTATTACCCGTATGCCCATCGGGCGTGTCATTGCCGGGGTAATGCCGTTCTTTATCCCGCTTTTGCTGTCGCTGCTTGTGGTCTCTGCCGTTCCGGCACTGTCGACCTGGCTGCCTGAATTACTGATGAAGTGAGGACTGAAATGAGCAACCTTTTGGGGCCGATCCGCCAGCTTGGCTATGTGGTCGACGATATCGAAGCCGGTATGAAACACTGGGCGCAGGTGATGGGCGTTGGCCCGTGGTTCTACAATCCGCGCGTGCCGATCGAAGACTATACCTATGACGGAACCCGCTACGAGCCGCACAATTCGGTGGCGCTGGCCAATTCCGGCGCGATGCAGGTCGAGCTGATCCAGATCCGCAACGATGTGCCGTCGATGTACCGTGATTTCCGCGAAAAAGGTCTGCGCGGATTGCAGCACGTCGCGTTCTGGACCACCGATTTCGAGGCCGATCTGGACAGGATGCTGGGCCGCGGATTCACCGTTCAGATGAGCGGTTGTGTCGGCAAGAACGGGCGGTTTGTCTATTTCGCTCAGCAGGAGCACCCCGGCACATGCATCGAACTCTCTGAAGTTCTGGGACCAAAGGGCAAGATGTTCGACCTGATCCGCGACGCCTCGGTCGATTGGGACGGCTCTGACCCGGTGCGCCCCTTTCCCGATCTTTCGGCCATCTGAGGGCGCCATGTACCACGTAGTTGCCGAATACCTTCTTGAAACGCCGTTTCCGCTGGCCGAAGTCGCGGCCATGATGGCGGGCGAGCAATCCAGCGGCACCTTTGTGCGGGTTGCCGGTGAAACCGACGAATTGCGCGCCCGAGCGGCGGCGCAGGTGGTTTCGATTGTGGAAGAGGGCGAAGCTGCCGCACAAACGCTGCCCTCGGCCTATGTCGCGCGCAAGGGGGCTGCGGGTCCGTTCCGCCGCGCCCGTGTGCGCATTGCCTATCCCACGGGCAACATCGGGCGCAATCTGGCAACGCTGGCATCGACCGTGTCGGGCAACCTCTATGACATTGGCGAGATTACGGGGCTAAAGCTGCTGTCGCTTGATATCCCTGCGGCCTATCGCCTGCGCTATGCGTTGCCTGCCGTGGGGCTGCAAGGCACGCGCGACAGTCTTGGCGTGCCCGAAGGCCCGATCTTTGGCACCATCATCAAACCCAATGTGGGCATGCGCCCGGACCAGATAGCCGACCTTGTCGACCAGCTTTGCGCCGCCGGTGTCGATTTCATCAAGGATGACGAGGTGTGCGCCAATCCCGACATCGCGCCGCTGACCGAACGTGTGCCTGCCGTCATGGCGGTGATCCGCAAGTGGCGGGACCGCACGGGCCGCCGCGTGATGATGGCCTTTAACATCACCGATGAAACCGACGCCATGCGCCGCCACGCCGATCTGGTGGCCGCCGAGGGCGGCAGCTGTGTCATGGCCAGCCTGAACTGGTGCGGTCTGTCGGGCATGGAAACACTGCGCGCCCACACGCCGCTGGCGATCCACGCCCACCGCAACGGCTTTGGCGCGATGAGCCGCCACCCCTTGCTGGGCATGGATTTCGCCGCCTATCACGCGCTTTACCGTCTGGCGGGGATCGACCACATGCATGTGCACGGGATCGGCGGCAAGTTTGTGGATTCCGCAACTGAAGTCACCGAAGCCGCCCGCGCCTGTCTGCGTCCGCTGTCCTATGGCGGCGCGGATGACCGGGTGATGCCTGCGTTTTCCTCGGGGCAATGGGCGGGCACCTTGCCCCATACGGTCACAGCCGCCGAAGGGGCGGATTTCATGTTCATGTGCGGCGGTGGCATTCTGGCCCACCCCGACGGGCCCGCCGCCGGTATCAAATCGCTGCGCGAGGCCTATGAGGCCGTGGCAGCCGGTGAGGCGCTGGAGCAGGCCGCCGCAACCCGTCCGGCGCTGGCCGCGGCGATGCGGTTTTTCGGACCGCGCTGAGATGAGCGAGGTTGTCTTTCTGGGTGATGATTTCACCGGTGCCTCGGATTCGCTGGCGACCTATGCGCTGAATGGCTGGCCCGCGCGGCTTGAACTGAATGCGGCGGGCGCGACCAAAGGGTTGGCCGCGCTGGGCCTGCCCACTGACCTGCGCTCGCGCGCGCCCAAGGCCGCCCTTGCCGATATCGCGCGGCTGTGGCCCCGGATTGCCGCTGCCAACCCGCGTGTGTTGCACTTCAAGGTGTGCTCGACCTTTGATTCCAGCCCTGCGACCGGCTCGATCGGGGCTGTGGCCGCTGATCTGATTGGCAGGTTCAAACCCGACGTGGTCGCGGTGATCGGCGGGCAGCCCAGCCTGCGGCGCTACTGTATTTTCGGCAACCTGTTCGCGTCAGGGCCAGACGGCAGAGTGTACCGGATCGACCGCCATCCGGTCATGGGCCGCCATCCGGTCACGCCCATGGCCGAGGCTGACCTGCGCCTGCATATGGCAGACCAGGGGCTAAGCGACCTTGATCTTATCCCGTTCACCGCGCTGGCGGATACGGCAGAGGTTGCCGCCCGTCTGAAACGCGGGCCGGTTCTGTTCGATGTCACAACGCCCCACGATCAATCCCTGATTGCCGCTGCCCTGCGCGCGGTGGGCGGGCGGCAATTGCTGATCGGGGCAAGCACGGTGGCGGAAATCCTGACGACGGGGGCGCAATCCGTCGCTCAACCGGACCCCGTCGCACCGCCTGACGCAGGCGCGGTGCTGGTCTTTGCCGGAAGCCGGTCGCTGAACACGCAAACGCAGGTGCAAAATGCGCAAGGGTTTCACAAGCTGCCGCTGACGCCTGCAGCATTTCACACTGATACATTCCGCACCCAAACCGCTGGCTTGCTTGCGGCCAACACCCCCGTGCTTGTCCATTTGCAACCAGATCTGGATTATGGCCTGTCCCCCGATGCGCTGGCGGATGCCTCGGCGCGGTTCGTGGCCGATGTGCTGGCGCGGGCCGATGTCGGGTATCTGGGGCTGGCGGGGGGGGACACCTCAAGCCGGATCGCGACCCGCCTTGGGTTTGATGCACTGGAATTTGAACACAGCCTTGGCGCGGGGGCCTGTATTTGCATCGGGCGGCACCAACAGGGGCGCCTTGATCGTATGCGGGTTCTGCTGAAGGGCGGGCAGATGGGGCAGGCCGATCTGTTCGATGCTTTCGCTATTCGCGCCGGGATTGCTCGGTAGCCGCTTGGCGGCGCGCCTTTGCGGCGTTATCACGGACCTCCGACAATCAAGGGAATCCCGCCATGACCGCTGTTGCAGATCGTATCGCCCGCACCATTGCCACCGACATCGGGGCGCGTCCCGAACAGGTCAGCGCGACGGTCGCCTTGCTGGACGGGGGCGACACGGTGCCCTTTGTCGCACGCTATCGCAAAGAGGCCACCGGCGGACTGGACGATGCGCAATTGCGCAAGCTGTCCGAGCGGCTGGACTATCTGCGCGATCTGGAAAAGCGGCGCGCCAGCATTCTGGCCGAGATCACGGGGCAGGGCAAACTGACCGACGCGCTGGCCCGCGACATTGCCAAGGCCGACACCAAGTCGGTGCTTGAGGATCTTTATCTGCCGTTCAAACCGAAGCGGCGCACCAAGGCGATGATTGCCCGCGAAAACGGGCTGGAACCGCTGCTGCGCGCCATTCTGGCCAACCGTTCGGCCGACCCTGCGGAACTGGCCAGGGGCTATCTGTCCGACGCGGTCGCAACCGAAAAAGACGCGCTGACCGGCGCGCGCGATATTCTGGCCGAGGAGCTGGGTGAAAGCGCCGCCCTGCTGGGCCGCTTGCGGCAGGTCATGCAACAAGAGGCGCTGATTACCGCCAAGGTGAACAAGGGCAAGGAAGAGGTCGGGGCGAAATTCTCGGATTACTTCGACCATTCGGAAAAATGGGCGGCCATCCCGTCGCACCGCGCGCTGGCGATCCTGCGCGCGGCCAAAGAAGACATCGTTTCCATCGACGTGGCCCCCGACGCCGACACCGGTCTGGCGCGTGTTGTCGGCATTATTGCCTCTGAAATCGGCATTCCCGGAAACGGGGCGGGTGATGCATGGCTGCGCGAGGCGGCGGCCTGGACATGGAAAATCAAGCTGAGCGGCACCATGTTCATGGACCTGCTCAGCGACCTGCGCCGCCGCGCCCATGCCACAGCGATCGAGGTTTTCGCCCGCAATCTCAAAGATTTGCTACTGGCCGCGCCGGCGGGTGCGCGCGCCACGCTGGGCCTTGATCCCGGCATTCGCACCGGCTGCAAGATTGCCGTGGTGGACGAAACCGGCAAGCTGGTCGACACCGCCACGATCTATCCGTTCCAGCCCAAGAACGATCTGCGCGGGGCCGAAGAAACCCTGTTGCACCTGATCCGCAAACATAACGTGGCGCTGGTGGCCATCGGCAACGGCACCGCCAGCCGCGAATCCGAAAAGCTGGTGGGCGACGTGCTGAAACGTCTGCCCGCAGGCACTGCACGCCCGACGCCGGTGATCGTCTCCGAAGCCGGCGCGTCGGTCTATTCGGCGTCGGAACTGGCCTCGCAGGAATTCCCGGACATCGACGTGTCCATTCGCGGGGCGGTGTCTATTGCGCGGCGCTTGCAGGACCCGCTGGCCGAACTGGTCAAGATCGAACCGCAGGCGATTGGCGTGGGGCAGTACCAGCACGACGTCGACCAGCGGCAACTGGCGCAATCGCTGGCGGCGGTGGTCGAGGATGCGGTGAACGCCGTTGGGGTTGACCTGAACATGGCCTCGGCCCCCTTGCTGTCGCATATCGCGGGGCTGGGCCCGTCGCTGGCGCAAAACATCGTCAGCCACCGCGACGCCAACGGCGCATTTCCCACCCGCAAGGCGCTGTTGAAGGTCGCGGGCCTTGGCCCCAAAGCATTCCAGCAATGCGCGGGTTTCCTGCGCATTCCGCAGGGTGACGAGCCGCTGGATGCCTCATCCGTCCACCCCGAAGCCTACGGCGTGGCGCGCAAGATCGTACAGGCCTGCGGGCGTGATGTGCGGGCGATCATGGGCGACAGCAGCGCGCTGGCCGGTCTGCGGGCGGAACAGTTCGTCGATGACAGCTTTGGCCTGCCCACCGTGCGCGACATCCTGTCCGAGTTGGAAAAACCGGGCCGCGACCCGCGCCCTGCGTTCAAGACCGCCACCTTTGCCGAAGGCATCGACAGCATCACCGATCTGAAACCCGGCATGTCGCTGGAGGGCACCGTGACCAACGTGGCCGCCTTTGGTGCCTTCGTGGACATCGGGGTGCATCAGGATGGGTTGGTGCATGTCAGCCAGCTGGCCGACCGTTTCGTCAAGGACCCGCACGAGGTGGTCAAGGCCGGCGACGTGGTGCGCGTGCGTGTCACCGAGGTGGACGTGCCGCGCAAACGGATCGGTCTGACCATGCGCAAGGACGGCGGCGACAAGCCCGCAGCACGCCCAAGCCCCGCTGCACAGTCAAAACCACGCGGCAAGGCGCCAACCTCTGCCGCACCAAGACCGCGCGGGACCGACCAGGGTGCTTTTGGCTCGGCCCTTGCCGATGCGTTTAAGCGACAGGGCGGTCCGAAATAGGCACAGGCTGCATTTGGCCGATACAGGCAGGGCAGCGTTGCATCGGCTGCCTTGCGTCATCACATCACCCTGTAACCGGCACAGCGCGCTGCCACAGGGCTCCAATTGGAAAAGCAGCGCCGCGTCGGCCTGTTTGAGGAAAGGAGAGGCAGATGAAAGCGATTATTTCCGGCGCGGGCATTGCAGGACTTGCGGCGGCCTATGAGCTGGGCCGCGCGGGGTGGGATGTCGTGGTGCTTGAAAAAGCCGACAGCCTGCGCGACGGCGGCTATATGATCGACTTTTTCGGCCCCGGCTATGACGCCGCCGAAGCCAACGGGCTGCTGGATGCCTTTGCCCGACATGCCAGAAAGGTCGAAGGCGTCGAGCTGGTCAATGCTGACGGGTCGCGTCAGGGTTACATGAGCTACAGATCCTTCGCCGCTCCGCTGGGCGGGCGTCTGTTTTCGCTGATGCGCTGCGATCTTGAGCGGGTGCTGTTCAACGCGCTGGGGCCTAATGTCGATCTGCGCTTTGGCACCCGGATCGAAACCGTGGACAATGGCCCCGCGTCGGTCGACATCGTCACCTCGGCAGGGGATCGGTTGCACGGCGATGTGCTGATCGGTGCCGACGGGATACATTCCCCGCTGCGGGCGCAATTGTTTACACCCGAACCCCGCGTGCTCAGATATCTGGGCTATCACACGGCCGCCTATATCTTCCGCTCTGGCGCAGTGGCCAAGGCGGTGCAGGACCGGTTCTTGATGCTGTCGCTGCCCGACCGGCAGGCGGGTCTTTACCGGATGGAGGGCGACAGCGTTGCGGTCTACTTTATCTGGCGCGATACGCGACCTGAACGCGCGGATGATGCGGCGGCGGCAATCCGGGAGAACTTTGGCGATCTGGGATGGCTGGTGCCCGAAACACTGGCGGCGATGCCGCCGAACGCTGAAATCTACTATGATGTGGTCGCCCAGATCGAGGCGGACCAATGGTGCAACGGGCGCGTGGCCTTGCTGGGCGATGCTGCCTTTGCGGTGTCATTGCTGGCGGGGCAGGGGGCGTCGCTTGCCATGGGCGGCGCGCATGTTCTGGCGCAACAGCTTGCATCGCAGGCGGATGTTCCAACCGCGCTTGCCCGATACGACACCATCCTGCGCCCCGAAGTGGTGAAGAAACAGGCCGCAGGGCGCAAGGCCGCCGACTGGATCGTGCCGCATTCGCCGTTCCGCGTCTGGCTGCGGGCCCGGGTCTTTAACCTGTCGTCGCTGCCCTTTGTGTCGCGGGTGTTCGAACGTCTGGTGGCCACCAGCCCAAAGGGCGTGTTCACGAAGAAACGCAGTTAAAGCCCCTGCGCCGCGCTCAGCTCGGATTGCAGCCGCGCCTCTTCGTGGGCCTTGGGCGTGGCAAAACGGGCCAGCAGCAAATAGGCAACCGGAGTCAGGTACAGGGTCGAAAGGGTGGCCATGCCCAGGCCGCCCACAATCACCCAGCCCAAAGCCTCGCGCGCCTCGGCTCCGGCACCTGCCGACAGGATCAGCGGCACGCCCCCGACCACGGTTGATGTCATTGTCATCATCACAGGCCGCAGGCGGATCGTTGACGCGCTCAGGATGGCATCATGCACGTTCTGCCCCTTGTCACGCAGCTGGTTGGCGAACTCGACAATCAGGATGCCGTTCTTGGCCATGATCCCGATCAGCATCACCAGCCCGATCTGGCTGTAGACGTTCAGGCTTTGCCCTGTCAGCAACAGCGCAAACACCGCGCAGGCCAGCCCCAGCGGCACCGTGGCCATGACCACCACCGCCGAAATAAAGCTCTCGAACTGTGCGGCCAGCACCAGAAACACCACAACGATGGCAAAGCCGAAAGTCAGGAACATCCCCGCATTTGTCTGGTCCAGCGTTGCCGCTTCGGCCAGTGGCACGATGCGGTTGTTCTCGGCCAGCACGTCGTCGCCAATCGCGCGCACTTGTTCCAGCGCATCGCCCAGCGACAGCGCGGGTGTCAGCCCCGCGGTCAGCTCGACCGACCGGTTCTGCCCTTCGCGGTCCAGCTCGGGGGCCACGGCGCGTTCTTCCAGCGTGACAAAGCTGGACAGGGGCACCATCAGGCCGTTGCCCGACTGGACAAAGATATTCTCAAGATCGCCGGGATCGTTCACCGGATTTGACGTGGACAGCATTTTCACGTCAAAGCTTTTGTCGTCGATAAACACCGCCCCCACGGTGCGCCCGTCCAGCATTGCCTGCAACGCCTGACCCAGTCCGGTGATGTCGATGCCCAGATCGGCAGCCAGCGCACGGTCGATCTGCACGAACAGTTGCGGCTGCGTGCGTTCGTATTCCAGCCGCACCTGTCCCATCTCGGGGTTCTGGCTGAGCCGCGCAACCATCTCTTCGGCGACGTGGCTCAGCTGGTCATAGCTGTCACCGGTGATCGCAAATGCCAGCCCGCGCCCCGCGCCGCGAATACCCAGCGAGTTCGGCTGGATGGCAAAGGCCCGCACGCCGATGATCCCGCGCAGCTTGCCGTTGATCTCGCCTACGATGTCCTGCTGGCTGCGCGCACGTTCGTCCCATTTGGCCAGCGTGAACACCATGAACCCGCGGTTGTCGGCACCAAATCCGGTGATTGAAAACACATTGGTGACTTCGCCGCGCTCTTGCATCGGCGCGACAATACCCTCGATCTCGCGCATCTTGCTGCGGGTATAATCCAGCGACACGCCTTGCGGCGCGGTGACACTCAGCAAGGCGACGGCGCGGTCTTCGGGCGGGGTCAGTTCCTGACGGATACCGCCTGCCAACATCGCGGCTGTGGCCGCAACAAAGACCGCAATCAACACGATCACAAAGGGCATCGCCAGCGCGCCCCGCAGGGAGGTTTCGTAAAGCCGCATCAGCCGGTTGCCCAGCCAGATCAGCGGCCCGCGCGCGTTCGGGTCCGGGGCCTTGGTCAGCAGGCGGCTGGCCAGAACCGGACACAGGCTGAGCGCGACAACCGAGGACAACAACACCGCCATCGCAAGGGTAAAGCCGAACTCGCGGAACAGCCCGCCTGCCTGTCCGGGCAGGAACGACAACGGTACGAACACCGCCGCAAGGGTCGCCGTGGTGGTCACGACCGCAAAGAACACCTGCGACGTGCCATTCACCGCCGCCGCGCGCGGCCCCATGCCCGCCGCGCGCTGGCGCACGATGTTTTCCAGCACCACAATGGCGTCATCCACCACCATCCCCGTGGCCAGCACCAGCGCCAGCAGCGTCAGGATATTGATTGAAAACCCCACCAGATAGATCGCCGCCAATGTGCCGATCAGCGCCACGGGCAGGGTCAGCGTGGGGATCAAGGTCGCGCGGAAATCGCGCAGGAACAGGAAAATCACCGCAACCACGATGGCCACGGCATAGCCCAGCGTTTTCAGCACCTCTTCAATCGACCCCGAGATGAAAATCGCGTCGTCCGAAGTGACCCGTACAGTGACGTCATCAGGCAGGGTCTGGTTCAGCTCGTCCACGACCGCACGCACGCTGGCGGAAATTTCCAGCGTATTCGACGTGGCCTGCCGGATAATGCCCATGCCCAGCCCTTGCTGGCCGTTGGCGCGCAGCACTGTCTCGCCGGGGGCAGGGCCCAGTGTCACCTGTGCCACGTCACCGACCTTGACGTCGGGCTTGATCTCCAGCGCCTCGAAGGCGGCGGTGGTGGCGACGGTGGCAGTGGTGCGCACGTTGATCGACTGGCGGTCGCCCGCCAGATCACCGGCCGGCGTGTCAAAGGCCAGATTGGACAGGGCGCGCTGCATGTCGCCCAGCGTCAGCCCCCGACTGGCCAGCTTCAGCTGGTCGATGTCAACGCGAAAGATCGGCTCGCGGTCGCCGTAGATTTGCAGATCGGCAACCCCGTCAATCGAAATCAGCCGGTCTTCGATGCGGTCCTGCACGATGGCAGTCAGTTCCTGCGGCGAGCGCCCCGCCGAGGTGACGGCAATGCGCATCACCGGTTGGGCATTTGCGTCGGCCTTGACGATTTCCGGCTGCTCAGCGCTTTCGGGCAGCTGGTTGACGATCCGCGCCACCGCGTCGCGCACGTCTGTTGCGGCAACGTCGATGTCGACGCTGTCGTTGAATTCCAACGTCACCCGAGAGCGCCCGAACCGCGAGTTCGACGAGATCGACCGCACCCCCGACACCCGGCCCACCGCGCCTTCGATGCGCCCCGTCAGTTCTTGATCCACGGTCTCGGGCGAGGCGCCGTCAAAGCGGGTCGTGATCGTCACCACCGGACGGTCCACATTCGGCAACTCGCGGATTTCGGCGCCGAACAGTCCGGCAAGGCCAGCCAGTACAATCAACGCGTTCAGGACGAAGGCCAGAATCGGCCGACGTACAAACAGCGCCGTGCCGGCAGCGGATTGCCCGTTCATAGCGTGTCGCCCTGCGTGGGCCGGTCTTGCGCCGATGCGGCGGCTTCATCATCCTGCGGGGTCACCTCGGCCCCCTCACGCAGGGCCTGAACGCCTTCGGTCACCACCAGGTCATCGGCCATCAACCCATCGGCACGCACCAGCACCGCATCGCTGTTGCGCTGGGCAATTGACACTGCCACCTGACTGACCTTGCCGTCGCGCACCACCCAGACAAAGGGGCCATCGCTGGACCATTGCACCGCCAGCGGTGCAATCGACAACAGCGTTTCGCCGGGAAACGACAGGTTGACCGAAAACGCCATGCCCGCGCGCAGCAGATCGTCGTCATTGGCCACACGCCCCTGCACCAGAAGCGTGCGGCTGGCACGGTCGACGACGCTGTCGATCACGCTGACCTCGCCGCGCAGCACCGTGTCGGGTTGCCCCAGCGGGGTCGCATTGATCTGCTGGCCGACTTCGATCATGCCGACCACGCGCTCCGGCACACGAAAATCAATCAATATGTCCGCGCGGTCGGTGATGGTTACCAGCACATCCTGCGCGTTCACCCGATCACCTGTTTCCAGATCAATGATCCCGATCCAGCCGCTGATCGGGGCCGCGATCCGGCGTTGGGACAGATCGAATTCGGCCTGCCGCACCGCCAGTTCGGCACTGCGCAGCGCCAGTTCGCTTTCGCGCAGGCGCACTTCGGTCACAGCGCCCGAGGTTTCCAGCTGCCCGATGCGCGCCGCTTCGGTGCGGGCGTCTTCAAACTGTATCTGCGCCTGCTCCAGCGCGATCTTTTCCGCCTCGTCCTGAAGACGGGCGATCACAGTCCCCGCCTGCACATATTGCCCCGAGGTGATGGCCAGTTCGGTGATGGTGCCCCCGGCGTTCGAGCGCACCGTAACCGACCGGCGCGCGCGGCCGTCACCGATTGCCGTGATCTTGTCGGCGCGGTTCTGTTCGCCAACGCGGGCCGTCACAACCGGAACCGCGCCGCCGCGCCGGGACCGGTCCTGTTGGGCGCCACCCGCTTGCGATGGAGCCGGTTCCACGCCCAGCAGGTCCAGCACGCCGGTCTTGGCCAGAAACGGTTGCGCGGCCGGGACATAGGCGATCCAGACGAACAGTCCCGCAGCAAGCAGAACAAGCGAAAGAATTATCTGGCGCAGGGCTTTCATCAACGGGGCTTTCGTTTGGTTTTGGCGACAATAATCATGGATGGCTTCCTCTGAAATAGCACGTCAAATCGCTGTGTCCGGTTTGAGGTGTAAAACAGGCGTAAATTCCGTGCGCGCCCCTTGTCTGTCACCCGCCCTCTGCACGCGCGCGCAGCGGCAAACATCCGGGCAATCCGGCGGGCAGAACCACCCGCGCGCCCGCCGCATAAAGATCACGGCCCAGGTCCGGCGCATCTGATTTCACTGCGATCCAGTGTGCCCCGCCCCCGACCACCGACACCCCTGCCGGCAGGCGCGCCACAAAATCCGCCGCCGGAAACAGCGCCACCGCGCCCGGCGCTGCATCACTGAACCGCACCAGCAGCAATTGCACGCCAAGCCAGCCGCAAATGGCCAGGGCAAAGGCCAGGATCCAGCCTCTAGTAGTCATGGACATGCTCAAGGTGCAGGCCCTGTGCCGACAGTCCGCGCAGCCTGTCGGCCAATGTGCTGACCGGCACCATGACCAGATGGCGGGTGTCGTCAAACCCCTGTCGCGCGACGCTGTAAAGCGCGCCGTCC
The DNA here is from genome assembly GCF_022788695.1 of Pseudosulfitobacter sp. DSM 107133. Taxonomy (NCBI): domain Bacteria; kingdom Pseudomonadati; phylum Pseudomonadota; class Alphaproteobacteria; order Rhodobacterales; family Roseobacteraceae; genus Pseudosulfitobacter; species Pseudosulfitobacter sp. DSM 107133. The sequence goes on from NZ_CP085154.1 coordinate 875,013, forward strand.
AGTTTGGGTGCCTGTGATGTCACGGTGAACAGAATATCGTCATTTCCGGCAATTTCGACAAAATCGCCCCCGTCCAGCGCCATTTGCGCCAGCAGATGTGTCAGCGCGCGATAGCGCGGGGTTTCCACCTCGGTGCCTTGGGCGTGGCGGGCGATCACTGTGACATCGGTGTAATCCGCCAGTTGCGCGTCGCCCAGCCCCGTCACGATCATCCGCAACCGCAGCGCGTCGGGCTCCATTTCGGCGACGGCGGCGGCAATCACCTTGGCATATTGCGCCTTTGCGCCGTATTCCAGCCCCAGCGCCCAGCGGCGTTCGCGGTCGCGAAAAGCGCCGGTTGCTGCCGCAGTCAGGGCCGCTGCATCGCTGCCAAACTCCCAGCGATACCAAGGCACCTGTTGCAGGAACCGGCTGTAGCGCGCGGCCTGTTGGGCAGACAGATCGTCCAGCGGCGCATGTTCGGCGCCGCGTATCCATGTCGCCACGCGCCCCAGCGTTTCCTCGTACAGCGCCTTGGCGGCAAGTTCGGCAGTAAAGCTGACGCCAATGGTATAGGCGGTTGATTTGAACTCACCCGGAAAGCCGCCATAGGGGCCAGAGCCGCGCGACAGGCTGCACAGCGATGACCAGAACCCGCCGATGGACGCCGCATAACGGTAATCGTGCGGGTCACCGTCACGGATCACGCGGGCATAGTCCTCATAGGCATGGACGATATGCCATTCGGGATAGGTCAGCAGTGTGCGCCCCTCGGCGCGGCGATGGGCGGGGGGCAGGATCGGATCATAGGCGCGCAGATCCCCCGTGGGGCGGCAGGCCAGTTCGACATAGCCCACAGGGGCCAACAACCCGGCCACCACCAGCAGAACCAACGCGCCCAGCCATTTGAAAACCCGTTTCACAAGCCCCGCCCAAGCCGCAGCCCGGCCACCAGTGCCACACCGCCAAGGGCAATGTGCGGCAGGTTGGCCAGCACCCGGAACAGGGTGAATGACAGGCCCGCCGACGGATTGGTGAATATCCCGAAATCCAGATAGCCCCAGCCGGTGAAAAACCCGAACACCCCGTCACCCAGGTAAAGCGCACCGAATATCACCAGGAACACCTTGCTGGCGCGCGCGCCCAGCAGCGCCGCGGCCAGCGCCCACAGAGCCGATACCAGATGCAGCGCGTCGTCAAACAGGTCCAGCGCGAATATGCCAAAGGCCAGCCCGTCCTTGTCGGTGATCCCCGGCACATAGTTCAGCGCCGCCGCGCCCAGCAAAATAAAGAAATACCCAAGGGCAAATTTCCGGATCAAAGTCATAGCGTCCTCAAATATGTATCCCACAGGGCATTGCGCAGCAGCAGGTCGGGGTCAATGCGCCGTTTGGCAGCGGCGAATGCGGCGGCGCGCGGATAGGCGCGCGCCATCTGGTCAACCGTCGCGTGGGGACGATAGGGCAGGTAATAGGTGCCACCAATGGCGACAACCCCGTCGATCAGTTCCCGGGTCATACGCTGCATGTCGGACTCGGCGCGGGCGGTCATTTCCTGACTGAACGACATCACCGCCGCGATGCGCGGCACCGGCGCATAGGCCAGCCAGCTGTCGGGGTCACTGTCGACAAAGCGCAGGGTGACATTCAGGAATTCCTGAAACGATGCCGGGATCACTGCGCGGCACAGGGCCACGAAATCCGCAAAGCGGTCGGGCGCGACAAAATATTCGTGCAGAATGTCGGTGCGGTCGGGGTTGCGGTCGTCCAGCGTGACGACGGGTTCGTTAATCAGGCTGTTGCGGGTGACGGGGCCACTGGCCAGTTTCGGGGCCAGACCGGATTCAAACCACCAGCGCAGCCGCTTCATCCGCTCGTTGCCCAGTTGTGCACGGTAAATGCGGCTGGCAATCTGCGCCGCCGCGCCTGACCCGCTGGCCGCAGGCAAATCGCTTTGATCCCCGGTCGGGCGATAGGTGACCATCAGCGCCTTGGCCATAAACTCGGCCCGATCCACGCTTAGCCGGCCATAGGCCATCGTGACACTGTCATCGGCAAGGGTGGCGATAAAGCGGTCTGCGAAGGCCCGGGCAGGCATCTCTTCATAGGTCGGTTCCAGCCGCTGGTTCTGGGCCAGATCAACGTCCAGACGGGTGATGATCCCCGTCAGCCCGTAGCCGCCCATGGTCAGGCCGAACAGTTCGGCATTCTGGGTGCGCGAACAGGTTACCAGTTCGCCATCGGGCAGAATCATGTCAAAGGCGCGCACCGTGCTGCCCATCGGCCCCTGCCTGACCGGCCAGCCGTGCGCATTCACGCAAAACGTCGCCGCAACCCCGAAATCGTTGTTCGACTGCATCACGCGCGGCCCCAGCCCCAGCGGATCGGTGGTGGCAATCACATCGCTCCAGCGCGCCCCCGCATGGACCTGCATTTGCCGGTTGGCGGTGTCAGTTTCGACCAAGGCGTTGTCAAAGGTGATGGCATGGCCGTCGCGCGGGATTGCCTGTCCGCCCATCGAATGACGCGCCGCGCCGACATTCACCGCCCGCCCGTTCGCCCGCGCCTCGGCCAGTTCGGCGCGGATGGCGGCGATCATGGTGTCGCCGGGATCGTCCTTCATTATGATGTGGCGAAAGACCGGAGTCTCGCTCAGCCCGCTGGCGTCGTTCAACATTCCCGCCGCGCCGGTCGGCTTGATAAAGCGGGTGCCGTCCAGCGTCGGGTTTGCGGGCGACAGCGCATGTGTCGCCAGCCCGCCCACCACAGCACCGCCCCCCAACAGGGCCGCGCGCCGTGTAAAGGTTGTTCTTCTGGACACAGTTTTGATCCCCACCTGAAACGCCTTCCTATCGCATGCAGGATCACCCAAGCGGGCGGTTCAGTACAGTGCCAAATGTTGCATCACGACCCAGCCGGTCGGGCGGTGCCCTGTGTGGCGATGTCACCCCAGAGCAGAGGACACAATGGCCAAAGCCCTCTGATCTTCACAGCGGACGGCTCAAAACCCCATAGCGGGCATAGTCGCGATAAAGCGACTGAAACCGCAGCTTCTGACCCTGCTTTGCGGCCACAGCCTGCATGTGCGCGTGCAGATCAACCCGTGGGGTCACATGAAATCGCGCCAGCCACGCCTGCAACAGATGTCTGAACCCGCGGGGCAGGTGGCTTTGGTCTCCGAAATCCAGCACATGCAGTTCCCCGCCGGGCGCCAGTTGTGCAGCGGCCATGTGCAGGGCGCGGTGCCAGTCGGGGATCATCGACAGGCTATAGGACAGCACCACACGGTCAAAGCCGCCCGCGCCGAACAATGCGGTGCCGTCGAAATCACAGGCATCCGCCCGCACCAGCGTCGCGTGCGCGCCCAGCTTGGATCTGGCCGAACGCAGCATCTCCTGCGAGATATCCAGACCGAACAGCGCGCATTCGGGATATTGCGCCGCAATACGCGCCAGATTGCGCCCCGTGCCACAGCCGATTTCCAGCACCCGCCCCCCTGGCGGCGGTGCCAGATCGCGCACCAGCCGGTCGCGGCCCAACAGGTAATAGCGCCGCGTCACGTCATAGATCAGCCGCTGATAGCGATAGGTGCTGTCCATCAGTTCCGCATGGGACACCGTGCCGCTCATGGCTGTACACCTTCCAGACGATACAGATGAAACCCGCCGTAAATCGCGGAACGGTCCTGCGCAAAGCAGCGGGCCGAGGTGTCGCGGTCGTAGCGCCACAGACCCAGCACTTCGGGGGCGACCCGTCCGGGCAGGATGTCACTGGCACCACCGGTGCGAAAGATCACCCGCGCGCCGGGACGGGCGGTGCGGGTGATCTGTTGCCACAACGCGTTCAGCTGCACATTGCTCATCCAGTCCTGCGCATCCAGCAGCACAAAAGCGTCCAGCGAGGCGGCATCGCGTTCGCCCAGAAGATCGGTCATCGAACGGTTCAGAAAGGCCACATTGGCAGCACCCCTGGACACGGTCTCGAATTGCGCGGGCTCCAGATAGGGGGGCAGGGATTGCGGCGTGCCGGGCTCATAGCCGCGGCCAAAGGCCTGCCACGCGAAATAATTGTCACGGATCGGAAAATCGCAGGCCAGCTTGCGCACGCGCTCTTTCAGCACCACCAGAACGTCGCCGTCCCCGTCTGCGGCCAGCTTGTCATATTGCGCGGGCGGAATGCCCAGACCAAACAGCGACGCGCGGCGACGCGCCATCCAGCGCACCGGGCGCGACTCAAGCAGCGGTGCGATGCGGGTGTCGAAAAACTGCTTTTGCTCTGCCATGGTTTTTGCCGCCAGCAGTGGCGCATAGTCCAGACGGGCCAACCACGACACGCCGTGTACCAGCCCCAGAAACCGCCCCAACAGCCCGTATTTATGCACACCTTTGGCAAATATGGTGATCCGGCGGCGGGCCAGGGTCCGCCCCTCCCAAAAGGCGCGGGTGTCGCGGTCCAGATGCGGCGCAAGTTTGCGATCATACAGCGCCACATTCGCGGCACTGTCGCCGCGTGCGAAAAAGGCAAAGAACTCGGCCTGCGTCAGATGCTGTGCCGCTGCCACCTTCAGCCGCCCCAGCGCCACATGGGCCGGTGACAGGTCCACCGCGGTCACCGATCCCGGCGCAGCGGTCAGGTAAGACATCGCATTGCACCCGCCCGATGCGATGCAAAACACATCCTGTCCCGGCTCAAGCGCAAGTGCGGCCATGTCCACTACCGGATCTTCCCAGATCTGCGGATAGACCAGCCCGCGAAACAGCCGCGAGAACACCCGCTCTAACAGCCCTGTGGAGTTGGTTGCATGATTCTGGTGCACGGCGGCACCCAGTTGTTTGGCAATGTCGGGCGTGTGGGTCATGGGGCTTATGCCACCTCTTTGTCTTTGGTCGGAATTTCAGAACGGCGCGCCTGTTTCAGCTTGCGCGCGCGGGCGTCGCGGGTGCGCATAACCGCGGTCCAGTCGATCAGTTTCAGCCTGCCGTTCATATCCTCGACAACGGCGGTGCAGCTTTCGACCCAGTCGCCGGTGTTGACGTAGTCCAGCCCGTCGATCTTGCGGATGCAGGCACTGTGAATGTGCCCGCACACCACCCCGTCAAAGCCGTGACGGCGCGCCTCGTCGGCCAGCACATGTTCGTATTCGCTGATAAAGCTGACCGCCTGTTTGACCTGATGCTTGGCCCATTTCGACAGCGACCAGTATTGCCCGCCCCACAGCCGTTTGATGCGGTTCAGCCAGGTGTTCAGCCACAGTGCGAATTCATAGGCACGGTCCCCCAGATGGGCCAGCCATTTGGCATTGACCACGATGCTGTCGAACTGGTCGCCATGGGTGACCAGCAACCGCCGCCCGTCGGCGGTGACATGCGGGGCAGATTTCACCACTTCGACACCGCCGAAATGGGTGCCCAGATAGCCGCGCAGCACCTCGTCGTGGTTGCCCGGAACATAGTATATCTTGGCCCCGTCATGGGCGCGCGCCAGCAGTTCCTGCACCACGTCATTGTGGCTTTGCGGCCAGAACCAGCCGCGCCGCAGCCGCCATGCGTCGATGATATCTCCGATCAGATAGATCGTATCGGCCTGATTCTTCGAAAGGAAATCCAGCAGCATTTCTGCCTGACAGCCGGGCGTTCCAAGGTGAACGTCGGAAATGAATATCGTCCGGTGTCGCACTGAACCGTCCACATCTGGTGTCTGTTGGACGCGTCATAGCGCGGTCAGACTTCACAAATGTGACAGTTGCAAAATTTATGGCAGCAGGGCCTGACGCTGCGGTCTCAGAGAACCTGCAACAGCGTTTTCGGGCTTTGGTTCTGCTTTTGCGCTGACCGGCTTTCGGCGCGGGCTATGGCGCGGTCAAAGATGCTCCAGGCGGGCAGGGTGCTGTTGATATGGGGCACGATCGGGTTGCCAAAGGAGACATCCAGATCCAGCGGCGTACCGTTATCATGTTCGCTGTTCCGCTCGTCCAGCAAGTTCTGCACGTCCAGCTCCAACACGTCAGGGGACACGTTGACGGTCCCGCTCAGCACGATCAGGAACACGCCGTTGCCCGCATAGGCCATCATCGGCTGGACCGCGCAAAGCCTGCCACACAGCGCGTCGGCGACCTCGCTGATGGCATAGACAAATTCCGCCGATGTGGCCTGCGCATAGATGGTCTCGATCTGGTCGATCTTCACCGCCAGCACTTGCGTGCCGGCCAGTCTGGCCTTGGACAGTTGCAGCAGGTAGTTGCCCAACGCGGTGTAGCGGATCAGCCCCGCAAAGCCGTCGATTGCAATGTCGTCGGCCAGCCCGAAACTGTGGCTGGAAACCGGTTTGGCGGCGGCCGTTCTGGCCAATGCCTTGCTGCGGCGCGCAGCAATCAGTTCCTGCGCCATGCGCAATCGCGCGCCCAGTTCCGCGATGTGGAACGGTTTGGTGGCATAATCCGTCGCACCCGCCTTGAACGCGCGGTCGACATAGTCCTTTTCAACCATCGAGGTCAGCATGATGATCGGTGTCATCTGATAGGCCGGCAGGGCGCGCACCAGGCTGCACAGCTCGATCCCGTCCATGCCCGCCATGCTGATGTCGAACAGAAGGCAGTCATAGATCTCGCCCTCACTGCGCAATATCTGAAACGCTTCGTGTCCCGAGGATGCGGTGTTCAGGTCACGAAAGCCCAGTTGCGCCGCCAATGTGCCCAGCAGATCAAGGGTCAGAAGATTGTCATCGACGGCAAGAATTTTCATGGCGGCCCCGAAGTATTGCTGCATCTGTTGCAAACACGGTGCGTGTATTTTCAACGGATGGTGCAATTTTTCCAGCCTGCGGTGAAAAGTCCAGTGTTTTCCGAGGGTCGCCATTGGAGACGCCGCACCCCTGCGCTAGGGTGACGCAATCAGCAAAGGCGAAGGTCCGCATGTCTGCACAACTAGGACGCATCATCATTTACACCAGGAAACTCGATGAGGTGGCGGCCTTTTATTGCAGGTATTTCGGGTTCGAGCGGCGCCAGCTTGAGGGCGACAGGATCGTTGAACTGGTCGCGCAAGGCACTGGCGCGCATATACTTTTGCATCCCCTGCCAAAGGGGCGCAAGGAAGGGCAAACGCTTGTGAAACTGGTTTTCGATGTCCAGGATGTCGCCGCCTTTTGCCGTCAGGCCAGCGAAAAGGGTTTGCAATTCGGGGCCATCCATCAGGCCGACGGATACAGCTTTGCGAACGCAAAAGATCCGGCGCAAAATTCGGTTTCCATTTCAAGCCGCGCCTTTGCCAAGCAGTAGAACGGGTTTGAGACCAGCCTGCTCCGTCGGCTTTGAACATGTCACTGCCCTGAAGCGCGCGTCGCTGTCGAACGTCGCGAACCTTTGACTCGATACCGCTGATTTTCTGTATCCAATCAAGGGGCCGCGTCACGTAAGATTGGCCCAAATGCCAAGCATTTCTGACCTAAAGCGGTCCTTCGGAACAGCTTGGGGCAAGGTCGGCAGTGCGGGACTTTGTGGCAATTCACCAAAGCCTGAAGTCAAGGCTCGATGAGCCACCCGTCGCAACGCGCTCAAACGCCAACCCTATCCACCAAAGCCCGGAATCAAGGTGCGTAGCACCGCCGGGCAGCGCCCGACCGCCCCATGGGCGGGCGCTTTCTCACCGCAGCGCGTTTCTTCATCCCCACACCAAAGCATAGAAATTAAGTGGCATCCACCCATGTGGTGATGCCCACCCGCGGTCAGGCGCCGCCCTGTGTGGTTAAGTCACTTTGGGGCTTATTTTGTTGAAAAACTCTTCCTTGATTGCGGCCTGAACTACTGATTCAATTCCCGTATTGTGGGGGGATTTGGCGATGTTGGGACCGAGGCAAGAAGCGCAAGCGGCACTGTTTTACGAGTTTTCGCTGGAAGATCATGTCCCACAAGATCACCTGCTGCGATCCATTGATCGTTTCGTTGACCTGAGCGGCATTCGCGCCCATCTGGCGGATTTCTACAGCCACACGGGCCGCCCTTCCGTCGATCCTGAGCTACTGATCCGCATGTTGCTGGTCGGATATTGCTTTGGCATCCGGTCGGAACGACGGCTCTGTGAGGAAGTGCATTTGAACCTGGCTTATCGCTGGTTCTGCCGTCTCGATCTGAACGATCGCATTCCAGACCATTCGACCTTCTCAAAGAACCGCCATGGCCGTTTCCGCGAGAGCGAGCTGCTGCGCCATCTGTTCGAGAAGACAGTTGCACGTTGCATCGAAGAAGGACTTGCCAGCGGGCAGCGCATGGCAGTGGACGCCAGCCTGATCCACTGACCGGCAGGGCATTGCGCAGCGATGTCCCGAGAGGTGAAGCGGATGCGAACAAGCAAAACTCAACACCGAAGGAAGAATGGGATGCGTCGTCCATCGATGCCGTAGATGCACCCCGCGCAGTCCGAGAGTATCTCGACACGCTCGACAAGGCAGCCTTCGGCGCGGCGAGCGATGTTCAACCCAAGTTCACCTCGCATTCCGATCCTGCTAGTCAGTGGACAGCAGCCCGCAAAGGCCCTGCATTCTTTAGCTATTCCGACAATTATCTCATCGACACGGATCACGGTGTCATTTTGGACGTCGAAGGCACCCGTTCGATCCGGCAAGCCGAGGTTGGATCGACGAAGACCATGCTGACACGGGTGAAAGACAAGTTCGGTCTGGTCCCTGACTGGATGATCGCCCCCTCTCGTGACATTGCTGCGCAATGCACTGCCGGGCAGTGGACACAGCCTATGGCTCAGGCCCAATGCTTGGCTGGCTCGTAGATCGCAAGATCGATCCTTACATCCCGGTGATCCATTGCCCGGCAGGCGATTGCGCAGCAATCTGCCGAGAGGGGATAAGGCCGGACGCCCCGACGGCACCTGGACACGCGCAGAGTTCGAATGGGACGCCGAGAATGATCAATACATCTGCCCCGAAGGTCACGCGCTCAAGCAGTTCCGCCGGAATTACTCTGATCCGAACCGGGGACCGACGGGCAAGGGCACAGCCCGCTATCGCGCCTTGAAAGAAGTCTGCCAGGTCTGCCCGTCCAAGCAAAAATGCTGCCCCAACGCTGATGCGCGCAAGATCACCCGCGAAGAGCACGAAGATGCGCGTCAGGTCGCCAGGGATCTGGCCAAGACCGAAGAATACCAGATCGCGATGAAGCTCAGAAAGAAGGTCGAAATGCTCTTCGCCCACCTCAAACGCATTCTCGGGCTGGGACGACTACGATTACGCGGGCCGTGCGGCGCAAATGACGAATTCCTGCTCGCCGCCACCGCCCAAAATCTCCGCAAACTAGCCAAGATCCTTCCTGCACCGCAGCAAACACGAAAAGCCTGATCAGAAAGGCGCTTGCGCATTCTTCAGATCGCTATCTGCTGCGGTCGCGAACGGGTGTTTTTCCACAAAATCGGCTCGAAGCCGACCTTCGCTGCACCATGCGCGAAGGCCCGGCGTTCCAATTTAGGGCAGTTGCCGACGTGAAGGTCAATTTCGTCTGACGTCTGACAGTCGCAGTAAAATCCCCGACCGTAAGCTTCGCGTAAGCTTGTGGTGGTCATGAGCCCACAAACAACTGTGCGGATTCCCTATAATGACCCCAATTCAATCTCTCAAACACCGTTCCGCTGCACTGCGCGAACGGTTCAGCGTTACGCCGGTCGTGCTGACCGCGCTGACAATCGCCTTTGTCCTTTGCGCCGACAACGGCAGCTTCTGGACCATTGCCAGCGACGTGTTCGCGGGGCACCCGTTGTCATATGCGGGCTACATGGCGGCTGTTTTCTTTCTGACGCTGGGTGCCTTCAGCCTGTTTGCCTTTCCGTGGACAGTAAAACCCTTCCTGATCTTCATCGTGATCCTGTCTGCGATGACCTCTTATTACGTTGATACGCTGGGTGTGATCATCGACCGAGACATGATCCAGAACATCATGGTCACCACATTTGCGGAATCGCGTCATCTGATCACGTCGGGCTATGTCATCCATATTGTGATCTTCGGCATCCTGCCCGCACTTGTGCTGCTTTGGGTGCGCATCAAACCGCAGGGGCGGATCAGGGCCGCGATGATGCCCGTGGTCACCTGCGTACTCAGCTTTGCCCTGACCGCCGGTTTTCTGATGGGCGACTTCAAATCCTACGCCTCGATACTGCGCGAACGTAAGGATTTCATGAGCAGCTATCAGCCTGGCGCGCCGCTGGTGGGGGCGATCCGCTATGCCAGAATGATGTCGCATTCGGCCAATGTGGTGGTGGCCAGCACCGGCGCAGATGCCAAGAAGGGGCCGACCTATGACAGGCCGCACAAGCCGATGCTGACCATCGTGGTGGCCGGTGAAACCGCGCGCGCCGCCAACTTCAGCCTGAACGGCTATGACGTCGACACCAACCCCGAGCTGGAAAAGCTGCCTATCGTCAACTTCAGTGACGCCCATTCCTGCGGCACCGCCACCGCAGTGTCACTGCCCTGCATGTTCTCGAAATTCACCCACGACAGCTATTCCTTTGAAAAGGGTGTATCCAACGAAAACGTGCTGGACGTGCTGGGCCACGCGGGGCTGCATGTGGATTGGTGGGACAACAACACAGGCGACAAAGGCGTGGCCGAGCGTTTCGATACGCGCATCTTTACCGACCTGAAAAACCCCGAATTCTGCGCCTCGGGCGAATGTATGGACGGAATTTTCATGGATCCGCTGAAAGACTACATCGCCTCAATCACTCAGGACACGGTGCTGGTCTTGCACCAGATGGGCAGCCACGGGCCAACCTACTACCAGCGCTATCCAGCTGAATTCGAACGTTTCACACCGGCCTGCCGCACCGCCGAGTTCAAAAAATGCGCACCTCAGGAAATCATCAACGCCTATGACAACACCATTGCCTATACCGACCACCTGTTGGCGCAGACCATCGACATGCTGGCAGCACAGGACCGGCTGGACACATCGCTGATCTATATGTCCGACCACGGTGAATCGCTGGGTGAACACGGGCTGTACCTGCACGGATCGCCCTATTTCATGGCCCCCGACTATCAAACCCACATACCGATGATCCTGTGGATGTCGGACAACTTCAAAACCCGCTTTGCCATTGATGAAAGCTGCGTGGCCGACAAAAAAGACCAGCGCATGTCGCACGACAACCTGTTCCACTCGCTGCTGGGCATGCTTGACATCGAAACCACCGAGCGCAATCCCGAACTGGATATCTTTGCGTCCTGCAAAACCACACAAACCCTGGCCGCCAAATGAACAACGACACAACATCACCCCGCCCCAAACCCGCGCGCGTCACCGGTGTGGCGCATCTGTTCGCTGCCGCAGGCTATTCTGTCGGGGGCATACGAAGACTGTGGCAGGAAACCGCGTTTCGGCATATCGTGACGGCTCTGCCCGTCTGCGGTGTGCTGCTGTACGTCGTGGGCGCAAATCTTGTTGACTACTGCGTCTTGTTAATTCTGTTTTCCTGCCTCGTTGCGGTCGAGGCGTTGAACACGGCAATCGAATGTATTGTCGACCATCTGGCCCCCCAATGGGAGGAGTTCGCACGCGATGCAAAAGACCTTGGGTCCCTTGCGACGATGTGTCTGCTGTTTGCCAATGGTGTTTTTCTGGGCGCGGTGGTTTTACGTTCCTATGCTCTGACCTGAAAGTTTACCGATGAATATGCTTAAGATTGTCGCGGTTCCCATGCACAAAGAGGGCCGCAAATTCGTGGCCATCTTTGCCGCGATTGCCGTGGTCCTTGGATTGCTATGGGCCCCCCTGTTCTGGATCGGCGCGGGCGTGACCGTCTGGTGCTATTACTTCTTCCGCGATCCGGTGCGGGTGATCCCGCAACAGCCCGGCCTTGTGGTGTCGCCCGCCGACGGCATCGTGTCGCTGATTCAGGATGTCGTCCCCGAAGAGGGCCTTGGCCTTGGCACCGAGCCACTGACGCGGGTGTCGGTGTTCATGAACGTCTTCAACTGTCATGTGAACCGCGCGCCCATCGCGGGCAAGGTGCTGCATATCATCTACCATCACGGCAAATTCCTGAATGCCTCGCTGGACAAGGCCAGCATTCACAACGAACGCAACAGCCTGACCATCGAAGCGCCCGACGGCACCCGCATCGGCGTGGTGCAGATCGCGGGCCTTGTGGCGCGCCGCATCGTCTGTTTCGTGAAAGAGGGCGACAGCCTTGAGGCCGGTCACCGCTTTGGCCTGATCCGTTTTGGCAGCCGTCTGGATGTCTACCTGCCCGCGGGCGTGTCGCCATTGGTCAGCGTCGGGCAGACAGCCGTGGCCGGTGAAACCATTCTGGCCGATCTGGCCGACCCCACACGCCAGCGTGGTGGTATCGCCGAATGACCGAACCCGCCCCCCGACTGAAACTGCGCCATATCGTGCCCAGCATGGTCACCGTCTTTGCCATCTGCGCGGGCATGACCTCGATCCGCATGAGTCTGGACGGGCGCATCGAAATGGCACTGTATTTCATCCTGATCGCGGTGTTTCTGGACGCCGCCGACGGCAAACTGGCGCGGTTTCTGGACACCGCCAGCCCGTTCGGGGCCGAACTGGACACGCTGGCGGATTTCTTCAACTTCGGGATCGTGCCGGGCCTGCTGCTGTACAACACCCTGTATATTGGGACGCCCGATGCCAATCTGGGTTTTCTGGCCTGTCTGGTTCTGGCGGTCTGCTGCGCGCTGCGGCTGGCGCGGTTCAACCTGTCGGTCAAAAGCACCGATGTCGCCCTGAAAAAAGACGACCATTTCGTCGGTGTGCCGGCCCCCGCGCTGGCCTGTCTGGCGCTGATGCCGGTGTTTATCCACCTCTACGGCTGGCCCGACAGCGATTTCCCGTTCCTGCGCGCGGCCTATATCATCGGCGTCGGTTTTCTGGCGATCAGCACGATCCCCACGATCTCGATCAAACACGCCAGCATCAAACGCGCGCACCTGTCGTTCGCTTTGGTTGGAGCGGTGGCGCTTTTGGTGTGCCTGATGGTGTACCCGTGGCCCACGTTGATTGTCGCCAACTGTCTCTATCTGGCGTCCTTGCCCTATTCCTATCTGAAGCAGGAAAAGAAAAAGCCGGATCATGCGCATTCTGCTGATTGAAGACGAAGCGGCGCTGGCGCGACCGCTTAAAGAGCATCTGGAGGCCGACCAGAATATTGTCGAATGGTTCGGCACGCTGGACGAGGCCGACGCAGCCCTGCGCACGCTGGACTACGACGTGGTCCTGCTGGACCTGCAACTGCCCGATGGCGACGGGCTGCTGTTTCTCAGCAAACTGCGGGGCAGGGCGCTGCGCACCCCGATCATCATCCTGACCGCGCGCGACAAGGTGTCAGACCGCATTGACGGGTTGAACAGGGGGGCCGATGACTATGTCATCAAGCCCTTTGATCTGGACGAGGTCAAAGCCCGCATTCACACCGTGTGCCGCCGCAGCGCCGACCAGATCGCGCAAACGGTGTTGATCCGCGACCTTGTGATCAACCTGTCCGACCACAGCGTCATGCGCGACGGCCAGCCCGTGCGCCTGACGGCCAAGGAATGGGGCGTGTTCGAGGTGTTGCTGCGCCGCAAGCCGCAGATCGTTCCCAAAGACAGCCTCGAAGCGGCGATATATGCCTATGGCGACGAGGTCGAAAGCAACGCGCTCGAAGCGCATATCAGCCGCCTGCGCGCCAAGCTGGGCAAAGACCTGATCGTCACGCACCGCGGCATGGGCTACGCTCTGACACCATGAGAAGCCGTCGCAAAAGCCTGCTGCAATCGCTGTTCTCCTCGCTGCTCTTGCCGGGGTTTGTGGTGATGGTGATCAGCGTGTTCATCGTCTACCATGTGTTCAAGGACGAATACGACGAACTGCTCGATGCCAGCCTTGTCGGCAAGGCGCATCTGCTGCTTGAGTTTATCGAAACCACAGAAAAGGGCACCGGCGCAGTCGAACGCGGCGTGGCCAATCTGCTGGCCTTTGAAAATGATCTGCTCCAACCGGACGAACGCACGTTGTTCTGGTATCTCGACAGTGCGGGCATCATTCGTGTGCAATCCGCCTCTGTGGGCGACAGGGCGTTGCCCCCCGATCTTGCCGACGGGATAAGCACGGTGCAGGGCAACCGCTATATGGTGCTCGGCTCGGACAGCCCACGGGCAGGCACCGTGATCGTGGCCGAACCGATGATCGAACGCAACGAGGCCATCACCGACGTGGTGGTCGGCGTGGTTGTCGGCTTTGGTCTGCTGGGTCTGATGTTTGCCGCCGCATCCTTCTGGGCGGTACGCCGGTCGGTCGCGATGATTGCCAAGCTCAGTGACAACATTGCGCAAAAGAACGAATACAACCTGTCTCCGATTGATCGCAAAAACGCCTTTGTCGAAATCACCCCCGCGATTGACACGCTTGATACGCTGATGTCGCGGCTGGATGTGGTGTTGGCGGCGGAACGGGCCTTTGCCACCAATGCCGCCCATGAATTGCGCACGCCGGTTGCCATTTCGCTGGCCCACGCCCAACGGCTGCGCGCGCAACTGAGTGATCCGACGCAGGCAAGCAGCGCCGCCGAGATCGAAGCCGGACTGAAACGGCTGGTGCGCCTGATCGAACGCCTGTTGCAAATGTCGCGGGCGCAGTCGGGGCTGGGCCTGAACGCCGTTGCGGCAGACATCAATCCGGTGATTTCCCTGTTGATGAACGAAGTGCAGGGCCGCCGCGCGGACGCCGGTGCGCTGGTGCTGAAACATCCCACCGGACAGTGGTCCAGCCGCATTGATCCCGACGCTTTGGGCATCATCCTGAACAACCTGTTCGACAACGCGCTGAAATATGCCTCGGGGCCTGAACCCACCGTGATCGACGCCAGCGAACCGGGCCGCGTGGTGGTGTCGAACGACTGCGATCCGCTGGCCGCAGCCGACCTGGATGCGATCAAACAGCGGTTTATCCGCCGTGCAACCCTGTCTGACGGCTATGGTCTGGGCCTGTCGATTGTTCAGGACCTGTGCAGCCAGTCGGGCTGCCGACTTGAAATCTTTTCACCGCGCCCCGACAGCACACGCGGGTTTGCAGCTCGGGTGACGCTGCCGCAAGACCGGGGGGGGGCGGACCCAGCACGCGCAAACTGAATAAAGGTCCAGACCCTGGATAAAACCTACCTGTGCTGATCAATCAGGATCGGGTTGCCGTCCGGGTCAATCACCACAAAGCTGCCAGGGCCCGTCTCGCCACCGAGAGTTTCCTGCATGGCCTCAACGCCGTCCGCTGTGATCTGGGCGTGTAGGGTGCGCACGTCTTCAAACGGATCAACCGGCCCCGCTTCCTGGTTCCATCCGGGATTAAACGTCAGCATAGGTTGATCGAACATTCCCTCGAACAAACCGATGATGTGGTCGTCAGGATTGACCAGTATCGCCCACTTTGCACCGTCCTCCACCGGCATCTTGGGCACAAAGCCAAGTTTCGCATAGAATGCGATCGAGACATTGATGTCCTTAACCGGAAGGCTGATTGAAAAAGCGCCAAGTTTCATGGCGTCGCTCCTTGTTGATTGGGATTCCTTTGAGTCAGGTCTTTTCAGGTAGAACGCGCGGGTTGCATTTTGCCGCTCTCTTGGCTCGCAATCAAGCGTCAGCGACTCATGGCACCGCAACCCGGGCAGCGATCTGACACATAGGCCGGTTTCGCCTGACACCTGAGTCAGAACCTGACCATGGGGCAAAATCCGCACCGAATGTACCAATTCCGCCTTATTCTGTCGGTGTGCACCGCAGAATTTCCAAAGCGCATTTCGAAACAATGCGCAAATTTGCCTCAATTTACGGAAGTTTTCACCATCTTCGCAACTTAGGGGTGTGCTGCCGGGATTTGTTCAACCCCCTTGTTTTTATGGGTATTTGTGCGATCAACCTTCGGGTAATTTCCCTCTCGGCGGCAAAGTTCTGCCTCAAACTTCAGCGAAAACGTCAACAGTTGCCCGTGCCTTTCCACTGCGAAAGGGGCGGGCTTGAACAAGTTAAACGAGGTTAATATGTACACCACCACTTTGAAATCCGGCGCGCTGATCGGCGTGCTTCTGGCAGCCGCGGCGCCGGCCTTTGCGGCTGATCCCGTCACCTCCAATCTCAGCGTTTCGGCTGTCGTTCTTGACACCTGCACATTGAACGCAGCCACCGCGCTGTCTTTTGCCAGCATCGACACCGGCGCGGCCACTTCGCAGGTGACACCCGGTTCGCTTGCCGTGATCTGCACTTCCTCGCGCAGCGATATCTCGGTCTCGTTGGGGGCGGGTGAAAACGCCAGCGGCGGCACCCGCCGGATGATCAGCACGGATGGCAACTTTCTGCCCTACTCGGTCTATTCCGATGCAGGCCATTCCAGCGCTGTCGGTGCTGCCGAAAACGTCTATTCGGGCGACGTGACCGCAGCCGTGCCGCTGGTTATTCCCGTCTATGGCCAGATCCCCGCAGGCAGCTACAACGCCGGTCTGTATTCCGACACCATCCTTGTCACGCTGACATACTAAGAGGAGGACGGGACATGAAACTTTCGAGCATCAAATCAAACACCCTGCGCTCAGTCGGCTTTGGCGCGGCCCTGCTGTCGCTCAGCCCCATCGCCGCCCCCGTCGCACTGGCCGAAAGCCTGTCGGTCTCTCCGACACGCATGGAAGTGCCCGCATCGAACCAGACCACCCTGACGCTCAAGGCCGACGGCAAAGAGGCCTCGGTTCTGCAACTGCGGGTGATGAAGTGGAAAGAGGGGCAAGACCCCGGCAAGCTGCAAGCCACCCGCGATGTGGTCATCAGCCCGCCAGCGGCGCGTCTGAACCCGCGTCAGGAACTGACCGTGCGCGTGGTGCGCACCAAGAAACGCGCCGTGCGCGGGCGCGAATGCTACCGCGTTCTGGTCGACCGCCTGCCCGGAAAAGAGCAAAGCGGTCAGGCGGTTAAGCTTCAGGTGCGCCATTCGGTGCCCTTGTGCTTTAGCTGAATCCCCGACACCGACAAGACCTCCCAATCACGCAGAGCCGGTAAGGCCGCACAGGCAAACGGGAACCCTATGTCATGGCGCAAAAACGCCTTATACTCGCGCTGATGATGGGCGGGATCTGCGGGCCTGCGCTCGCGACCGCGCCCACCATCGACGGATACACGCCCGGTGCCGTAGTGGCACAGGCGGCATCCGTCGATGTCAGCGCGGTCATTTCAGACGGGTTTTCCGAGCTGGGGCAGGACACGCCGCTGTTCCTGTTTGCCATCGTGAACGGCAATGAAACGGGTCTTGTCGCCGAATTTACCGCACATCCGGGCGAAAACCGCCTGTCCTCCACCCGCAGTGAACTGGCGCAGATCGGGATCAAGGCCACTGCCGGGTTGGGCAAGACGGTTTACCTTGACGATATTCCGGGGCTGTCGTTCAACTATCAGGCTGCCGATCAGAAAATCTTTATCGAAGCGCCGTTTCAGGCGCTTGAACCCAGCGTGATCTCGGCCGCCAACGCCCCCACGTTCGAAGAACCGGATCGCAGCTTTGGCGGCGTTCTGAACTACAGCATCGCCACCGACCTCAGCGCCGTGGACGGGCTGTCGGGGCTGACCATGAACAGCATCAGCGCGGCGCTGGATGCACGCGTTTTCTCGCCCTATGGTACGCTGAACAGCACCGGACTTTACCGATATTCCCATGGGGCCGCCAATCCCACCAGCTTTGTGCGTCACGAAACCAGTTTCGAAGTGGCCGACACCAAACGCGCGCTGACCTATACCTTTGGCGATCTGACCAACTCGGGCCTGCAATGGAGCCGCCCGATCCGCATGGGCGGCTTTCAGGTCCGCCGTGATTTCAGCCTGCGCAGCGATCTGGTCAAGGATCAGCTGCTGACCTTTTCGGGCGCCGCCGCTGTGCCGTCGACCGTTGATGTGTTCATCGACAACAACCGCGCCTATTCCGCCAATGTCGACAGCGGCCCGTTTCGCATCGAAGACCTGCCGCTGCACACCGGCGCAGGCGATGCCACCATCGTCGTGCGCGACGAACAGGGCCGCGAGAAACGCCGCCGCGTGTCGTTCTTTACCGCGCGCAACCTGATCAAACCCGGCATGGCCGATTATGCATTGGAAGTGGGCTATGCCCGCGAGGACTTCGGCGCGCGCAGCAACAGCTATGGCGACGATCTGATCGTCTCGGGCAGCCTGCGCTATGGGCTGTCCGACAAAATCACGCTGGAAGGGCATTTTGAATCCACCGACGGGCTGACCCTGCTGGGGATGGGGGCGAATTTCGTGCCCTTCTCGCTGGGCGAAGTGTCGATGACCGCAGGGGCCAGCCAGTACAACGATGTTACCGCAGGATTTGTCCACGCCACACTGCGCACCACCGTTGCAGGCGTCGATCTGAACGCCTCGACCCTGCGGTCGCAAGACGGCTTTGCCGATCTGGCCTCGGTGACGGGGATCGACCTGATTGCCGCCGGAGCCAGCCCGCTGCTGGAAACGCCCAAGGCGCTGGATGTCATCAGCCTGTCGATGCCACTGGCGCGCACCGGTTCCAAGCTGGGCATCAACTATGTTCATTCCGAACGTGCCACCTCGACCGACCGGATCGTATCGGTTTCGGTCGGTCACAGGCTGAAACGCGGACGCGGCGCACTCAGCCTCTCGGGGTCGCGAAATTTCGACACCGATGACAAGCAACTGTCGCTGAACCTGTCAATGCCGCTGGGCAACCGCACCCATGCCCGCGCGGGCGTGGGCCGCGACCAGACGGGCGCACAGACCGCCAGCGTCTATATCGCCAAACCGCTGGGCGAAGACGTGGGCGACATCGGCTATGCCGGACAACTCGAACATCGCGGCAGCACCTTCCTTGCAGGCGCGCGGGGCGATTACCGGGGCCGCTATGGCAAGGCCGGCGCCGACATCAAACTGTCCGACAGCACCACTTATATTCGTGGCGATATCGAAGGGTCGCTTGTCTATACCGGCGGACGCTTTGCGGCCGGCAACACCGTCAGCGACGGCTTTGCCATTGTCGATGTGGGCGTGGGGGATGTGCCCGTCTATCTGCAAAACCGCCCCGTCACCCGCACCAACCGCAACGGCATCGCGGTGATCACCGGCGCCGCCTCGCACCAGCGCAGCCGGGTGTCGATCAACGTCAACGATCTGCCTGCCGACACCAGCGTGGGGGTCACAGCTGTTGACATCGTACCGGCGCGCAACGCGGGGCAACTGGTCAGCTTTGATGGCAACGACACGCCGTCGGTTCTGGCGGTGCTGCGCGATGCCAGCGGCGCGGTGCTGCCCACGGGGGCGGCGGCCTTTCTGAACGGGTCCGACGAGGAATTCATCGTCGGCTATGACGGCGTGGTCTGGCTGGAAGACGTGAAGCGTTCCAACACCGTCAAGGCCCGCTATCAGGGCCAAAGCTGCACCGCGCGCTTTGACTACCGCGCCACGGCGGCGATGCAGGACATGATCGATCCGGTGACCTGCAAGTGAATCGCCTGTTGACCATACTGGCCGCAGCCCTGCTGTCCCTGACGTTGTTTGGCGCGCGCACCGCACAGGCAGCCACCTGCGACGCCTCGGTCAGCAATATCAATTTCGGTGCAATCTCGGTGCGCAGCGGGGCGGTGAACCGCACCTCGGGCACGCTGACGGTGAATTGCCGGGGCGCATTGGTGAATGTGCTGGGCGTCTGCCTGCGCTTTGGCGCAGGGCAGGGCGGGGCCGGCAGCGGCAACAACCCGCGCTACATGCGCGGTCCGGGGAACGAGGCGCTGGCCTATCAATTGCGCCCGCTGGGGCATGGCAGCGGCTTTGGCGTGCTCGAAACGCTTTATGTGCCGGTCCCGATCGTGCTGGGCGCGGGCAGCGCACAGGTGCCGATCTATGGCGACATCATCAGCCGCAGCGTATCGGTGGGCAGCGGTGATTACAGCTCGACCTTTTCAGGCAGTGCCGACATCGAGATGGTTTACGGTGTGCTGGCCTGCAACCTGCCCGGGCAGACGGCCACGGTGCCGCCTTTCAGCGTCAGCGCCCAGGTTGTGCCAAGCTGCGAACTGTTGGTGTCCCCGCTGGCTTTCGGCATCGTGTCCAGCAGCCTGACCCAACCAAAGGACGCCGCCGCGTCGATCACGGTACGCTGCACGTCCGACACCAACTATTCCGTGGCGTTGGGCGGCGGCCAAAGCAACGACCCCGCCAACCGTATCCTGCGCAATGGTACCGAAACCCTGTCCTACGGCCTCTACCGCGACGCCGCCCGCTCGGCGTTGTGGGGGGAGACTTCGGGGACAACGGCAGCAGGATATGGCACCGGCACCGACAATGTCTTTACCGTTTACGGGCGCATCCATGCAGGCCAGAACGCCTTTGTCGGGGTCTATACGGACAATGTGGTGGTGACGGTGAATTACTGAGGGGGCGGCGCGGCGGTTGGATTGCGGACATTTGCGGTGATCTGCACCAAGGGCCGCTGAACGGACGAAGCTGCCGTTTGAAATGGAGTGTGAAGCCGCGCATCGTCGGGCCGTGGTGCGGCGATCCGACCTCAGTGACTGGCAGTTAATGGCAGCCAAGCACATCCTAACTATCTGTCAGACACTACAGAAGCCAAATCGCCGTGCCGGCGGACGGCCCGGCGATGCGCGGCGGCCTGCGGCCTTGTCTCAGACTTTCCGTGGCTCTTCTGCGAAGGTGGAGCCGGTGCCAGCCACCTTTTGGATCGCAGGCACCGGCGACGGGTGGATCGTCTGCGGCCAGGTCTTCGAGGACCGTAATCAAGTGAGATCGCCCGTCGTCTTCGCATGAGACCTGAACGGATACGCAGCAGCTCACAGGCTCTGCACGACAAGCAAAGGACATGACGAAGATGATCAACGATACCATCGGCATCGACATCTCGAAAGCGCATCTTGACGCGCACCGGCTCAGCACCGCAACCCACGCCCGGTTCGACAATACCGCGACAGGCCTGCGCGCCTTCGAGCGCTGGTTGGGGCAGACAACGCCGGAGCGCGTGGTCTTCGAGCCCACCGGCCCCTACCACCGACGCCTCGAGAGCCATTTCTCAGGCCGCCTGCCGCTCGTCAAGGTGAACCCGCTGCAGGCCCGCCGCTTCGCGCAGGCCCACGGCACACGCGCTAAGACCGACGCGGTCGATGCCCGCATGCTCGCGCTCATGGGGCGCGCGCTGGAGCTGGTTCCGGACCAGCCAACCGACCCCAAACAGCGTGAAATCAAGGAGTTGCATGTCGCCCGCACCGGGCTGGTGCGGGATCGTACCGCGCTGATGAACCGCCTTGGCACGCAACAGCTCGACGTGACCCGCCGCCTGACCCGGGCACGCCTGCGTCAGGTCAACCACCAGATCGACAGGCTTAACGCCGAAATCGAACGGCGAAACCGCGATTGCCCGGAACGCGCCAGGGCAATCGGCATTCTCACCTCGATCCCCGGGATCGGTGCCATCACCGCACGGGCGCTGCTCAGCGAATGCCCCGAGATCGGCACTCTGGGGTCAAAGCAGATCGCGGCGCTCGCAGGTCTCGCGCCGATCACGTGTCAGTCCGGTCAGTGGAGCGGAAAGGCCCACATCCAGGGCGGGCGCAGGCTCCTGCGCGAGAGCCTGTTCATGCCCGCCCTCGTCGCCATGAAGCGAAACCCCGATCTGAGCCAGAAATACGATGCCCTCAGAGCCGCCGGAAAACCCCACAAGGTCGCGCTCGCCGTCCTCATGCGAAAACTCCTGATCCTCGCAAACACTCTCATAAGCGAAAACAGAGAATGGACACCAAAACACCCTTGACCAAGACGGATACTTGATTCCGCGCGGGTGGAATGCGGCAAGGGCTCGAACCTGCCGTTCGCCACAAAAGATACCTTGGGCCGCTGCACAGTCCTTCAACGGCCACCAAGGTCCACTCTTCTCCAGCCCGCCTCAGGCCACCCGCCGCCCTTCCGACCACACCGCCTGTACCAGCGGCGCGCCGTCCAGTACGCCAAAGCGGATCAGGTCGGCCCGTTTGCCCACCGCAATCTCGCCCCGGTCGACCAGACCCACGGACCGCGCGGGCGTGGCCGTCACGGTCGCAATCGCGCGCGCCATGTCGTCCCAGACACCCGCCAGCTGCACCGCCGCCTGCAACAGCGCCGCAGGGACATAATCCGACGACAGGATATCCAGCAGCCCGGCCTGCGCCAGTTCCTGCGCGGCCACGTTGCCCGAATGCGACCCGCCACGCACCAGATTGGGCGCGCCCATGATGTTGGCAATGCCCGACGCGCGGCAGGCCGCTGCGGCCTCGACCGTCGTGGGGAATTCGGCAATCGCTACCCCATGCGCATGGCTGGCCGCGACCTGTTCCGCCGTGGTGTCGTCATGGCTGGCCAGCGTTGCACCATAGCGCGCCGCCGCCGCAACCGCCGCCGCCTCATGTTTCGCGCCCAGCTGCGCCTGAAGCCCGTAGAGGAATTCGACATATTCGGCGAAACCCTCGGCCTGCATGTTGTGCTTGCCACGCACATAGGTCTCGAATTTCGACACGTCGCGGAACTGCCGCTGCCCCGGAGTGTGGTCCATCAGCGACACGATCCCCACCTTGTCGTCGGTTCCGAACTCGCCCAGCTCCTCCTCCAGCGTCTCCGAACAAATCTCGGCGCGCAGGTGGATGTGATGGCTGATCTTCAACGCGCCCCGGTTGCGCATCTCCAGAATCTCATCCGCCATCTGGCGCGCGTATTTGCCATAGCGTTTGTGATCCCCCGACAGGATCGACCCCACGCGGATGGCGTCAAAGACGGTGGTGATGCCGGTGCCCGCCAGCTCGCGGTCATGGGCCAGGATGGCGGCGCGGTGGGGCCAGTCGACCTTGGGGCGCGGCACCATATGGCGTTCCAGATTGTCGGTGTGCAGCTCGATCAGACCGGGGGCCACGAAATCCCCCGCGCAATCCTGCGCCGCCGCAACGCCGGTCCCGCCCGAGGCCACATCGGCAATCCTGCCATCGCGCAGCACCACGGTGCCGGTGATCACATCGTCAGGCAGCACCACGCGGGCGTTGGTCAATACGGTCTCTTGGGTCATGTCAGTGTCACGTCTTTCTGTGGGTAAAGGGCCGCCAGCGCACGCTGCACGGTGTCTGCCAGCGGACCCGAATTGTCGATATGGATTGCGTTGATGCCCCCGGGCAGGGCAAAGCCCGCCCGTGCCAGCCGTGCGTCGATCTCGGCACCCGCCTCGCGCCCCCGCGCCATCAGACGGGCGCGCAGCACGGCGGGGCTGGCGGTCAGCAACAGCACCGGCATCGCCCCGAACCGCGCCTGCGCCGCCGGCAGCACGGAACGCGACAGGTTCACCAGCAGGTCACGGCCCTGCTTCAGCTCCTTGTCCACGGTGGCCGGAATGCCATAGCGCAGCCCATGCGCCTGCCAGCTCAGCGCAAATTCGCCCGCCGCCTGCATGCCCATGAACATCGGCACGCTCACCGCATCAAAATCCTCGCCGCCCGCATCCGCTTCGCGCGTGATCACACGGCGCACCAGCGACAGTTGCGGTGCCGCATCGACCAGCGCCTGCATCACCGTGTCCTTGCCCACACCGGACGGGCCGACCACGGCGATCATCCGCCCGCTCATGCCGCCATGCCCGGAGTAAAGGCGGCCGCATCAATCACCCGGTCGCATACCCGGTCCCGCGCCGCCTCGTCGTGGAAAATCCCCACAATCGCCGCCCCCCGTGCCTTGGCGCCTTCGATCAGCGACAGGACAACCTCGCGGTTGGTGGCGTCCAGACTGGCGGTGGGTTCATCCAGCAACAACGCCGGATAATCATAGGCAAAGCCGCGCGCGATGTTCACCCGCTGCTGTTCGCCCCCTGAAAACGTGGTCGGGCTCAGCCCCCACAGCCGTTCGGGAATGTTCAGCCGCGCCAGCAGGTTGCGCGCCCGCGCCTCGGCCATGGCGCGGTCATGGCCGGTGCGCAACAGCGGCTCGGCCACCACGTCCAGCGTGGACACACGCGGCACCACCCGCAGAAACTGGCTGACATAGCCCAGCGTGTCCCGCCGCAGCGCCAGTATCTCGCGCGGCTGGGCCGTGGCCACGTCCACCCCACCAATGCGGATATGCCCCGAGGCCGCCAGATAATTGCCATAAAGCATCCGCATCAGCGTGGATTTCCCCGCGCCCGACGCGCCGATCAGCCCCACGCATTCGCCCGCCGCCACATCAAAGGCAGCACCCTCCATCACCGGAATAACCGTGCCGCCCTGATTGTGCAGGGTGAAGGATTTGCACAGGTTTTCAACTTGGATCATTTTCTTAACCTATTGTTAATAAACAGAAAAGGCTTCGCCGCGAAACCTCTCATTATACCTGCAACACCGAAGACACCAGCAACTGCGTATAGGCATGTTGCGGATCGTCCAGAACCTGATCGGTTAGCCCGGTCTCGACCACATGGCCGTCTTTCATCACCATCAGCCGGTCGGCCAGCAACCGCACCACGGCCAGATCATGGGTCACGATAATCGCGCTCAGCCCCATCTCTCGCACCAGCCCGCGCAAAAGATCCAGCAGCCGCGCCTGCACGCTGACGTCCAGACCGCCGGTGGGTTCGTCCATGAACACCAGCCGTGGCCCGGTGACCAGATTGCGCGCGATCTGCAACCGCTGTTGCATGCCCCCCGAAAAGGCAGTGGGGCGGTCGTCGATGCGGTCGGCGTTGATCTCGACACGGCCCAGCCAGTCGGTCGCGGTGTCGCGGATGCTGCCATAATGGCGCGCGCCCACAGCCATCAGCCGCTCGCCCACGTTGCCGCCCGCACTGACATTCATCCGCAGCCCGTCGCGGGCGTGCTGGTGGACGAACGCCCAGTCGGTGCGCCCCAGCATCCGCCGTTCCGGCTCGCGCATGGTCACGGTGTCGCGCAAACCATCGGTCTTGGTGTCAAAGCGCACGGCACCCGCGTCGGGCGTCAGATGCCCCGCCAGACAGTTCAGCAAGGTCGACTTGCCCGACCCGCTTTCGCCCACAATACCCATGACTTCGCCGGGGTACAGATCGAACGACACGTCCGTACATCCCACCCGCGCGCCATAGAACTTGGCCACGCCTTCTACCTGCAAAAGCGGTGTCATGCCGCGTCCTCCTCAATCGGGACGCCCTGCGCGCCCACATGCCCCGCTGCGCGGCGGCCCTGGCAGTAATCGGTGTCCGAACACATGAACAGACGCCCGCCGTCGTCATCGACAATCAACTCGTCCAGATAGCTGTCGGTCGCCCCGCACAGGTCGCAAGGGTGGTCCGCCTTGCTGGCCTCGAAGGGGAAATCCTCGAAATCCAGACTGACCACCTTGCTATAGGGCGGCACCGCGTAAATCCGCTGCTCGCGGCCCGCGCCGAACAGTTGGATCGCGGCCATTTCCAGCTTGGGGTTGTCGAATTTCGGAATGGGCGAGGGGTCCATGACATAGCGCCCCTCGACCTTCACCGGATAGGCATAGGCCGTGGCAATCGCGCCGTGCTGGCTGATGTCCTCGTACAGCTTCACATGCATCAGGCCG
This sequence comes from Pseudosulfitobacter sp. DSM 107133, assembly GCF_022788695.1. NCBI lineage: Bacteria > Pseudomonadati > Pseudomonadota > Alphaproteobacteria > Rhodobacterales > Roseobacteraceae > Pseudosulfitobacter > Pseudosulfitobacter sp. DSM 107133. The sequence goes on from NZ_CP085154.1 coordinate 900,572, forward strand.
TATTCCTCCAGACTGTGCATCTTGCGGGTTTCCACCTCGGACGGTTCCAGAAAGCGCAGCGGCTCGGGGATCGGCACCTGATAGACCAATATCTGATCCGCCCGCAGCTCCTCTTCGGGGATGCGGTGGCGGGTCTGGATCACGCTGGCCTCTGCCGTCGCTTCGGTCACGGCCACGCCGGCGGTTTTCTGGAAAAACCGTCGGATTGACACCGCGTTGGTGGTGTCATCGGCCCCTTGGTCGATCACCTTGAACGTGTCCTCGGGCGTTAGCACGGCGGCAGATACCTGCACCCCGCCGGTGCCCCAGCCATATGGCATCGGCATCTCACGGCTGGCAAAGGGCACCTGATAACCCGGTATCGCCAACCCCTTGAGGATCGCACGGCGGATCATCCGCTTGGTCTGCTCGTCCAGATAGGCAAAGTTATAGTCAGTCATTCTGCCGCCTCCTTCATCTTGCCAGATAAACTCCCGCCGGAGGCATCTGAGGTATCAGTTTGCTGGGCAGTATTGGCCTGCGCCTCACGCCGCAACTTGCGGATCAACTCCAGTTCCGACTGGAAATCGACGTAATGGGGCAGCTTGATGTGCTCCAGAAACCCTGTCGCCTGAATGTTGTCCGCATGGTACAGCACGAATTCCTCGTCCTGCGCCGGCGCGCCAAGGTTGTCCTCGCCCAGCTCTTTCCAGCGCAGTGCGCGGTCCACCAGCGCCATCGAAATCGCCTTGCGTTCCGACATGCCGAACACCAGCCCATAGCCGCGGGTGAACTGTGGCGGTTGGGTTTTTGAGCCCTGAAACTGGTTCACCGTCTCGCATTCGGTCACTTCGATCTCGCCGATTTCGATTGCGAACCCCAGTTCGGGAATGTCCATCTCCACCGGCACCACCCCGATGCGCAATTCCGCCACAAAAGCGTGGTTGCGCGCGTATCCGCGCTGGGTGGAATAGGCCATGCCAAGGATGAACCCTTCATCGCCACGGGTCAGCGATTGCAGCCGCAGATCGCGGGTGGCGGGCAGCTCCAGCGGTGTGCGGGTCAGATCGGGTGGCGTCGCATCGCTGTCCGTCTCGGGCTGGATCAACCCCTCGCGGTCCAGAAAGCTCATGATATGCGGTGTCTGCGCGGTGCTGGCGGGGGCCTCTTCGGCGGCAGGCACGTCCCCTTCTGCGGCCAGTTTGAAATCCAGCAGGCGGTGCGTGTAGTCGAATGTCGGCCCCAGCATCTGCCCGCCCGGCGCGTCCTTGAACGTGGCCGAGACACGGCGGTCGCAGGCCATGGCCTCGGTGTCGATGGGGACCGAGCCACCGAAACGCGGCAGGGTGGTGCGATAGGCGCGGATCAGGAAAATCGCCTCGATCAGATCACCGCGCGATTGTTTGATCGCCAGCGCGGCCAGATCGGGATCATAGAGCGACCCTTCGGCCATGACGCGGTTCACGGCCAGCTTCAACTGTTCGCGGATTTGCGGGACTGACAGTTCCTCGACCGACGCATCGCCGCGCCGTTCTTCGGCCAGCCATGCGTGGGCATTGTCAATCGCCCGCTCTCCGCCTTTGACGGCTACATACATCAGCTTACTTTCGTGGTTCGGGGCAGGGCGGCCACTTGGTCGCCTGCGGTCAGGAAGTGGTCCAGGCCCAGCGGGAACAGCTTGGTATTGGCCTGAAAGGCTGTGGTTTCGGGCAGGGACAGCATGGCGCTGTCCTTGATCCCCGGACCGCGCAGGGTCGCACCGGTGTTGCTCAGGGCGTCACATTCCACGATCAGCGTGGTGGACCGGTCGGGATATTCCGCCGTGCCGATGGGAAAGGGCAGGCCGCTGAGTTCGTCCCATGTGCCCGCGGCAAAGGCTGCATCCTCGGCCCCGCAAAACGGCGCGCCAGTGTGAAAGGTGATCCAGTCGCGCACCGCCTTTGTGTCGCGGGAGGGCGCCAGGAACACTGGCGTTTCGGGATCGCACAGCGTCAGCAACACGATCCCGGCCGCCCGAGACAGCGGTGCGGGCGGCGTGCCGCCGGTCACGGTTTCAATCCGCCCCGGCTGCGCCATCACCTGCATGATGTGGCGAAACGCGTGGGCGGCGTCGATCGCAGCATTGGCAAAACCGCCAGAGAGGGCATCGGCCTGCATCAGTCTTCTCCTCTGACCATGGTGAAAAACTCGACCTTGGTGGCCGCTGCCTTGGCGCTGCGGGTGGCGCGGGTCCGGGCCATCTGGTCCTGCAGCGGGTCCAGCACCGCAGCACGGATCGCACCGGCCTGATCGGTCTGCATCAGCGCATCAATCAACGCCGCCTGCGTCGCCTTGACCTTGTCACGCCCCTGCACATAACCGTGCCCGTCCTGCCCCGAGGCCAGTCGGACCGAGGCGCGGGTGACGGTGACTTCGCCAAGGTTAAAGGCACTGCCGACAGCCCCCGCACGCCCGCGCACCATCACGCTGCCCACTTCGGGGCTGCGCAAGACGGTGTGATCGGGGACCAGCGCGGCCCCTGTCCACAGCGCATCCAGATCCGCCGCGCGGCAGCGGGCGAGCAGGCCCAGCCAGGCTTTGCGGGCAGCGTTTGGGTCGGTCATTTCATTCATGTAGACACCTTGCCGATTTGTCTAGAGTCCTATACAACTAGACAAATAATCGCTGATTCCACTCCGCACCGCAATCCCCCCTTCTGTGAAGTTTTGGTGACACCCATGGCCCGCACCCCGATCTGGAAATCCATCGCCACCCATCTGCGCGACGAAATCGCCGCCGGTCAGTTCGCCCAGGGTGACAAGCTGCCGACCGAGGCGGCGCTGGCCGCGCGCTTTGGCGTCAACCGGCACACCGTGCGCCACGCGCTGGGCGCACTGGCCGAGGACGGCGTGGTCTATGCAAGGCGCGGCGCGGGCGTGTTCGTGACACAGGTGCCGACGGATTACCCCATCGGCAAGCGGGTGCGCTTTCACCAGAACCTGACGCTGGCGGGGCGGGTGCCGGCCAAGGAAATCCTGTCATTGGAGACCCGCACGGCGACGGCTGCGGATTGCAAGGCGCTGCGGCTGGAGGCGGGGGCCACGGTGCATGACTACGAAGGGTTGTCGCTGGCCGACGGCCAGCCCCTGGGGCTGGTGCGCAGCGTTTTTCCCGCCGAACGCTTTCCCAACCTGCCTGCCGATCTGCACGCATTGCGCTCGATCACCGCCGCCCTCAAACGCGGCGGCGTGGCGGATTACACCCGTGCCTCGACCCGGCTAAAGGCGAAACTGGCCACAGCAACCCAAGCCCTGCACCTGCGCATCAGTGAGGGCGCACCGGTGCTGCACGCGACCAGCATCAACGTGGATGTAGAGGGGGTGCCGGTGGAGTTCGGCAATACCTGGTTTGCGGGGGACCGGATCACGCTGACGCTGGAAGGGTGAGGGGGGGTATGGGGGGAGAGCGGTCGTTCTCTGCGCCAGGCTCCAAGACACGCTGTGCGGGACTTTGCTGCCTTTCGCTGCGCACAGGACGAACGGCAGTAATGCGCAGATACCGTTGAAAAAGGCTTAGTTCTGAGCTTGACGCCATGTGCTCCGCACTCGGCAATTCTTCACCTTCACGCCGGTTGATGGCGTTGGGGAACCAGTTTGGCGAGTTTTCGGAGGTTTTGGGCGGTGGCTGCAAGCAGGAATTCGTCCTTCGCGCCGTTTGGTCCTCTCAGACGCAAACGGTCGAGCCTTAGAATGCGCTTGAAGTGCGCGAACAGCATCTCGACTTTCTTCCTGGCGCAAGCGAAAGAGACATAGGTGTCAGTTTTGGCGATTTCGCGCGCCCGTTCACGTGCATCCTCGTGCATGTGTCGTGCTATCTTGCGCACGTCTTCACCTTAGGCGATTGATCGCGCTTCGCGTTTCTAAGTTTTTGCTGGCGCTTTTGGTGCATCGGGTCAGCGCCTTCACCCCGGCTTGTCTCAATGGCTTTCCATCGAGTGAACCCATACCTCCGCCTCTGGTTCATGCGGGGCCCGCGTTCCGTCCGTGATGGCACCAAGCCTCTTCGCCACAGCCTGTGAACGGGCATTCTCCCGGTCAATGTAGCTGTATAGCCGATCTAACCCCAACTCCTCACGGGCCCATTCTTTGACGGCCATTGCAGCTTCTGTTGCAAAGCCTTTTCCCTCCGCGCCTTCGAACAGATGCCATGCCAGTTCTACGTCCGGCCAGTTGGAATGCTTGATCAGGCCCACTCTGCCGACCGGGTGGCCCGTTTGCCGTTCAACGACGATAAAAAAGCCGAAGCCGTGCCAATGCCAGTGGCCAACTCCAGTCAGAAACCCGAACCAAGCCTGTTCCGCTGTGACCGTCTCGCCCTGAGCCGCCATCGACGGGGCACTGGTCATGAAGCGAGTAAACTCCGGTAGATCACTCCGTTCGGGTCCACGCAAAACCAACCGTTGGCTTGTCAGCACGGGGGCAGTCGTGAGATTTTTCATCGCAAGCCTTTTCGATCGCAGACCTGGGTTTCAGGCAAGTTCAGTATAGCGAGCGGTCGCGCTTAGTGGAAAGCCGCCATTCAAACACAACGCGGCATCCGGAACTTTGGGCTCATACCTGCCGTTCACCGTGATCTGCATAGAGGTTCGCTTGGCGCGGGAAGCGCCATTTGCAAGCTCTGTGAATGGACAAGACCCGCCGCAGATTTTTGCTGCGGTGCCACCCGCAGGAGCTGACGTTCGCCGCGAGTGCGGCATGTTGCCCGGTCGACCGGCGGCAGTGCTGACGAAGCTGCCGTTCACCAAGCCCGGAATCAAGGTGCGTAGCACCGCCGGCCTCTCGGTGTTCGCAAAGCGAACACCTGCCGGCAACACATTGCTTTGCAAAGTGTGAGAGGCAGCGCCCGACCGCCCGTCACGCCAGAGGCGTGCCTGATAGTATCGGCGCACCTTTGGTGCGACGGGCGGGCGCAAACCCACCCACCAAAGCCCGGAATCAAGTATCCGTCTTGGTCAAGGGTGTTTTGGTGTCCATTCTCTGTTTTCGCTTATGAGAGTGTTTGCGAGGATCAGGAGTTTTCGCATGAGGACGGCGAGCGCGACCTTGTGGGGTTTTCCGGCGGCTCTGAGGGCATCGTATTTCTGGCTCAGATCGGGGTTTCGCTTCATGGCGACGAGGGCGGGCATGAACAGGCTCTCGCGCAGGAGCCTGCGCCCGCCCTGGATGTGGGCCTTTCCGCTCCACTGACCGGACTGACACGTGATCGGCGCGAGACCTGCGAGCGCCGCGATCTGCTTTGACCCCAGAGTGCCGATCTCGGGGCATTCGCTGAGCAGCGCCCGTGCGGTGATGGCACCGATCCCGGGGATCGAGGTGAGAATGCCGATTGCCCTGGCGCGTTCCGGGCAATCGCGGTTTCGCCGTTCGATTTCGGCGTTAAGCCTGTCGATCTGGTGGTTGACCTGACGCAGGCGTGCCCGGGTCAGGCGGCGGGTCACGTCGAGCTGTTGCGTGCCAAGGCGGTTCATCAGCGCGGTACGATCCCGCACCAGCCCGGTGCGGGCGACATGCAACTCCTTGATTTCACGCTGTTTGGGGTCGGTTGGCTGGTCCGGAACCAGCTCCAGCGCGCGCCCCATGAGCGCGAGCATGCGGGCATCGACCGCGTCGGTCTTAGCGCGTGTGCCGTGGGCCTGCGCGAAGCGGCGGGCCTGCAGCGGGTTCACCTTGACGAGCGGCAGGCGGCCTGAGAAATGGCTCTCGAGGCGTCGGTGGTAGGGGCCGGTGGGCTCGAAGACCACGCGCTCCGGCGTTGTCTGCCCCAACCAGCGCTCGAAGGCGCGCAGGCCTGTCGCGGTATTGTCGAACCGGGCGTGGGTTGCGGTGCTGAGCCGGTGCGCGTCAAGATGCGCTTTCGAGATGTCGATGCCGATGGTATCGTTGATCATCTTCGTCATGTCCTTTGCTTGTCGTGCAGAGCCTGTGAGCTGCTGCGTATCCGTTCAGGCCTCATGCGAAGACGACGGGCGATCTCACTTGATTACGGTCCTCGAAGACCTGGCCGCAGACGATCCACCCGTCGCCGGTGCCTGCGATCCAAAAGGTGGCTGGCACCGGCTCCACCTTCGCAGAAGAGCCACGGAAAGTCTGAGACAAGGTGCGTAGCACCGCCGGGCAGCGCCCGACCGCCCCATGGGCGGGCGCTTTCTCACCGTATTGCGGTTTATCACCCACACGCCAAAGATTAGAAATAAAGTGGCGCCCACTGAGGTTCCGATGCCCACCCGCGGTCGGGCGCTGCCCTCAGTGGCAAGGTGACCTAGGGCTCATACCTTCCGTTCACCGCGCTTGCGCGAACGGCCGCTTCCGTTATTTGACCACTGGCTTGGAATAAATGGTTGGCTCGATTGGGGTTCCATCATTTTCCGCGGCATGACGCTGGAAGATTTTGACATCGGGAGGCAAGAGGGTCCCTGAGGGAGCCTCGGAAACGAAAATGTGCTTGCTGTTTTCCGGCCTGACGCTGATCCGGGTCGGATCGTCCAGCGTCCCGATGTATATTCCGATTTTGTCTGGCCACCTTTCGAAGGTCAGCGCCAACTTAGTGCCGCAATCTGAACAGAAGTGCGCATGAATGTCTTTGCCGCTTCCTTCAGAGGGTTGCGTAAAGACCGCAGGTGAGGCGGCAGTGAAGTTGAAGTGATGTCTTTCAAAAACTGGCTCGATCATTCGATCAGACCCGGTAGCGCGTTGGCAATACTTGCAATAGCATATGGTGATCCACAGCGGATCGCTACCTGTGTCGTAAGTCACCTTCCCGCACAGGCAGCTTCCAGTAAGTCCGGTCGACATTTTCTCTCAACCTTTTCAGTTTGTTATTTCGTTGGGTTCTTCTTGTTGATGGTGTGCCCCGCGTCTCTCAAGCAGCGAATTGCCTTGTCAGTATCTGTGGCCGGGATCAGCACATGCTCGCCGTCATATGTGCAGACAACAAAGACGCCGATATTATTGGAGGACAACGGCGCAATCAGAGATTGGACAATTCCGGCAGCATCAAAAGGAAAGGGCCCCACAGTACGCAAGCAGGCCCAACCCTTTTCTGTCGGGATTTCAGCAGGAACACGATCTTCGAGGCAGACCAGGGTTGTCTCGTCGTCCGAGTAGATAGCAGCCTTGAAGCCCGGCCCACAAAACCACTGCGGAATGTCAGTATCGGTGGCGACTTGGGAAACGGCATAGCGCCCGGCAACGAGTTTCACATTCAGGCTATGGGCCAAAAAGAGTCCTCCACAGTTGAACTGAAGAAGGACATTCCTTGCCGTGGCTTTCGGTGTCACGCAGGAGCTTCATCTTCCAAGATGATGACATGCAGTCTAGGCTTTTTGATCACCAAAGCCAAGCCGACATTCGCGCAGAGCGCAGCATCGGTCCAATTGGGCTCGAAGCCGACCCTAGCCGCGCCAGGACAGCAGGCGTTTTTCGATCTGTCCGATGACCGTGCTCAGCAGCACGCCCAGCACCGACAGGATCAGCACCCCTGCAAACAGCCGTTCCAGATCATAGAGCGATCCGGCTTCGAGGATATAAGCGCCGATGCCGTATTCGGCGCCCAGCATTTCCGCCGCCACCAGCAGGATGATGGCAATCGCCAGCGAAATCCGCAGACCCGACAGGATGCCGGGCATGGCGCCGGGCAACACGATCTTGCGCACGATGGACAGCCACGACAGGCCAAAGCTTTGGCCCATGCGGATCAGCGAGCGGTCGACGTTGTCCACCGCGCCATAGGTGGCGACGACCGTGGGGGTAAAGGTGCCGAAGGCGATCAGCGCGTATTTTGATGTCTCGTCAATGCCGAACCAGATGACGAACAGCGGCAGCAGGGCGATCTTGGGGATCGGGAACAGCGCGGCGACCAGCGGCACCAGCCCCGCGCGCACATAGGAAAACAGGCCGATCAGGATTCCGACGCCGATGCCAAGGCTGGCCCCCAGCGCCGCCCCCACTGCCAGACGGCTAAGCGAGGGAGCAAGGTGTTTGAACAACAGCCCGCTTTGCCACAGCTCGACAAATGTGGCGGCCACGTCCGAGGGGCGGGGCAGCGTCAGCGCCGAGATCCAGCCCGCCCGCGTGCCCCATTCCACCAGCAGCACCAGCACCACGAACACCGCCACGCCAACACCGCGCCGGGCCGAAGGGGCAAAGCCGCCGCCGCGAAAGCGGACTTCGACAGCAGATTGGGGGGCGGCTGTCTCGGGTGTGGTGGTGTCAGACATTCAAAAGCTCCGCATCGGCTGCGCGGGCTTCGTCGCGCATCAGGGTCCACAGGTGTTTTTGCACCTGCTCCAGTTCGGGATCACCATAGCCGCGCTGGTCCAGCGGCTTGTCGATCTCGACGACCTCGCAAATTTGCCCCGGACGGCGCGACAGCAC